>JABCZC010000100.1 GCA_013289875.1 Acidobacteriota bacterium | reverse complement strand
AGTGCGTATAGAAACATGGTGGAGAACAACATGCGTCGCAACCGAAACGAAAAACAAAAACCCCAACGAAGGAAAAACCAAAGACGAGCTATTGACATCGGTGACCTTCTCATAGAAACCCCGTTTTTCCAGCAGTTCATCGGATAGGCCGCCGTGTGAGCGCAGGGAAACCCGTCCGAGTACCGACCAATCGGAAGAAGCTCCGTCTACGACGTAATGTGGCATTATCAAGCCATCTCGACAGGACAGACTTCTGGCCGAGGTGGTTTCTGCTTTAGAGGCATTCGATCCGATCCAGTCGGGATGGATGGAGACATTCGCATACGTTGAAATGCTGCGAACGCGGTACAGGATATTCCTGTGAACGCGTTTGACATAATCCGGGACGTCGGGCCGATGGGCTGCGGCTTGTATGTCGATACATCGAGAGAGAGCGGGGTCATTCATTGCTATTTAGCTTCAACATAGCAGGTCGACATGTGAGCGAACATCCCATCAGGGTCGTATTAAAAAAACGGGTGCCCCTCTGCTGCACATGTGGCGTGGGCTTTGGGGGGCAATTTTCTTGTATTAAATAACGACCGTCGCGCGAAGCAGGTCCCGCGTATCCCGAAGCGTCGAACAGCCCGAGAACTTACGATAACCTCGTTTTCCGGCAGGAATAGGCAGCTCGGGATTCCCTTGTTAGGTAATGAGCCTACGGCTCTTAGGCTTGCCGAGGAGGGGCGCCCACATGTATGCCGCAATTCGCACAGATGGAAACTGTAGTTCTGTCGCTTCGGAGAAAGCTATGGCCACAATTCGGACGAAACCACTTTATGAGTAAGCCGCCGGGGTTCAGATAGCTTGGTCAAAGACCTTAACTTGATTTCAGACCAGGTGAGATACAATTCTACAACATCTCAAATTGGGTGAATCAAGATGCATATCTTCTGGCTCTCTGAGAGAGTGCGCTTATCAGCTCGCATTTTGTTCCCCGCAATTCTCATGATTTCTGCCGGGATTTCATGGGCGCAAAGTCAAGCGCCGCTCTTCCCTGTTACACCCCAAGATCGGTCAGCCTGCGACCTCCAGCGTGCTGGCGGATTTCAACGGAGACGGCAAACTGGACCTTGCCTCTTGGCAGGGCGGCTCCAGCACCGTCTTAAGTGTGACCCTTGATGTAGCCGGCAGCGCGCCTACGACGATCAATACGCCGGTCTGCAGCAGCATAGGAGCCGGGCCATTCGCTGTCGGAGATGTGAATAACGACAAGAAACCCGACGTAGTAATGAGCTGTACCGGGTACATCGCTGTGCTGATTGGGAAAGGCGACGGCACTTTCCAGGCGCCCGTCTATTACGCAAACCAAGGCGGGACTTACACGACGCCAGCGCTCGTCGACCTGAAGGGCGATGGCTATCTGGACGTCGCGATCGTCACGGCTCTAGGCAACACAACTTCGTTGACCGTCTACCTGAATGAAGGCAGTGCCGCGCCAGGTACCTATGGGGCGCCAGAGAATTATTCTCTCGGTCCTGTCTCAGGGGCCATTTACGGACCCGTCAGCGGCGACTTCAATGGTGACGGTAAGCAGGACCTGCTTGTCCTGACCGACACAAATCTGATCGTCTCCTACGGAAATGGCGACGACACACTGCAGGCTGCGCAGACCCAGGCTCTGCCGACGAGCACAAACTTCCAAACAGCCGCGGTCGGCGACTTTAACCATGATGGCGCTACGGATGTCGCTTATACAGCCCTAAGCGAATGTTGCTCACCGGGCGTGCCCGGCAACGTGCAGATACTCCTGGGCAGTTCCAACGGAGTTTTCGCCAAAGGCACAACGTTGTCAATCGAGCCGTCGCCGCTGGTCCCGTCGGTGGCTGCGACTCAGCTCACCAATGACGGCAACCTCGATCTCATTACGTCAGGAAATGGCATTACCACGGTGTTTCGCGGCGATGGGAAGGGCGGGTTTACCCAGGGCGCATCGTACGGCGCGTCGGGAGTGCCGATCGTCGGGGACTTGAATGGCGACGGGAAACCAGACCTGCTTCTGGAGGCCCTGGGCACCCCGACTGGCGCAGGCTTCTACCTGCTCTATGGAAATGGAGGGCACATTCCAAGGAGTGCCAACCGTACCAACGAACACCAATGGAAATATGGTTTACGCGGATTTAAACGGGGACGGAATCGCCGATGCCGTATACCAGACCTCTGCGCTGGATGCCAGCGGGGATAGCTCTATAGTCTCCGCTCTAGGCCGGGGAGACGGCACATTTACCATTCTGAACCAGGCCATCTCTCTGGGTGGCGGCGGTCTCTCCTCGCTTGTCATGGGCGATTTCAATGGGGATGGAAAGCCTGATCTGGCAGTCGTCACCGGTAACCGAGGATGCCCTGCACCAACAGGTAATGACGGCACCCTGTCTATTTATCCAGGCAACGGAAATGGCACCTTTGGGACCGCAATTGCTGTTACCGGTCTGCCCTCAGACGCAGGCCTCTCTGCGGCCGTAGCAGGCGACTTTAATGGTGACGGCAAACTGGATCTTGTTATCCCCTACGGCTATAGCTGCACCAATGAATATCCCCTTCCCCCCAGGCGGTCTTATTTTTATGCCCGGAAACGGGGACGGAACATTCGGTACGCCGGTGTATTTTTCTACGGGAACTTATGGCAGTAACTTATTTATCGGTGACCTGAATAAGGACGGAAGGCTTGATCTGATCTGGCAAGGCATTAACCTGAGTTCCAGCATCCCTGCAGGTGGCACGGTCTATCTCGGCAACGGAGACGGCACTTTCAAACAAGAGCCCCTTAATCTTTCGGGTAGTGCGTCGGGCCAGCTTATGGCGTTGGCCGACCTCAACGGAGACGGCTATCCAGATTTAGTGATCCTTTCCAACCCTGGGGGAGGCTTGGTTTTGGCCATATACGCGGGAGACGGCGACGGCACATTTCAGACCACCCCTTTCTATACCGTGCCTTTGCCGCCAGAAACAGAGACAGAGTCTGTCTCGGTCGGCGATGTCAACGGTGATGGTCATCCCGACGTTGTCGTAATGTATTCAAGTCTGCAACCAGCGGCCGGTGCTCAGATCTCAGTCTTCCTCGGGGATGGCAAAGGCGACTTTACAACGGACACCAACACTTATTTCGTAGGGACTCCGAACAGTGGAGTGGACTCGACCAACATCAACTATGCAAGCACAATGGTTCTCGGCCGCCTCAACAATCAGGCTCCTCCTTCGGCGAGCGATGGGACGCTTGATATCCTTGCGAATACCAGTTTTGGCTTGACACCTCTTCTGAATCAGAAGAACCCTGCTCCCGCCGCGCCGGCACTATTCCCCAGCACAACGACTCTCCAGGCTTCAGCAACCAGCGGGAACATGAACGCGCAGATTACATTGACGGGCACTGTTTCCGGCGTCAATCCAACTGGGTCAGTCACTTTTGTTGCCGGCTCAACTACATTGGGAACAGCCACTCTCGCCAATGGGATGGCGATGCTGCAGGCGTCGTTCGCAGCCGCAGGCAGTTATTCCATAACGGCAAAATATTCGGGTGACGCCAACAACGCTCAAAGTGCATCTGGCACGGTGATGATTACGATTATCGCGCCGGATTTCACCATAGCAGCCAACCCGCAAAATCTCACGATTCAAGCAGGTCAGTCTGGCACTGTTACATTGACCCTTACCCAAATTGGCGGCTATACGGGAACCGTCAATCTGTCCTGCACAGGTTTGCCGAGTGAGGCGACCTGCACATTTTCGCCGAGCACGCTGACGTCCACGGGCAGTTCACCGATCACCGGTAAGCTGACTGTCTCGACGACGGCCGCGGTTGCCAGGCTTGGCAGCGATGACGACCATCCAGCGGGCGTGCCGTGGATTCCAGCCGGTAGCCTGGCATTAGCAGGGCTGGTGGGGCTTGCCATCTCTCCAGCCAAGACGAGGCGATGGAATTCGCGTTTTCGGGCGACATGCCTGTTACTTATTCTTGCAGCTGGCTGGTTGTCGCTGCAAGGATGCGGTGGCGGTGGTAGCGGCAATATGAAGAATCCGGGCACACCGCCGGGATCATATGCAATTAATGTGATCGTTGCGGATACCAACGCCGGGCCACAGCACTCAGTTGCTTTGAGCGTGACCGTCCAATAGAGCACGCCACTATGAGGGAAAAATGGCAAATTACCCAATTATTTGGCAGACGAGATGCAAGGTTTTCTGCGGCCAGCGGGCTATTTTTTGGCTGTTACGATACCGGGCTGGAGACAGGGTTCGAGACAGATCGTGACGAGACGCAAGCCGTTCTCCTGGTGCGAGCCTGGTTAAAAGATCAAGCATCCGAGCGTCTGAGGGAGTATGAAGCGAAATGGCCGTCTAGCCCAGCGTCCAAGCGGGCCATGAAATTTTTGGCTGATTACAGAGCTAGATTTGGTTGCAACCGTAAAAGCGCGCTGAATCCGTAGCGTACTTCCCGAATTACGGGCGACTTGAAGAAACTCCGAAACGCCTGTGAAGGAACCTCCCCGGAGCCACCACGATTGCGGCTCCTCCAGAGTGGTTCAATCCCCTGGAAGCGACCGATCAGGAACTGGAAAACTACTGCTACCCCCCGCGACCGGATCAATTCCAACAGCCGAAGGCATTTGCCACGTGGGAAAGGCCATGGCGGCATCGAAGGAACGTATTGCTCCAGTGCTGGAAGTTACCAATAACTCCGCTGTCTGGCCAAGTTGAAAGCAGCATCGACGACGACTTCGGCCGCCAGCAGCGCAGCTGTGTCTGAGAGCTGGAGCGGCTATGTCAATACGAACGGAGCTACATCATACGGGAGATCATCCTTCTTCGCCATTGCTGGCGAATACGTTGTGCCAGTCGCCCGCCAGGCTTACGGCACGTGTGTTCCAACCTGGGGCTATTCACCGATCTGGCGGTCGTTGAATGCACCCGGCAAGCGCTCAGAAAGAGGCACGAAGCACTGGCTCGCGGACTTCACTGTTAACGGACAACGATTCAGGAAGAGCACGGGAGCTACAACAAAGGCAAAGGCGATGGAAATAACCGCAGAACTCCTCAGACAGGCGCAAACAGGCACGGCACCGGCTCGAAAGGGACCGATCCCCATCCTGTCCGTTTTCGCCGAGGAGCGATTTCTGCCCTACATCCAAGCGTCACAACTCGATTCCGACACCAAGCGGTATTACGAAACAGGATGCCGTCTTCTCTCTGGGACGCGCATCAAAGACTGGCGTCTGGATCGAATATCAACACTAGAAGCTGAACTGCTCCAATTCCCCGGCACGGGTTCAACGCCAATTGTGCGTTGCGGACTCTACGCCGGATGCTGTCCCTTGCACGCGAGTGGAAAGTTTTGGAAACGGCTCCCCGGATCAAGCTCAGAAAAGAAAAGGAACGCACCGCCATATTCACGGCAGAGCGTGAGAGGGCTTTTCTGGACGTGCCCCCTCAACCGCTTAAAGACGTGTTCCTGATCGTGCAGGACTCAGGGATGCGACCGGATGAGGTGATTCGGATGCGCCGGGATAATGTTCTTTGGGATAAGAACCTGATCTTTGTTCCCGACGGCAAGACGGACAATGCCAAGCGTCACGTACCACTGAGCGACCGCGTTCGCAGTTTGTTGCGGGTACGGGCGCAAGAGACAAAGAGCGAATGGGTCTTTCCTTCCAAGCGCAGTGTGAAGGGACATATCAGCTACTTCCCTGTTGCCAAGCAGTTCTCAGAAACGAGAAAGGATGCCGGTCTTCCTGACGACATCGTTCTGTACTCAGCGCGTCACTCGTCCGCGACTGACATGTTGGACAAGACTGGCAATATTGTTCTTGTAGGAAAGATGCTTGGCCATCAAAGCGTGACGACGACGCAGAGATACCTGCATCCAGAGTTGAAAGACATTGCTGAGCTAGTGAACGAACGCAATTCAGACAATGCGAAACAGAATTTCGGCACAGTTTACGGCACAGTGAGGGACTAATTCAGTAAATCAGGCTGCCAAATCATTGATTCTATTGGCTGCCCCCCAGGGATTCGAACCCCGATATGCTGATCCAGAGTCAGCTGTCCTACCATTGAACGAGGGGGCAGTAAAAAGATGTGATGGTCAGACGCTGCTTCGTCATTGACCACATCTTTCATAGTAAAGGGGGCAGCATTTGGGGTCAACGCCGCAAGCGAGTGAAGTGCGGTGAAACGCTTCGCCTGTTCGAATCCGGATGTTTGTCTGAAATCAGGTGGCCGCATTAAGGACTTGGTGGACCTCGCTCGTCTCAGCGGGTTCCTCAACGCGGTAGCTCATCGCGATTAACTCGCTGGCTGAGATACTTCACGAGCGTGACCTCGTTACCCTCCTCGCTATAAATCAGATCGTCCACCATATTTTTGGCAAACATAATGCCGAAGCCGCCATCCCGCATTCCCAACTGCTCACGAACTGTGACATGAGCGGCCGGGTCTCCGGGAGGATTGTTGATGGCAGCATGGCGCATTTCCTTGAGGGAAAAACCCTGGCCCGGGTCTTTGATGCGGCACATCACCATGTGACCGGTTCGAAAGTAGGAGATTTCGACGTACTTGGTGGGATCGAAATGGCCGCCGTGCTCCATCGCGTTGAGCAGCATCTCGCGAAAAGCGGCCCCGATATGTCTCCGATCGTCTTCCGACAAGTCGAGATCTGTGACCTCTGCCGTGAAGTGAAGTAGCCGGTCGGCGGTCTGCTTTTCGCAGCGCACATGCAGTTTGATCGATTGAGGGGTCGCCGCGACAATTTCAATGCCATCATCCCAGACCGGTGAGTCCAGAGCCATACGTACAACCTCGCGCAACGCCGGCATAGAGAATGATTTGGAAAGGTATGCGCAGGCGTATTCGCGCATTGATGCGACGGCGTCGGCGGGGGTACTTTCGTCGGCAAGAATGATCACGCGCGTGTGAGGCCGCACGCCGCGGATTCTGCGGAGAAATGCGACGTGGTCATGTCCTGAGGTGTGTCTGCCGGTGATTACCATATCGAAAGGAGTCGACTTGACCAGCGCAATGGCCTCATCAGTGCCGGAGGCCTTCTGCATCCGCCAACCTTCGGGATTGAGGAGGCCAGCCAGAGCCGATTCGACCTCAGGATCTTCGCCGATCAGGAGTGCGACCGGGGAAAGACGGGGGGTTACGGCAGAGCTCGGAGCCATAAGAGAAATCACGCTTCCCGTTTTCGAGACACAAGACAGCGAGTCACGGGCATTATAAGACCCGCGCGAACCGCGTCACATTAACGTTCGGCGAACCGGATCAGCCGGGACGGGTTGGCATGCGGTGGTATTATCCCGCCAGTGAAGCACCGTGGACGGGAAGCTAAAATATGGGCCGCCCTGCTCGTCTTCCATTGCCTGTTGTCCTGCGCGATCCGCGCTCTCGCGCAAGACGACTCGTCAGCGAAGCTCAGTGTGGTGGAGATTCAACCCGAGCCTGCTCCAAGTGCTTATTTGGAAGGTGCGGCGCTATCGCCTGACGGCGGACAAGTTGCCGCAGCGTTTCGCCGAGTGGGCCCAGGCCGGCCAACGGAGATCGCGCTCAGCGTTCGAATCTGGAAGGTCGGCATCCAGGAGCCCATCGCCTTAAAGCAATTCTCTGCCGGCGAGAAGAGCGAGCCCTGGACAGAGAGCCAGACCCGCGCGCGCGGCTCTGTGCAGTATTGCGACAACGGTCTGGGCATTATGGTGGCCACTCGCGGGACTCTCTACTATTTGAATCCGCAGTCGCTGGTAGTGCATGCCACGGCCACGAACAGCGGTGGCTCTGCAATCCCGGAGCGTGTCTTCTGCGCAGCGAACAGTCCGCGTGCCGTGATCGCGGTGTATGCCGAGGCCTACTGCTGTGTGGCAAGAGTGTACGACCTGACTTCAGGGACACTCATCCGGGAGTGGAATCTGACGAAAGGTTCTTCCTTTGGGGATGTCGCCATTTCGCCAAGCGGTAACGAAATTGCCGTTTCCCATGTCGATACCAATGTGCTGGGGCGGTCGAAAGCTGCAGAAAACCTGGAAGTGTTCGATGTGAACACAGGGAAGGTGAGCCTCCGGGTGAAGACGGGACATTTGCCCGGCCGGATCAGCTTTGCCGGCGAGACTCGAATTGCTACGGACGACACGCTTGAGCCACAGCCGCTCTTGCCGCATCCTGAAATAAACTCTGGAACTTGAGCGACGGAAAGCTTCTAAGGACATTTGGTGACCCGAAGGTCGGAGCGCGCCGTTTCGTGGGCGCTTCAGGCGACGGCAATGTCATCCTCGGTTACATCCCGAAGGAAACCCTGCATAGCGGTGGTGGCATCGAAGGAGGCCTCTGGAATCAAACACTGGAGCAGCGATTCCGGTTGTGGGATGCCGCTACGGGACAGACCATTGCGACCTCTCCGCCCTTGCTTCCGATCGAAAGCTCCACCCTTACAGGCTTCGATCCCAGCCTGCAGGTAAGCGCCAACGGACGCGCTGTGATCGTCTTCTGGAAATCGCCGCGAGAGATTCTTCCGATCTACGTTTTCTCGATGACGCAAACGCCAGCGTCGCAGCGGCACTGAGAGATGCGTTCTGTGCCGCCAGCGCCAGGGGAGTGCGCTCCTGCTGACCAGTCTTTACGCGGCGCTGAGGACGCGCACGGTTGTCGAAAAAGCAGGCCCTTCCACTTAGCCCGCTCGCTGCTCAGGGCTCGGTCAGTATGACAATTTCTTAATTAAGGAGTCGATGGCTCTGGACACCGCGGATGAGGAAGCCCGGTCGAGCTATCATTCGAATCGAGGAATTTTTCTTCCCGTTGCTGATTCGAATTCGTTAGCAAGACAGGAGCACGCCCATGCCGAAGACATTCGCCGAAACTGCTGCGCAGCAAATCAGCCTGACGACCCATATCGATACGCTCGGCACCAGGCTGGGAGGGCCGTTCCGTTCCCTGCCCCGAAAATCCACCATGTCGCAGCTGATGAAGCACGGCGGATTTCAGATCCTGACCACAGCGGGCGCGGTGATGATGCGGCTCAAAAGGTACATGCCGGATCAGGAAGACGCACAGCTTGCGCAGGTTGCGGTGAAGATCAAGAGCAAGGCGGAGATGTTCTTTCAGCGGCTCTCCCCAAAGAGGTATGGCATCCCCTCGGAGCTGATTTCCTACCTGACCTTTCCTCATGAAGGGACCACTTACACCGATCCAGCCGCACCCGAGCTGGAGAATCCGACCATTCCGGCAGCGTTCACGTTTGTGGGCCAGTTTATCGATCACGATCTTACGTTCAATGGCGCGAACTTGTTCGACGATCAAACGGGCACGGCGGTTCCGGATTTCGCCAGCCCGGTGATCGACCTGGACAGCGTTTACGGAGGACGGAGCTATCCGAACGATCCCGCAGACACATCGCTCAAAGGCATTATCACGAACAGCGATGTGTTCAACGATGACATGAGTTTCAAGCTGCTGCGGCTCGGGGTAAATGCGTATGACGTCAGGCGGTGGATCGATGCGACGGAGCCCGACCGCGTAGGCGCGGCGTATATTTTCGATCCGCGTAACGACGAGAATCAGCTGATTCTGCAGGTTCACATTCTGGTAATGCGGGTGCATAACAAGCTGTTGAAGATGACTTACGAGAAGGACAAGAAGCTGAATCCGAGAGACAAGAAAGACGCGGCGAAGGCGGCAGCCAAGGTGAAAGCGGAGGTCATCGCCAACTGGCAGAGCGTGGTGCTGAACGATTTCCTACCGCGGGTGTGCGAACAGGATACGTTGACGGAGGTGCTGAAACAGATTCAGCTGCCGAGACATGGGAATCTGAAATACAAGCCGTCGCGGGACGGCTCTCTGCAAATGCCGCACGAGTTCGCGATCGGCTTCCGGTTTGGACACAGTATGCTTCGCAACGAGTATGCGCTGAACAGCCTGGGCCCGGTGGCGCTGTTCAATAATCGGGATCTTGAGCGCAAGGGGGATTTGCGCGGAGGCAGAGCGCTGAGCAGAAATCATGTGATCGACTGGGATGTGTTCTATCCGAAGGACGAGTTTGACGCGGAGCTGTCGCTGAAGATCGACAGCAAGGTGACGCCGGTGGTGTTCGATCTGCCGGAGAGCACGATTCCGGATGCGGTGAAGACAGTGGGCAATCTGCCGTTCAGGAACCTGACGCGCAGCCGCGAGATCGACATTGCATGCGGCGAGGATCTGTGCGAGTTTTTCGGGATTGCTGCTTCGAAGCGGCTTACGCCTCTTCAGGTAGAGCCGGACGACGAGGCGCACTATCTGTATGAGGCGGACGTGGATACGTATGCCAAGCCGAATGGTGTCGGAGAGCCTCCCGCGGACGATCCGTTGAAAGGGGTGAAGGATACGCGGTTCAAGACACCGCTCTGGTATTACATCCTGAAAGAGGCGGAGCTGCTGGAGAACGGCGAACGCCTGGGTCCGCTGGGGAGCCGGCTCGTCGCGGAAGTGATCTGCGGAGGGATCTTCTACGGGAAAGATACGAAGTTCGACTACAAGTGGAACTCGGAGATCACGAAGAGCAACGTGGTGATGCTGCGGGACCTGATCGACTTTGTAAATGAGGCCCCGCCCATGCTGGTCGGGTCAGTGGAGGATGTTCAGGGGTGAGGCCTCATCATCTCGGAAGCCACCACGATCTGCTTGAGAATCCAGTCCCGTATTTGATTGAATGAGGTGCTGGCACTTTATTAGTATTCATTCACTGAGGTGGTTACATGACGGCAGACAGCTCGTTCCACTACGACGTTGAGGAATCGGAAGACGAATTCAAGCTAAAAGTTACGAAGATCAAGTGTCATGGCAGGCTGACAGGGGAGGCAGCGAGTCAGCTCAAGGCACTGATTTCGCCCCTCATCTCGCAAGGCGCCCAACATGTCGTGATCGACCTCACCGATCTGGCTTTCCTGGATAGTTCCGGGCTTGGCGCGTTGGTTGGCCTGAAGGTCTCCTCGATCAATAAAGGCCTGGGTAAGCTGGAGCTCGTTAACCTGTCGCCTCGCGTGCGGGAGTTACTCACGCTCACTAACCTGAGTGAGTTGTTTGCAAAATAAGAGACCGATGGGAGCAGATCAGCGGTAACGGTTGAGCTCTTTCGGCTCATCATTGAGGCTGTCGGTCCGGCTTGGGATGGGGCACCCCCACAGCCACACTGCCCACTCAAGCCCGAAGGCGGGCGAGCTGGCGAAGAGCGACCGGCTGTGTGGCGGCGATTTCGGGGACTTCTCAGAATAATCGGACCGGGAAAATGGTCTTTCGCGCCAAATCATTCGTTGCGGAGCAAAATCATCGGGTCGACGGCGAGAGCGCGCCGGGCGGGGATCAAGGCAGCGACAATGCCCACGCAGAGCATGGTGAGAATGACTCCACCAAGGATGAGCGGGTCCTTTGGCGTGGCCTGATACACGATCGATGAAAGAACACGGGTGGCCAGGACACCGAGGATCAAGCCGGCTACAGAGCCGATGGCGAGCAGCCGGAAGGTGCGCCCCAGCGCTGCGCTGAGCAGCTTGCGCTGATCGGCGCCGAGCGCAATGCGAATGCCGAGCTCGCGGAATCTTTTGCTGACGGTGTAGGAAGCCATGCCGAAGATTCCGGTAATGGCGAGCATTGCGCCCAGCAGGCCCAGAACACCGAGAGAGACGGTTGCCACACGGGCAGCGAAGAGGGCTGAATCCAATTCGCTGTTCCAGGTCTTGATCTCGAGTGGCAGCGCGGGATCGAGACCACGCATCGAGCGCTGCAAGGCGGTGGCAATCTCCTGCGGGTCGCGCTGTGAGCGGACGATCAGCCAAGTGTTGCTGGACACATGTTGCAGGAAGGGAAAGAACATGGCCGGCTTCTGATCTTCGGTGAGGGTCTGGTACTTGCCGTCTTCCACCACGCCTACGACTTCTGCTCGCTGGCCGCCCCAGAACTTGAAGTGCCCTCCAAGTGCTTTGTCGACGGACCCGAAGACCTTGCGGGCAAATTCGCGATTGATGATGACAACCACGGGAGCCTTGTCCTGGTCGTGCATGGTCAAGTTCCGGCCGGCCAGAAGCGCGGTCCCGGCGGCGCGGAAGTAGTCCGGCGAAACGCCGAAATTCTCGGCATCGGCCGCTGCATTCGTGGGCCGGAAGTCGGTGGTGGTGTCGGCGAATACGTCGGAGTCGTTGCCGCCGATACTGAGTGGAAGCCGATCGGCATATCCCACAGCGGTGACACCTGGGATCGCTGCCGCAGCATCGAGCATGCGCTTCTGCATCTGCAGACGCTGCTCGCCACTATATCCAGCCATTTGCAGGTCGGTCTTTAGGAGCATCACTCCCTTGGGCTGAACACCGTAGTTGCTTTCAAGCGAGCGCGCCAGTCCGCGCACAGCGACGAGCGAAGCGGTCACCAGAACGGCGCAAATGGCGATTTGCAGACACAAGAGCACGTCGCGCACCGTAAGGCGGCGTGCGCCGCCCAGATCTGCACCGCCGGAGCGAATGATCTGCCAAGGATCGGAGCGGAGCACCTGGCGCACCGGAACCATGCCGAAGAACACGCCGCTGAAGACAGCCAGCAGAAGGGCCAGGGCGTAGGTCGCCACGTCCGGATTCACCGGCACATTGATGGGGATATCCGGAATCGGCCGCCAGCTGCTCAGCAAGCGCAGGATGGCAACGGCTCCCGCCATGCCCACAACACCTCCGGCCAGCGAAAGCACAAGGGCCTCGGTGAGGAGCTGACGGACGATGAGCTGGCGGCGCGATCCAAGAGCCATGCGGACGGCGATCTCGCGAGAGCGGTCGGCCGCGCGGGCGGCGAAAAGACTGCCCAGATTCGCGCACGCGGCGAGCAGGATGAGGCCGGCCAGAAGCATGAGGCCAGCCATGAACGCGCGGGTGGGCTTGGCGAGGGTATTTCCGGCGAGTCCGGGCCGGGATAAGGAGAATTTCAGGCCGTCATCCGATTTGGGATACGTCTTTGCCAGAGAAGCCGCGATAGTGTTCAGGTCCGATGTGGCCGCCGCCGGCGTCACTCCAGGCTTAAGGTGGCCGGCTACCCAGGCCGAATGATTGCCGCGTTCCTCCAGCGAATACCAGTCGAGAAGTTGGGGCGTATTGACGAGCGGAACCCACAGATCGGGCGCGAAGAAGAGTTCAGTGCCGCGGAAGTCCGGCGGCGCAACGCCTACGATCGTGAAGGGGTGTTTATTGATCTGGACGGTGCGGCCCACAGCGGCGCGATCACCGTTGAAGTAACTGTGCCAGAGGGCGTAGCTCAAAACGATCTCCGGCATGCTGTTCTTTCCATGTTCTCCGGAGGCATGAATGAGCCGGCCAAGATAGGGCTGAATACCGAGAGCATCGAAGTAATTGCCGCTCACCATGTAGGGCCAGACCACAGCTGGGTTTCCGCTGCCGGTATCGAGCCCGATGCCGCCCGTGATGTTATAAGTAACCAGCGAATCGAAGCTGTGGTTCCTGTCGCGCAGGTCGAGGTAATCCGGATACGATTGCGATGGCGTGGTTTCTGACAAGTAGTTGCGCTCCACCATGAACAAATTGTCGGAGTGCGGCACATGAAGCGGATGCAGAACCAGCGCATTCAGCACGCTGAAGACAACGGCATTGGCGCCTATAGCGAGTGCCAGCGTCAGCACAGCGGTCAGGGCAAATCCAGGCGCTTTTCTCAGCTGCCGTAAGGCAAGTCGCAAATCGGCATTCATACTTCCCCCTGATTACGAAGGGCGAGATTGTTCCTCGCGTGCTCGAGCTTGTATCAGCGTGTACGCTCGGAAGCGAGGCGGGGTTCCGTTTGAGATTTGATTTCGGGGCTGCGACGGCGGCACGTTGGACGATCGGGTGTAATATCCCTCCGTGAAGCACCGTCAAAGCGAAGCGAATGTACAGACCGCCCTGCTCGGCTTCCTTTGCCTGTTGTCCGGCGCGATCAGCGCTCAGGCACAAGGTGACTTGTCGCCGAAGCTCAGCATGGTTGAGATTCGACCGGAGTCTGCTCCAGGTGTTTATTTGGAAGGTGCGGCGCTATCGCCTGATGGCAAACAAGTTGCAGCAGCCTTTCGCCGAGTGGGCCCGGGCCCCAACTCAGAGATCGCGGTTAGCGTTCGAATCTGGAATGTCGGCACCAATGAGCCCACCGTCTCAAAGGAATTGTCTTCCGGTGAGAAGAGCACTCCCTCGGAGTCGTTCACCCGCGCGCGCGGCTTTGTGCAGTATTGCGACAACGATTCGGGCGTTATGGTGGCCGCCCGCGGCACTCTCTACTATTTGAATCCGCGGACGCTGGAAGTATTGCATGCAACGGCCACGAACATCGGTGATCATCCAGCCCCGAAGCAGGTACTCTGCGCAGCGAAGAGTCCGCGTGCCGTGGTCGCGGGGTTCGCCGGGGCCTACTGCTGCCTGGTAAGGGTGTACGACCTGACTTCAGGAACAATCATCCGGGAGTGGAATCTGACGAAAGGCCGCTATCCCTTTGGGGAAGTCGCGATTTCGCCAAGCGGTAATCAACTTGCCGTTTCTTATGTGCCTGAGAATTCCCTGGGCCGGTCGAAGGCCGTAGAAAACCTGGAACTGCTCGATGTGAACACAGGGAAGGTGAGCCTCAAGGTGAAGACCGGACATTTGCCCGGCCGGATCAGCTTTGCTGGAGAAACGCGAGTCGCTACGGACGATACGCTTGAGCCTCAGCCCTTATTGCCACATCCCGAGATAAGACTCTGGGACT
Organism: Acidobacteriota bacterium; assembly: GCA_013289875.1. Lineage (GTDB taxonomy): Bacteria > Acidobacteriota > Terriglobia > Terriglobales > Acidobacteriaceae > Silvibacterium. The sequence continues at coordinate 436 of JABCZC010000100.1, read as the reverse complement.
TAAGCGACGGGAAGCTTCTAAGGACATTTGGCGACCCGAAACTCGGAGCGCGCCGTTTCGTTGGGGCGTCAAGCGACGGCAACGTCATCCTCGGTTACATCCCAAAGGAGACCCTGCATAGCGGTGGTGGCATCGAAGGCGGCCTCTGGAATCAAACACTGGAGCAACGATTTCGATTGTGGGATGCCGCTACGGGACAAACCATTGCGACCTCTCCGCCTTTGCTTCCGATCACAAACGCCACCATTGAAGGCTTCGATCCCAGCCTGCAGGTTAGCAGCAACGGCCGCGCGGTGATCGTCTTCTGGAAGTCGCCGCGGGAGAATCTGCCACTCTACGTCTTCTCAATGGCGCAACCCGCACCGTCGCAGCCGCACTGAAATTTCTGCGTCTCCTAGCTGTTGGCTAAACTTGCCACCGTTCAGGTCGAAATCTT
>JABCZC010000099.1 GCA_013289875.1 Acidobacteriota bacterium | reverse complement strand
GTGTCTATCGCAAGCGCCGCGCCGGGCATCGTTACGAACAGCGCGAATTCCGCAAAGCCCGACCAGCCTGTCGTCAGTCAGCCCATTGGAGGGCCCTCATCAACTCCCGCAGATACCGCTTTCCCACTGGCCGAGAGCGAGGGCCTGAAGCCGCCCCCACCGCCACCGTCTCAGCCAGTTGTGCCTGTGGGGGTAGCTCATGCCCAGGTGGACGCGCCGATCGCTTACGATGCGAAGGCCACGCCGAATCCCGCTCAGCCAGGCGCTGCCGGACCTCCGCCCGTGGAAACGACCCCGCCCCAGCCAACTGCGGCGCAAGCTCCAGCAACCGCGCAGAAGCCGCCAAACCGGGGCGGATTCTTTCACAGCATCGGCCACTTCTTCTCACGCCTCTTCGGAGGGAAGTAAGCCAGCTGCACACGATCCCAATCTCTCCCCTGCTAAAATCAACGGTTGGAGTGTTTCCTTCCGCAGGTCAGGCAGTTATCCGGCGTCCAGCGATGGAATCTGCTGCAAAATTCCCAGTAATCTGAAGCAAGGAGCTTTTCCCTTTATGGCGATTCCCGCCACACAAATGCGTCCGGGCATGATCATCAAGCACAACAACGAGCTGCATGCCGTCTTCTCGGTCGAGCACCGCACGCCCGGCAACCTGCGCGCCTTTATCCAGGCCAAGCTGCGCAACCTGCGCACCGGAGCCATGTTTGAGCACCGCTTCCGCTCGCCCGATCCCATTGAACGCGTTGTCGTCGACGAAATCGCCATGGAGTTCCTCTACAACGACGGCGACGACTACTACTTCATGAACACCGAGAACTACGAGCAGACCCACCTCAAGCACGACACGCTGGGGGACGCAGTCGAGTACCTCACACCCAACCTCCAGATCACCGTATCGTTCTTTGACGGTGTGCCGGTCGGCATCGAGCTCCCGCAGACCGTCGAGCTTACTGTGGTCGAGACCGAACCGGGCCTCAAGTCGGCGACTGCATCCTCGGTCACCAAACCGGCGACACTCGAAACCGGCCTCGTGGTGCAGGTGCCCCCCTTCATCAACGAAGGCGAAAAGATCCGCGTGGATACGGCAGAGGGAGCGTATCTTTCGCGGGCTTAAAGTTGTCCAGATTCGCCGCAGGCCGCTTGCGGCGCTCGGTTCTTTCTGCAACACTAACCCCGCGCGTAGTCCATCAACATGGTCCGCCATTACCTCATCAAAGGCCGCGTCCAGGGCGTTGGATTCCGCTGGTATGTGCATCGCGAGGCGGGCGCACTCGGCCTGAAGGGCTGGGTGCGCAACACCGAGGATGGCGACGTTGAGGTTGTCGCCGCAGGCGAACCCGAGGCGCTCGCCGAATTGAAGGCGGCTCTGCAAAAAGGCTCGCGCGGCAGCCGGGTCGATGCCGTCATCGCCCACGAACTCGCCGAAAGCGAATCAAAAGATCTAGGACCGTTTCAGATTGAAGGCGCCTGGTGATAGATTTCAGGCCGAAGGAGTTTTAACAACTTGTCTGCCAGATTGACGCAACATACCCCGATTAATTGCGACCCGTTGAAAGAACTGGTCCGTACCGTTCCTGATTTCCCGAAGCCAGGCATTCTCTTTTACGACATCACCACACTGCTGAAGGACAAGAAGGGCTTCGCCGAGCTGATTGATGCACTGGCGGCCCACTACATTGGGAGGGACATTGACCTCGTGCTCGGCATTGAGGCTCGCGGATTCATCTTCGGCCCGGCGCTTGCCTATCGCCTAAACGCCGGTTTTGTCCCCGTACGAAAGCCACGGAAACTTCCGGCGCCGACGGCCCGCGTTACCTACGATCTGGAGTATGGGTCGGACTCCCTCGAAATTCATCTTGACGCCATCGAGCCTGGTCAGAACGTTGTCCTGGTGGACGATCTTCTGGCTACTGGGGGCACGATGGAGGCGACCGTAAAGCTGGTGCAACAGCTGGGGGGACACATCGCCGGCCTCGCCTTCGCCGTTGAGCTCGACTTCTTGAAGGGTCGCGAGAAATTCTCTGAGTTCGATGTCTTCAGCCTTTTGCACTATCACGAGTAACTCCTGACGAGAGGCTCACTAGACGGTCGAGGAACGGCCCCGCAGAAAGTGGAAGATTATCGAAATCACCGCGAACACGAGCAGCAGGTGAATTAAGAATCCCGCAGTATGAAACATGAAAAACCCACCAACCCACGCGAGAATCAAAACCAGCGCCAGTATGAGAAACATGGAAACCTCTTTTCTTTTGGGATATATGCCCAACGGAAGCTGGGATGACGGTGGGCAGTAAGAAGTTTGCTCAACTTAAAAATTTAGTCGTGCGAGCGCGAAATACTTCGCACCCGCACGAACCTGGCTCTTAAGCTGCCTTTGCTTCGACGTTGATCTTCTTCGCGACCTGGCTGAGTTTTGTGTCCGCCGCCTTCTCTTCCTCTAGCGTTTCACTCAGCAGACGCACAGCTTCTCTTTCGCCAAGCAACTCTGCATAGGTGCGAGCGGAGCCATAGGCAGCAATCTCATAGTGTTCTACCCGCTGCGCTGCCGAGATCAGCCCTGCATCGAGCACCTCTGCCTCGCCGCCCTCACCGACCCGCTCGTCGCCCTCCTTCAGAAGCCCCTTCATCCCTTCACAAGTCTTGCCCTTGGGGCTCTCGTTCAGATGGTCGAAGATCTGCTCTAGGCGCTTTACATGGTTCTTCGTTTCTTCCAGATGATGCTCGAAGGCTTGCTGCAGCGCCGGTGCAGAAGAAGCCTTGACGAGCTTGGGCAGGGCCTTGGTGATCTGATTTTCCGCCGAATACAGGTCCTGCAATTCATCGATCAATAATTCACGCATCGTTTCCAGTTTCATGAGTTACTCCGTTTTTAGTTTGGGGTGTTACCGAACAGTAACTAGGATGCGTTGCGGTCTATCTGCGGATGGACGAAGGGAATCTTTCTCGAAGACCGGCTCACTCTGAAACCTGAAGCCGTTCTCCCGGCTTCAGATAGCCCTTGCGTCTGAACCAGTCTTCCATCGCCGCCTGTAACTGCTCAACCGGCACGCGAAACCCTGCCTCCAGCAGCCCGTCAGCTACAGGGAGCGTGTCATCGAAGACCGTGTCGTTGGTGAAGTTCCGCATCGCGAAGTTGTCGATCCAGGCAACAGGACAGGGCTGCGATTGCCCCAGAACATCCACGCGCTCGACACGCAGCTTGCGTAGGAACACGTTGCCTGCTACCGAGCCTGGTTCCGGACTTTAGGGCCGGCGGCGCGGACATTCTCCGGCGCATCGAACCTGCGAAAGTTCTCCTCGAACTTCGCTGCCAGCAGCTGAGCCTGTCTGTCGTAGGCCTGTTTGTCGGGCCAGGCGTTGCGCGGATGCAGCAGCTCGCCGGGCACATCAGGGCAGGCGGTCGGAATGCTCAAGCCAAAAGCATCCTCTGTGACAAATTCGGCGTTGGCCAGGCTTCCGTCGAGCGCGGCATGAACCATGGCCCGGGTGTGCTTCAAGCTCATGCGCTTACCGATGCCAAAGACCCCGCCGGTCCAACCCGTATTTACCAGCCAGCATTGAGCATCGTGCTGACGCAATCGTTTGCCCAGCATCTCGGCATATACCTTGGGCGCGAGCGGCAAAAATGGAGAACCGAAGCAGGCCGAAAATTCAGGCACAGGTTCGCTGCCGAGTCCCGCCTCGGTTCCGGCCAGCTTCGCCGTATATCCCGATAAAAAGTGATACATCGCCTGCTCTGGAGTGAGCCTGGCGATCGGTGGCAGCACACCAAATGCATCCGCGGCGAGAAAGATCACATTCTTCGGATGGCCGCCCAAGCCGGGAATCACCGCATTCGCGATGAACTCAATGGGATAGGCCGCTCGCGTGTTCTCCGTATAGCGAATATCACTATAGTCGGGCTCGCCTGTCTTCGTGTCGATGACCACGTTCTCAAGCACTGAGCCAAAGCGGATGGCGTTATAAATCTGCGGCTCCTTCTCTTTGGAAAGATCGACACACTTCGCGTAGCACCCGCCCTCGAAATTAAACACTCCCTCCGGGCTCCAGCCATGCTCGTCGTCGCCAATCAGGCGGCGTAATGGATCGGCGGAGAGGGTCGTTTTGCCCGTCCCTGACAGGCCGAAGAAGAGCGCCGTTTCTCCATTTGCGCCAATATTCGCCGAGCAGTGCATGGGGAAGACATCGCGAGCGGGCAGTAGGTAGTTCATCACGCCAAAGATGGACTTCTTCATCTCGCCGGCGTACTTGGTGCCGCCAATCAGGATCACTTTGCGGGTGAAATCGGCGAGGATGAACGTGCCCGAGCGAGTTCCGTCGCGTTCCGGAATCGCCTCGAACTCGGGAGCGGCGATCACCGTAAATTCCGCGACATGGTGCGCCAGTTCCGTCAGCTCTGGCCGCAGAAAGAGCTGTTTTACAAAGAGCGCATGCCAGGCGTATTCGCAGATAATCTGGATCGGCAAACGATATGCGCGGTCGGCCCCGGCATAGAGGTCCATGACGTACAGATCGCGCTCTGCCATGTGCTGGACGACGCGATCAAGCAGCGCCTGAAATTTGTCCGGTGGAAACGGCTGATTGACCTTGCCCCAATCGACGTGGTCTTTGGTCTCCGCATCTTCAACGGTGAACTTGTCGCGGGGTGAGCGGCCGGTGCGTGCTCCGGTGAGCGCGACCAGTGCGCCGTTCGCAGCCAGGCTCGCCTCTCCGCGCGCAATCGCCGTCTCGACCAGTTGCGGTGTCGAAAGGTTGCGGTGGACGTGCGGGCCCTCCGTCAGTGCTCGTAAATCCTGTGTGACGGTGGCTGCTCCCATCAATACACTCCTTGTCAGGCAAACCGTCTATTGTGCCATTCGAGGCCGATGGATGGCAAAGTCCGGAGCGGTCGCGGTCGGGAGAGGTCAGTTACGGCTGAGGCTGTGCGTCGTCGCCCGTGGGCATCAGGGTTGGCAGCTTGCTGGTGTGGCCGGCTTCGTGCAACACGACGGCGAGATGATCAAGCACTTCCTCAACGCTCATCGTGTACATTTCGCGGCCGTTATCGTAACCGGACTCGACCGCCTGCTTCAGGTATCGACCGGCGACCTGCGCGGCCAGCGCGTCGGTAATCACGTTGCCGGTGCGCTTCTTCTGTTCCACCCATGCATGGCATGGCATCGCGATCCACACCGGCCGGCCGCTGACGTCAAAGCGGATGTCCACCGCGTCGGCGTGGCGGGTGGCGATAGCCACAACGTTCGCAACCCACCGGCAGTGCAAATCCTCGCCGGTCCAGCGATCGGTTACGTGGAAGTCTTCATACATGGCAGCTTTAGACTAATCGCACGCTCTTCGGTCAGCAAGTGGAATACCGCCTGACGCAACCCCGAACCCGAACCCCGACCCGTTCATGGTGCGGCGGCGACCAGGTCATAGCGGCCTTACGCGAGAAATCACACTTTTTAGACGAAACCTTCGGCCAGCATTTGCCGTCCAAGTTCGTTGTGTTTTTATTTCAAAGGAGTAATCAAAGTGACCCTTACATCCCAGTCGGCCCGGCGTTATGAGGAGAAGCTGCTTGAACAGAAACGTTTGCTGGAGCAGGCTACGCTGACCGCCGTTGAGCAAGGCCGCGAAACGACGGCGGACGATACGCAGGACATCGCCGATCAAGCTGTCCTCTCCTACCAGAAGGAATTGCTCTTCAGCCAGGGAACGACCGGCCATCAGCAACTCACGCTGGTGCGACAGGCGCTGAATCGCGTTCAGGACGGCAGCTACGGCGAGTGCGTTCAATGTGGCGCGGAAATCGGCGCGAAACGCCTGGAAGCCCTGCCCTGGACTCCGCGCTGCATCGATTGCCAGGAAAAGATCGAAAACGGCGAAATCGAAGATCCAGTTCGCGCAGCCTGAAGCTCTTCGCAAAAACGGAACGGCCGCCTAAGAATCAGTGCTGTTGCGGTGAGAGAGCCCCGCAGAGCTCGCGTCCGCTGCGTGATCGGAGGCATCGCCTCACCTGCGGTGCCCCTGCCGTGCGCCTTTGACCCGATGGTTCTCTCGCTGCTAAACTTAACGTATCTAAAGCGGACAGCACATTCAGCAATGACTGTCGGCATAGAGCCTGTTGTCAGGCCAGTTCCCGCCCAGAAGGATTCTGAAGGACCTCCAAATTGGATACACAGACACGTCACGCGTTAAAGCAGGATCGCTTCGTTGAAGCGACCGCCTCCGGCTTGGGCTGGTTGCAGTTGCATCGCACCAATGCCATCAGACTTGCGACGGCAATCGTCATAATCGTCGCGCTTATCGTGGCCGGCGCCATTTTCTACAACACCCGATCGAACAACGCAGAGATCGCCTTCGGCAAGGCCATGGACATTTACACCACGCCCCTGCGCCAACCTGGACAACCGGTCGCGCCCGGCGAGCCGTCGTATGGCACGTCAGCGGAGCGCGCCAAGGCAGTCAATCCCCAGTTCGTCGACATCGCGAGCCGCTACCGTTGGTGGAAGATTGGCGCAAATGCGCAATACTTTGCCGGACTTACTTATCTCGACATGAGCCAGACCGCACCGGCGGAAGCCGCCCTGCAAAAGGCTGCAGGCTCGCATGATAGCGCTCTCGCGGCCTTGGCTAAGATGGCGCTGGCGGGTCTCTATCGCCAGACAGAACGCAACGGCCAGGCAATCGATCTCTACCAGCAACTGATCAAGAATCCCACGAACACCGTTCCGGCCTCGGCGGCCAAGCTGCAGTTAGCCCAGATCTATGAGACGACCAATCCCGCTCAGGCGAAGAAGCTCTATGCCGAGATCAAGGATCAGGACAAAACCACGGCTGCCGGCCAAATCGCCGCGCAGAAGCTTTCCGGAGGAAAGCAGCCTCTCCAGTAATCGATTGATTTCGCTTGACCATCAGCCCGCTTAGCTCTCTGCTATGCGGGCTCTTTTGCTTCTACAAGCTGGACTTCGCAACTTCCAGTTCGTGTTCCGGAACTTCACGTTCTTCCTTCCGAACCGGACAGCCAACCAGATAGGTGATGTTGACCAGCCTTCCCCGCTCCTCGCCCACTTCCCAGCGGTAATCTTCCGAGGTGAACTCAGCCGTCGACTCCCACAGATCTGCCTGTGAATAGGAGCGCAGGCAAGACATCACCCCATCGAACCATAACGTAAACGGGATGACAGGAAGGCAGTAGTTCCAAAAGATACGCGACCACCGAAATGGCCGGATTCGTGGGACAAGCCACAGCGCAAGCAGAGGCACACCGCACACCGCGAGCAGCGTCCAAGGATCGCGCTTGGCGCTGTCAAAAATAGCGATACCCTGGCGTTGCTCAAAGGCATCCATCAGAATCGTTCTCACCTCGCTGGGCGCAAAGTGGTGAATCGACGTGAACATCGTGCGAAAACCCGCAAGCTCAGGCGGAATACACATGGCGTCAACCGGTTCGGAATGAAAGGTGATTACGTTTCCGGTGGCCGCGCACATCTGCTGAAAAGCTCGTTGGTTCGGATATTTGTCCGTGAGTAAAATCGCAGGTGCGCTCGCGCCTTTCTCACCGAGGTCATGGCAGAGCCGCGACCACGGACCGCCGCCGCCCGAGCACAAATCGATGATGCGATTGGTTCCGGCCTCGGCAAGAACGCGCCGCAGGCGAGGCACCACCGGGCCATAGATATTTTGCGAATTCCACATCGCCCCCAACCCGTCCGTCATCAGGTTGCGCAGAAAGGCGGGAAACAGCCGATGATCGTGAAGCTCGAACCACGTTTTTCTTTGCAGGATTCCTGATTACCCCACTACTTCGGACGTGCCAACTTGCAACTGATGATGGCCTGATACATTCTGCGCCAGCCGTTTCTCAGCTTACAGGATTTTCAACGAAAAGCGCTCTCTGGGGATTTTCTCTTCAGGGGAACGACTGTTTTCATGAGCGCAAACGCGGTATCCTCCGTCCTTAGAGCAGGGAGTAAGGATGAGCACATTTCCCGGACAGCTCACCGGCTGGATGGCTCCGGCTCTGATATCGGAGAAGGCGCAGACGTCGGCAAATACTTTAGATTCGAGCGAGACGATCACCGCCCTCGTCGCCCAGTATTCGGCGACGCTGTACCGCGTGGCCTACTCGGTAATGCGGAATGCTGCCGAAGCGGAAGATGCCGTGCAGGAGGCGTTCCTGCGAGTGCTCAAACATCGGGAGAAGCTTGACGAGATTCACGACCTGCGCGTCTGGCTGATTCGCATCACCTGGAACGTGGTGCTCGACAAGAAGCGCCGCGAGAAGACTCGCCCCGAGAACGACGACATCGCCGATTACGTCCGCATCTTGCCCTCCGCTGACCGCGCCGTCGATCACTCGCTTATCTCCTCCCAAGAGCATCAGCGAATTCTCATGTTGATCGATCGCCTGCCGCACAAAGAACGCGAGGCGCTGTTGCTCTCCGCCGTACAGGAACTCTCCACCGTGCAGATCGCAACTGTGCTCGGCACTACCGAATCGTCCGTTCGTTCACGAATTTTTCGCGCGCGTCGAGAACTCTCCGCATTACTGGAGAAGGAAGGAATATCGCGATGAATCCACGCCTTGAACCCACGAATCAGAATTACGATCAGCGCATCGATCAGGCTCTGCGGCGCCTCGGCTCAGTCGAACCCGCCGCAGGCATCGAAGATCGCATCTCTGCTCGACTTGCTCAGGAACACTCAAAGGCGCGATCCGGAAAAGCAACTGGCACTCGTTTCTTCGCCGTTCCTCACTATCCAGCCCGATTCGCTCTGACCGCGATCGCGGCCGGGCTCGCGTGCTTTGCCATCGTCGCCGGAAGTGTCAATCATTCGCGCAGGATCCAGCCCACGGTACCGGGAATTAGTCTGCATCAGACGTCATCGGGCATGGGAACCGCCGGCGCTGCGCACCCTGCCAATCAACCCGTCACGCCGCCCCCGTCTGGACGCCCCCGTTCGGTGCGCCAGCTTCCCGAGGGCCGTGCCGTGATCTCACCGGAGACACAAAAAGCCAACGGTGTCGCCGTTCCCAAGACTCCCTCTCGTGCACAGTGACTTAGTCGGCGATTGCTTCCACGAGCACGTGTAGCAACGCAAGCACGACCGCACCAATAAACGCCGCTCCAAAGCTCGCTACCGAAAAGCCGGGGACAATGACGCTTGCCACCTCCAGAATGATCGCGTTGATCACAAGGAAGAATAGTCCCAGCGTGAGGATTCCGAGCGGTAGGGTGATCAGCTTGAGCAGCAGTCCGAGCGTCGCGTTCAACAGGCCGATCACCAGTGCCGCGACCAGCGCGGCGGGGAAATTGCGAACATGAAAGCCCGGAACAAAATAGGCCACCAACAACAATGCGGCCGCCTGCAGGATCCACCGCAATAAAAGTCGAAGCATCTTCTCTAACCTCTTTCCGTTCAATGCGAGCCGGGATCCAAATATGTTATCGAGGACGAATGGGGAACCGGCCCAGTCGTACCAGCGTACTCTAGATGATTCGTCGAGGAAATATGCTGCGCTCGCGCCTCTTTATTTCTGTTCTCGCTTTATGCCTTTCAGCCCTCCCCTGTTCGGCGCAGCAGGCCGTCCCCATCCCCGATATTCCCACGTTGATGAAACAGGTCCAGGAGCACCAGCGCAAACTGGACAAGACGCGAGAGAACTATACCTATCGCGAGGCGATTGTCACACACGAGTTGGACAAGAATGGAAAGGTGAAGAAAACCGAGAGCGAAGAGAATGAAGTCTTCTTCGTGAACACCCACGAGATCGATCGCAAGGTCAAGAAAGACGGCAGGGACCTGAGCGCCGACGAGCAGAAAAAGGAACAAGGTCGCGTGATGAAAGAAGTCGAGAAGGCGCAGAAGACGCCTCCCGGGCAATTCATGGACAAGAATGAGGTGAGCATCAGCCAGCTTCTCGCCATCATGAAGGTTTCCAACCCGCGCCGGGAAATGGTCGACGGACGAAGCACGCTGGCCTTCGACTTTGCCGGCGACCCGCACGCGCAAACTCATGGCATGGCAGAGGACGCATCAAAGAAGCTCGCCGGAACGATATGGATCGACGAACAGGACCGCGAAGTGCGCCGCATGATCGCCCGCTTCGACGACAACTTCCATCTGGGCTTCGGCCTTTTCTCTGTCGGCAAGGGGAGCAACTTCACATTTAATCAGAAGCTGGTGAACAACGAGCTGTGGCTGCCGGTGGATGGGCAGGCGCACGTCGTCGCTCACGCCGTGGGCTTTATCGGATTTCGCGCTGACGTCAGCGTGACTGATGACCAATACCAGGTCTTTCACGCTGAGGCACAGCAGCAGCCGGGTGTAAAGGTTGCCGAACCGCCATCACATCCCTAGGCGCCGCTCCGAAAGACCCGTCGCGCCAGTTCGCTGAAGGCCTTCGTGATCGGCTTCACTTCATTCGCCCGATAAGCGAGTTCCAGATAGGTGGGCTCCGATTGTTGCCGCAGCTTGCGGCACACGGTATTCGGCACACTCAGCCTCTTGACGCAGGCTGGTGCAATCGTCACTCCCAACCCGGCCCCCACCAGGCTAAGGATGGTGAGCCATTGCGGCGCTTCCTGGACTACGCGAGGTATAAAGCCATGTGCCTCGCAAATACCGACGGTCTTCCGCCACGCAACACTTCCATACGAGCGCGCGAATAGAACGAACGGTTCATGCTGCAGGCTCTTCACGGCGACGGTCTTCTGCTCCGCCAGGGGATGCTTCCGTGGCAGCACGACGACAAATGGCTCAGCCAGAAGAACCTCGACATGCAGCCCGTCGATCTGCCCCGCATCCCGCATAAAGCCGACATCTACCGTGCCATCCAACAGTGCCTCCACCAGGCGCGCGGTATGAAACTCCCGCAGCTGCAAATCCACCTGCGGATATTGCTTGCGATAACGCCCGAGCATTTTCGGTAACGCGGTGAGCATTCCGGAGCCAATAAAGCCCACCGTCAGGGCGCCCGCTTCTCCTCGGCCAATACGCTGCGCCGCGGCAACATCAGCCTCTATTTTCCTGAGCGTGTAGCGCACCCGCTCCAGCAACTCTTCCCCTGCTGCTGTGAGCCGTACTTCGCGTGAAGTGCGCAAAAACAGCGCGTGTCCCAGCATTTCTTCCAGGCGGCGAATCTGCTGCGAGAGCGGCGGCTGGGCAATGTGTAGTCGCAGCGCGGCGCGTCCAAAATGCAGCTCCTCAGCAACCGCGACGAAATAGCGCAGATGTCGGATTTCAACTTCGGCATTCATACGCCGATCATATCAATGATGCTTAACAAGATATTGGACGTATCGTAAATTGTGCCTTACGCTCTTCCTATGGCCGTCGATACCGAAACAATTCCGCTAACCGGCAGGCTGGTGCTGCGCAGGTTTCAGCCCGGCGATGAGAAGCCATTCAAAGAACTGAACGAGGCTTGGATCAGCCGCGACTTCGCGCTCGAGCCCGGCGATCGCGAAGTGCTTGGCGACCCGCGAGGCAGGATCCTCGCCAAGGGCGGAGAAATCTGTCTGGCAGAGTTGGATGGCGTGGTGGTTGGCTGTTGCGCCCTGATCGCAATAGGACCCAGCGAATTTGAACTCGCCAAGATGACCGTTTCGGAGCTCGCGCGCGGCCACGGCATCGGCCGCAAACTACTCGCATTCGCCATCAATCTCGCTAGAGTCCTGCGAGCTCACCGCCTCTATCTGGAATCCAACACAAAGGCAGCGAGCGCCATCCATCTCTACGAAGAACTGCGCTTCCGTCACATCCCCGAGCCGAAACATGTGTCGAAGTACGCGCGCGCCGACACCTTCATGGAGATGTTCCTCTAGGCAAAGTGGGTGCCCACGTCCGGATACCGGACGCTGGCTAAAACTACACGCTAAACCTGCCCTGTCTTACTGTGGCTGCGCTTGAGGAGCCGGTCCTCCTTGCATGTGTTCGTGCGCGTGTTCCTGCATCGCCTCATACTTCTGCTTCTGAGTGTCATTTAGCACAGCTTCGATCTTGGCTTTCGAATCTTCCTGAATCGCCTTCATCTTCGTGTGCCGAGCCTCCGGTGCGAGCGATTGGTCCTGCCAGAGCTGCTTCGTCTGCTGATCCCGGCTTTCAAGAATCGGCTTGATTTGGGCCTGCTGATCGGCCGTCAAATCCAAATTCTTTGTCAGATGTTGCAGTTGTGCTTCCGGGTTCATCCCGCGAGGACCATGTCCCCACTGGCCTTGGCCCTGCTGGGGCGGGGTTGCAGTTGTGTTGTCTTGCGCAAGAGCAACGCCGCCAGCCACTGAAAGCAGCCCTGCAAGCGCGAGTGTACAAATTGTTTTTCGCATGATGTGTCGTTTCCTCCAACACTTTTAGAAACCCGCCGGCGAATGCCCGGTTGTGGGTTGTTTCATTTATCTAGACGAGAAAAATCTGCACCGGGACGGCACAACCCGCTGATTTTTCTTCGTGATCTTGTCATTTTGGGAAATCTTTTGGAGGCATGTCCGCTAGATTCGAGCGCAACCCGCAGGCCAGCAAGCCATCTTTATGCTCCTGTGCCGGTGGCAAATAGGCATAAGCAAAAACCGCCTTATAAATACGCTCTCCGGGATAGTTGCACAGCGCACAGCCCGGCTTGTAGGAAAGCGCCGGAATCTCGTGTTCGCCCGCCGTCCATTCATACTTGCCATGCGCAGGCACGGTTATGTATTTCGCGTCAGCGGCAACGTACTTCGGCTGATAGGCAAAGACAGGCCCCTTCTCGTTAATCGCGTCCACATAGCTTCCGCCCGCCCCGCTTGAGGCCCGCCACAACCAGCGATTGCCGACCCGCGCATACCAGTGCGCGCTCGAAGGAACAGGCTCCGCCAGCATGATCGGCTTGGCCGTGCCGTTTTCAATGCGAAAAAGAAAGCTCGATCCTTTGCCCGGCACGGTCTCTACCAGATAACTGGCCGTGAAGGCAATCTGTCGCGGACAGAGGGGAACGGTCGGTCCAGGAATATGAGACGCCGCAGTTGCGCCTGGAACCGTAAAAGTGAAAGGAAGCAGAATACAGATCGCAGCGCGTAGAGCCCAGGCCGTTGAGGATCGGATCATATGAGGTCTGGTTCCAGACTAGCGCACGTTAGCCGGGCCGTCGCGGCCGCTGCTTCGCAGAAATCGACTTGATAACCAGTCGGCGGGGCTGGCCCGCGTCAATCTGCTTCGGGGACATCTCGAGCGCCTGCGCCATCAGATCCTGCACCGCGGGATCATCAAGCGTGGCCGCATTCTCAAGCACAATATGTCGCACACGGTTTCCGCTGCCCTGAAGATAGCATTCCGGATCCCGAAGCTTCGTGCCGCTGATCAGAAAGAACAAACTCACCCAGCGCGGAAAGAGAGCAATCGAGAAAATCGCATCCGAGGCCCGCTCGGTAGGGCTGAAGCCGATCGCCAATGCGTTGTAGTTGTCGTAAACCAGCTCGATTGCACCCGGCAGCCGCCCCCGCATCTTCTTGAGCGCCAGCCTGGCTGTGTCCTCAACCTCAGGCGTGAACTTCGCGAGGAACTCGTCGAGCTCCATTTCCGCAGATCGGGTGAAGTTACCCTTGGATTTAGTCTGAGCCAGCCTCTTGCTCGCCGCCTTCTTTGTTGCCATAGTGCGCCGATACTATCCGGGCTCAGCCGTGTCGAGCAATACGTCACTTGTTAACAGCATTTTGGTTTTCTGAGATCCCAGCGTGGACTATACTTTCACCCATGCCGAATATCGATCAGCATCCGCCCGGCAGTTTTAGCTGGATAGAGCTTGCCACCTCCGATCAGACCGCGGCCAAGTCCTTTTACACCTCACTCTTCGGATGGGAAGTCTTCGACGTTCCGATGGGACCCGATCAGACCTACACCATATTTCAGCTCGGAGGCCGGGACACGGCGGCCGGCTACCAGCTCAACGCCGAACAGCGAACCCGTGGTGTGCCCCCGCATTGGAATATCTACGTCGCGGTCAGCAATGCGGATGAGACTGCAGGCAAGGTGGCCGGGCTGGGGGGCACACTTCTTGCTCCGCCTTTCGATGTCATGGACCATGGGCGGATGGCCATTGTGCAGGACCCGACGGGCGCGTCCTTTTCCATTTGGCAGCCCAAAGCACACACCGGCACGCAAGTTAGCGGAGTCGACGGCACACTTTGCTGGGCCGACCTCAACTCCCCCGATCGGGACAAAGCCGTCCCCTTCTACACAGGCCTCTTCGGGTGGCAGTTCGAGCCGGGCAAAGACAAGGACCTCACCGGCTACTTGCACATCAAGAATGGCGAGGAGTTTATTGGCGGCGCTACACCTTCGCAATTTCTCCCACCCGGCGCCCCACCTCACTGGCTGGCCTATTTCCTGACCTCGAATTGCGACGCTTCGGCAGACAAAGCGAAGTCGCTGGGTGCGAGCATGTGGGTTCCACCTTCCGATATTGAAGGGGCAGGTCGCTTCTCAGTCCTCGCTGACCCGCAGGGTGCGGCATTTGCGCTCTTCCAGTCGTCGCGCTGATCACCGCTTTGCCGACTCGGCGAAGCGATATACCCAGGTATCGGTGCCGTCGACATGCTGCCACCCTGCAGGCACGCTTACATCAGCCGGCTTCGCGGACGCGATCACCGCAACCGCTCCACCCTGGTGAAACAGACCGAGAATCTTCGCCTGCTCGGCGGGAGATGAATGCCAGAACTCCTGCACTTCATTGCCCGCCAACCCTTCCATCGGATGCTGCTGATCGTACGGATTGCCACCCAACTCCGCGACGATCCGTAGATGCGCGATATACGCCCAGGTGCAACTGGCGTTTGGCCCTCCCACGGCGCCCACTTCGTCCCCCGGCTGCAAGCCCAGCCGTTGCAGGCCCAGCGCCAGCCTCCACTGCTGATTCTCCGCATAGGTGTAGTGGTGCCGGATATTCTTGAAAATATTCCGATCGACCACCGTATAGTTCAGTGCCGCCCCGGCAGCCATCACCAGCAGCACCAGCCTCTGGATCTTGGTCGATGGCATATTGCCTCGCACTGCCGCCGTCACGAAAGGCGACAGGCAGAGGATAGTAAGAAACGATCCCAGGTACCGGTCCTCCAGATGAACCTGCACATAGAGCGCTATGGCCAGCAGGGCCGGGAGGTAGAACGGCCAGAATCTTCCGGCGGTCTTCAGCCACTCTTTTCGATTCTCTGCAGCGGCCAGTAACAAAATCATGGAAATCGCTACGGCGTAGAAAACAGGCTGCGTAAGCAGAATCTTGACAAGGTACCAAAGAT
>JABCZC010000098.1 GCA_013289875.1 Acidobacteriota bacterium | reverse complement strand
GCCGAATGCAGGAACCGACGCCGAGAGGCACCCTTGCGTGCTGAACATCCCAGAACTGTAGGCTTGCGCGCTCTCACGAGCGCGCCCAGAACACCCGTGCCTCCGCTTGACAAATGACTTACATGGATGTCGGCATCTCGGACACATGGCGGGCGGCCGCCCACTTCTCCGCGAAGCCGGTATTTCTTCGATTCGGCGGAAAAGTGTATTTATCTACATCCTCCGTGAGTGACCATACATCAGCGCTAATGTTCATTTCACCATGCGCTGGAACCTTTGCAAGTTTCTGTGCGTAGCTTCTTTCAAAGGCTATGGCGAAAGATCTTTCGGATACCCCCAAAGAAACAGTATCGTCCTGGTCGAGAGAAGAACCGGGCCCAAGATGGGTCAATGCTGTCATGTTACTTACATGGCTGTTGGCGGGAGTTGTCGCGTTTATTCCTTTCGCATTTGATACGTCGCCGTGGGACGCAGTAACGCTGCGGGTTCCGGGTAATCGGGGAAATTGGTGGCATTTTCTTGCCGGTGCTCCGTTCTTTCTGGCATTTCCGATGTTTTGGCTACGACTGCAATCTCTTTTTTAAGGCAGCTTTCATCGGCAATTCAACGACGATTGATCTGGAGTGTAGTTGGGCTCTCGATTTGTGGCACCACGTTGGTGGAGGCGCCATTTCTGCTGCATCTCGCCGGAACCAGTGAGTGGCAGCGCCTCTCGGTCGTGAGCTTGGGCTTCGGCATCATGGTCGCCAGCGCAATAATTCTGCTTTTTCGGTACCGCACCATCTCTCCCATTCTAGCGTGCGTGGTGGGTCTAAACACCGCGTATCTGGCCAACGCGACGCTCTGTCTAGTCGTTTACGGCGGAGCGACTGGAACCAAATGGTCAAAATCCGGGTGGTTGATATCGATAGTCATTGTGTGGCCAATCGTTTCCGAGCTTATTTGGATCCTGATCGAGACTTTTCGATCAAAAACAGCGCTGCTCCAGCTTCGTGCGGCCTAAACCCATTACCTGGCTTCGAAAGCGGGTTCATTTTTAACGTTCTCCGGCATTCTCTCGTGAGTGCACAATCGACCATGAAAGGAATTAAATTTCCCGAAGTTAGCTTACAGCACCTTGACGATCAAGATATAAATCATGGACTGGAGGTTATCTCTGGGACCAGCCGGAACCGCTTGTTAATGGTCGGCCAATACTGACGCAAGAGGTTCCCGCAGAACCGCCAACCCTGATCGGACGCATAGCGGATCAGCGTGCTTTCGACTCCGCGGCTGCCCCGGGGATAGTAGATGTTGGCCAACGCTTCGCCTGCCAAGGGGCCAACCAGTCCAGCATAGTTAATCACTTGTTTGCCAGCGTCGCTGCGGGTGATGACCAGGCGTGCGGCCGCATACTTTGCCGATTCTCCGAAGTCGAGGTCTCTTTTTATATAGAAGCGCGGGTCTTCGCGAGCCACAGAGGCGATCATGTAGGTGCCAAACAGGTTGGAGGAAGCGGCCCGGGCCATGTCTGCTCCAAAGCGTTTGCTATATGCTCCGATCTCCTGGCCGTATCCCGCGGGGCGATTGGTCGCCTGCCCGAAGGATGAACCGATCACAGCGGCTCCAAACGTGGACAGCGAAAGGCTATTGTTCGCCGCTAACTTAAACTTCTGCCAGCTATCCAGTGGACCCGCGTTCGTAGCGAGATCGGGAAAGACCCGTGATTTGTTCTGAAGGGTCAGTACCATTGCCACGCCGCTTTGGAATGGACTTGTGGCTTCGGTGCTGGTTTGGGGCTGCTGGCTTAGGGATGGTGCATCTGGCATCGGGTCCCGCTGGCTTTGCTGGGCCATCCCCATTGTGCAGAAATGACAATAAACAATGGCAATAAGAACTCCACGCAGCAGTTCGCAACCCGTTGGGAGCCGCACTATGCTAATCCTTTTTTGCCGAAGAGCTGTCGCCAAGAGGGGTCCTTATACCCAAGACCCTACCTCACAAGCCTTAAGCGAGCATGAAGTCCATGAGGGGACGTTGCATCCGGGTCACGATTCAGTGATTGAAGTCGTATGAGAGCTGAATTCCCTTGCCATTGGCAGTCTGAATGGAGGACAGCGAAATACCCCCATGCCGGCCGCGCGCTTGTGGATGACGACGCCACCGATCAGATAACCAAACGTGCTACCCACGATCACATCTGAGGGGAAATGCTGTCGAGCGAGCACTCTCGAAAAGAGACCGTCGTCGCCATTGAATAGACGATTAGCTGGGTCCGCCAACCTGGGTACTCGCTAGCGACAACGCGCGCAAAAGACCACACGTTAACACAGTGTTCAGAGGGTATAGACGTGCCATCGGACCACGTTTTGGTCCCGTGGGGCCAGAATTTTCCGGTTTGGCTGCCCTGCTTCGGGTCTTGCCGATCGAGGGCGTACTGCAGTCCGGTGTTCAGGATGAGAGCGTCGACCCCAGCCTCTGTCACCAACATGCTGGTTTCGCGAAGATGCTCGTCATGGTTGATCGAACCCGCAACAAAACCGACGTCAGAATAGGCGGCGAATGGAGCGATCCAAAGAAGATCATTGGGCTGAATGCGCAACGGGCTAGTTACGATATGAACTTCGTCCCGGAGCACATGGAGAGCGCAAATTTGCAGGGCATTGATATCGCACTCCTTCACAGCAGCGACCTGGGCTGACGCAACGAATGAGAAAAGAAGGACGATTGCCAAAAGACCAGCGCGACACGCCCCGGGGCTCGACGCCAATTTCGACCACACTATTCCAGTGGAACCGCCAGCCATGCTTCTCCTTGGCATTTTCAGCGTCCCCGAGCGCAAAGAGGAACGAACTGTCGCTGGATTCTTCCAAGCGTGGCTTAAGCCAACATAAGGTAGAGCGCTCTATGAGCGCGTCGTTGCTCGCTGGAACTCCCTTGTGCACTCGATAAGGGACAACTCGATCTAGGCGGTGCACAACCCTTCAGCTTGTCTTAAGCTTCGATTGAGAGGATTCCCGTATACCGGCCGTCGAGCAATGCCGGCCCATCGAGAATCCAATCAGAAAATGCTGAGGACGACGGCGCCGATAGCAATAAGTGATCCGCCGATAGCCTTTCCAATGGTCATGGATTCTCTAAGAACCGGCCACGCGAGCAGAATGACGACGACAACACTCAGCTTATCGATCGGGGCGACTTTGGACGCAGGGCCCCAACGAAAGGGCGCGAAAATAGAAGATCCAGGAGAGCCTCGTCGCAAGTCCAGAAAATGCCAGATACATCCAGCTCTTGCGACCGATTTGGTTCACCTCATGATGAACTCCGAAGCCGATGGCTATCGCCCAGGCGAATAAGACAACCACCGTTGTCCGGATGGCGGTCGCCAGGTTCGGGTCGACTCAGGCCACTCCTTTTTTTGCAAGTAGAGCTGTTGCAGCGGCAAATAACGCGGACAGCAAGGACCACGCGATCCAGGTCATGAAGAACTCCTTAAAATGGCGAGACGCGCTGAGTGTGTTCAGATGCAGAGGTTGCATCGACATAGTACGCCAGACCTGGAGATCGAAATGCGTGTTCTAGTCGTAGAGGACGAACCCCGTCTCGCGGAGAACATCGCTCAAGCGATGCGCGAAGGGCCTGGATTTGCTGTCGATGTCTCTCATGATGGCGAAGAGGGCCTGCTCTTCTGCGCGACCAATGAGTACGATCTGGTCCTGCTCGATTTGATGATCCCTCGCCTCGATGGCGCCGAGGTCGTCAGGCGGCTCCGGGCGAGAAGCGATCAGACGCCCATCCTCGTCCTTACTGCCAAGAGCGACGCTGCGGTGACAGTCAATCTTCTTGATTTAGGTGCGGACGATTATCTTAGAAAGCCCTTCGATCTTGGCGAACTCATCGCACGCGCGCGTGCGCTCATCCGACGCAGCAAAGGGGTGACACAATCGGTGCTTACCTTTGGCGCCTTAGAACTTAACACTGCGGCAAGAACGGCTTACAGCGAGGATGGCGAGATTGATCTTTCTCCAACCGAATATCGCATTCTTGAGTATCTGATGCATCGCCCGCGCATTATCGTTTCGAAACGCGAGCTCCTCGAACATCTCTATGATTTCACCTGGGAACGTCATTCTAATGTCATCGAAGCGCATGCCTCCAATCTGCGCAGAAAGCTGCGCACCGCGGGGATCGGAACTAACCTCGAGAGCTTTCGTGGGCGCGGATACCGTCTTGCGCTGACCACATCGACTCTTTCACCGGAGGACAACCGGTGAGAATGCATTCGCTGCGCCGCCAGGTAATCGTAGGCATTCTGTCCCTTGAGCTGCTTTGTGCTGCGACCTTCGCTGGACTAGCCCTTTTTCATGAATGGGACATACGCATGCACGCGCTCGACGCTACGATCCGCGGGCGCTCCGACTCTTTGCTTGGTTCGATTCAGGACGCCGAAGACCCAGACGATAATGTGACGATTGACCCTGCCGAACTGGTGATTCCACGCGAAGATGTCTATGCCGTGTACACCGGCGATGGTCGACTGATTGGCAGCACACCAGGAGCACCCGAGGAACTCGTCGCTCGTCGAGGTGAAGGAATCACCTCGCGCAACGTACATGGTCATTCCTACCGCACCCTTGAGCGGAAAGGGATGCGCGTAATCGACAGACCGGAGACTGGAGGAGCGGGGATTCAACGTCCAGTCACGATTCTTTACTCCGTACCCACCCGGCATCTTTGGCATGAGGTCAGGGAAGCAGCGAGCTTCGATGTAGGTGCAAGCGCGCTCCTATTGCTCTTCACGTCTTTAGTCATAATCATCCTGCTTCGAAGAGCTCTGTCTCCGATCCAGGATCTTTCGGCGGAAGCGAGCTCCATTTCTCTGCACTCTTTGAGCTTTCGAGCACCTCCCTCTGCCCTGCGGATGACGGAGTTAAGGCCTCTCGCCGAGACACTGTCCGCAGTGATCGGTAGCCTGAAACGGTCCTTAGACCAACAGAATCGCTTCCTCGGGGACGCTGCTCATGAATTGAAAACCGCCGTTTCAATTGTGCAATCCTCGATTCAACTCCTGCTGATGCGAAGCCGAAATCCGGCTGAATATACATCTGGTCTTGAAACGATCCTGAGCGATAATTTGCGCGTCAATGAACTCGTGAATCGAATGCTCGACGCAGCGCGTTTCACTGAAGGGAAGACTGAGAAAGCGATCGACGCCGACCACTCAACTGATCTGGTCGAGGTCTCTCAACTGGTGCTCCAACGGTTGCAACCAATCCTGGCAGCGCAAAAGGTACGGGTCGTGATGCAGGGTGAGCTGCATGCATTGGTTCGGTCATCAGCCGCTGACCTCGATGTTCTTGTGTCCAACCTGCTCATCAATGCCGCCCAGCACAGTCGTGATGGCGGCCTTATCGGATTGACTGTAGAGTCGACAAGCGGATTCGCTTTGCTGACCGTTCAAGACCACGGCTATGGAATCTCCCCCGAAGCCCTCCCCCACGTATTCGAGCGGTTCTATCGCGAGGACGTCTCCCGCTCCCGTGAAACAGGCGGAGCAGGCCTGGGGCTCTCCATTTGCAAAGCAATCGTCGAGGCGGCTTCCGGAACGATTGAAATCGAGAGCACGGTAGGGTTCGGCACGACCGTGCGTGTGAGGTTGCCCTCTACGACCGCCTTCAGCCTCGCTTAATCTCCAGTTGCGATAATGCTGGCAGGCGTCACCGCCCCGCTTCCAGGAGATTCGATGCTATTCAACTTTGTTCGCCCTCGTGTGCTCGCTACTACGGCCCTGCTCGCGACTGGCGCAGCCAGTCTGTCTGCCCAACAGCCCTACAAAATCGTCGACCAGTGGAAGATCGGCGGCACCGGCGCATGGGATTATCTGCTCGCCGACTCCGCAGCGCATCGCCTCTATGTAACTCACGGCCCGCGAGTCGAGGTCGTCGATACGCAGACCGGAAAAGTAATAGGCGCAATTACCGGCCTCAAGGGAACTCATGGTGTCGCCCTCGATGCCGCTGGCCGCTACGGATATATCAGCGACGGTCAGGCCAACGACGTAGTGGTTTTCGACCGCCAAACCCTGGCCATGATCGACACCGTGCCCGCTGGCACCAACCCGGACGGCATTGCCTACGAGCCTGTCACGAAAACCGTGTGGGCCTTCAACGGCCGCAGCGGCGACGTGACCGTCATCGACACCGAAACGCGAAAGGCGGTCGCCACAATCAAGCTGCCGGGAAAGCCGGAGTTTCCCCAGGCCGATGGCGAGGGCAATGTCTTCGACAACATCGAAGACAAGAACCTGATCGTGCGCCTGAATGCCACCTCCAAAACGATCACAGCCACCTGGAATCTCGACGCATGTGATTCGCCTTCCGGATTGGCAATCGACAGAGCGAACCATCGCCTCTTCTCGGTCTGCGATGGAAAGAAAATGGCAGTCACCGACTATCACACCGGAAAACTGCTTGCCTCTCCCCAGATCGGCAATGGGCCCGATGCGGCCGGATACAGCCCAAGCCACAATCTCGCCTTCAGCTCCAACGGAGAGGGCACACTAACGGTCGTGGATGCAGCTCACGACTATAGCGTCCTTCAAAGCCTCGCGACCAGAAGAGGAGCGCGCACGATGTCCTACGACGACGGTGCGGACCGGGTGTATTTGGTTACCGCTGAGTTCGGACCGGCTCCAGCGGCAACACCGGAAAATCCCCACCCGCGGCCAGCCATCGTTCCCGACAGCTTCACGATCCTCGTTGTCGGACGCAACTAACTGGCGTTGCTTCAAATGAAAAGGTCCATGTGCTTCTGTGGGCATTTTGTGCTGGTTCGGACTCATTATGCTTCAGCCACAGCGTCGCTTCGCGTGAGCCAGTAATAAATCGCTGGAGTGACCACCAGGCTCAGCAACATCGATAAAGCCAGTCCCCCAATCACGGCGATCGCCAGCGGCTGTAACATTTGCGATCCCGACCCTAAGGCCAATGCAAGCGGCAACATACCCGTTACCGCCGCTAACGCAGTCATGACGATAGGGCGCAGCCGGCGCTGCGCCGCGAGCATCATGGCGTCGTGCGCAGAAGATCCCTCGGCGCGGTAGCGCGCATCCGCATCGAGCAGCAGGATGCCATTTTTGGCTACGATGCCAATGACCATGATGAGGCCCATGAACGACGCGACATTGAATGTCGTGCCGGTGATCAGAAGAGCAAGTACGACGCCACCGATCGAGAGAACCGAGGAGGTCAAGATTGCAACCGGCGCAGCCAGGTTGCGAAACTCCGCCAGCAGCACTCCGAAGACCAGTGCCAAAGCAAGCAGGAGCACCCGCAACAAATCGGCGAAAGACTTCTGCTGCTCCTGGTAGGTCCCGCCATACTCCACTCTGACAGTGGCAGGGAGATGCATCGCGACGATTCTGCGTTGAACCCGTTTGATCGCCGTGCCCAAGTCAGACCCCTGCAACTGCCCGGTAACAACCACCAGGCGTTGTTGATTCTCGCGGCGAATCTCCTCTTGTGGGGGAAGTTGGGTCACAGCGGCAATCGATCCAAGCGCCGCCGTGTGGCCGGTCGTGCTATTGAATACCGTCTCCTCGATCGTCGATAGAGATTGCCGGGTCTCCTCGCCAAGACGAACTCGCACCATGTAAGGCCGGCCGTTCGCAATCAGCGGATCATTAACCGTGACCCCATCGAGAATCGAAGTTGCGTCTTCCGCAACCTCAGTCGGCGTGAAGCCCAGGCGCGCCGCGAGCACCGGATCAACTTGGAAATTCGTCGCGGGCCCGCTGATCCTGTTCTCGATGCCGTTTTCGACGCTGACTACTCCGGGAATCTTGCCGATCTCGTCGGCGACGCGTGGCGCGACTTTATCCAACAACTTTGGATCCGCGGAAAAGAGCTTGATCTGGATCGGCTCAGGCGCGTTTGAGAGGTCGTTGATCATGTCCTGCAGAACCTGAGTGAGCTCGATATCCAGCTCAGGCTCTGTCTTCTTCACCTCATCGCGAACCTCTCCCATGATGTCGTCAATATCGCGGCTTCGGTTGCTTTTGAGCTTGACGGTCATGTCACCAGTGTTCGCCTCGGTTACCGCAGCGAGTCCCAACTGCAATCCAGTCCGGCGGCTCGTGCTCTCGACTTCCGGGACTTTGTGAAGAATCTCTTCCACATGGCTCAGCACCCGATTTGTTTCGGTGAGGGAGCTACCCGCTGGCATGATGTAGTCGAGAATAAAACCGCCCTCGTCCATAGACGGCAACAAGTCGGTCCCGAGAAACTGGTAGGTAACGAAGGTTCCCGCCACTAATACCAGGCAGATTCCACCAAGCAAGGCCGGCCGAGCCAACGATCGCTCCAGCGCTGACCGATGCCACCGCATGACCTTTGAGAGGACTCTGTCCGGTTCTGAGTGCTTGCTTTCTAACGCGAGCATCTCGCCATCTATCTCCGGACGTTTCTTGAGCAACACAAAAGCCAGCCCCGGCGTCCATGTCACCGCCAACAACAGCGAGGTCAGCAACGACACGGTCATCGTGATCGCCAACGCGCGGAAGAAACTTCCCGTCACTCCCGCCACCGCGATCAGCGGCAGGAAGACCACGACCGGCGTAATCGTCGAACCAATAAGCGGACGAGAAATTTCTTTGAGCGCCTTGCGGATCGCCTCGACCCGGTCCTCACCGGCATCGCGATGCAGGACGATGTTCTCCACGACCACGATCGCGTCGTCGATAACCAGCCCGATCGCCGCCGCAAGTCCTCCGAGCGTCATCAAGTTGAAGCTCTCACCGATGATCCAAAGAAACAGCACTGTAGTCGCGACCGTCACCGGGATCACCAATCCCGCAATAAGCGAAGAACGCCAATCCCGCAGGAAGAGATAAAGAATGATGCACGCCAGGATCAACCCGATCAGGATCGCGTCGCGCACGCTTCGAATGGAGGCACGAACCAACCGCGATTGATCGTAGTAAGGCTCTAAGGTCACGCCGGGCGGCAGCGTCGGTTGAAGCACGGCTATCTGCTCGGCGACTGCATTGGCCACAGCCACGGTGTTGCTGCTCGGTTGCCGGGTGATGTTCAGCAGAACGGCATTCTTATCGTTGGCAGTAACCGTCGTATAGACCGGCATCGTAGCCCGCTCCACAGTGGCCACATCTCCGACGCGCACGGGAGCGCCACCGGGCGTTACTTTAACGGCAAGTTGCCGCAGGCCATCAAGGTCGTGTACCTGCGCGCCAACCAGCCCGAGCACCAATTGGTGATCTTGTTCGTAGAGTCCCGGTGAATCGATAATGTTCGATGTCTGGATCGCGTTGGTCAGATCGAGGACCGTTACCCCTGCAGCCTGCAGCTTCGCCAGGTTCGGCAACACGTGAAACTCGGGAATCTTCCCTCCCTGCACAGTCACCGTACTTACGCCGGGGACTCGATTGAGCGGCGGCTTCAGGTCATAAGTCGCCAGCTCCCAAAGGGCAGTCTGCGAAACCGTGTCGGAGGTCAGGCTGTACCCAAGAATTGGAAAGGTCGCAAAGGTTAGACGATTCGTCGTGATCCGCGCCGTCGCCGGAAGTGTCTGTTGCACCTTGCTGATCGCGCTGTCGACCAGTTGCAGCGTGTGAAACATATCGACGGACCAGTCAAAGAAGAGGCTCACCTCGGCCGAGCCGCGACTCGTCGTCGAGCGCACCGTCGTCAATCCCGGCACGCTGTTGACGGCGTCCTCGATGGGCTTGGTGATAGTGACCTGCATCTGCTCAACGGGCATGACGCCGTTGTCAACTCCAATGACGACGCGCGGAAAATTAGTGTCAGGAAAGACGGAAATGGGTACCTGGAAAGCCGCATACGCGCCCGCAATGGTGAGCGCCAGGGCAAAAAAGAAAATGCTCCGCACTGAGCGTGACAGCCAAAATTCCTTTGGCGGGGGCGTCCTTGCCGAGGGAGCAGCAGTCGCCATTACTCCTTGCTCCCAGCCGGTGGCTTCTCCGCGCCCTCATCCGATTTATCCGCTGCCAGCGTGATCTTCGTACCGTCATCTAATCCGTACGAACCTTCGGTGATCACACTGTCGCCTGTGGAGAGTCCATCGGTGATTTGCACGTTCTCCGCCGTTCGAATCCCCAGCGTGACCCCTCGCTTGTGGGCCGCGCCATCGGCTCCGGCGATCATCACGCCGTTGCTCCCGTCTTGCGACGGCAGAAGCGCCGAAGTTGGAACTTGAAGCGCATCTTGGACCGTCCTGCCTGTAATGATCACGTGGACAGGTGTGCCGACCTTGAGGCCGCCATCGGCGTTGGCCAATTTCAGCCAGACTTCGACCGTCGTCGAGCCCGGATCGAGCGCAGGACTAATAAACGAAACGCTCGCTTTGACCGGATCTTCAATTCCAGCCACCCGGACCTCGGCAGCTCCTCCCATCTGGAGCTTCTGCGCGGCGGACTGCGCGAGATGCAACTTCGCCAGCAGCGCAGATGTGTCCATCACCGTGATGATCGGAGTACCCGCAGCGGCCGTCTCTCCCGCGAAGAGCGGTCGATCGGTAACCACTCCGTCAATCGGGCTACGAAGGCTCGAGTAGCTCACCTGTGCTTCGGCGCTTTCATACCGGCCCTTCGCCGACGTTAGCAGGCCTTCGGCTGCCTTGGCATTAGCGGTTCGCGTCGTTTGGTCGAGCGAGCGAAGATGCTTCACCGCGATGTCGAATGCGGCCTGCGCTTGCACCTCGGCAGCAACGGCAGTATCGACATCCCGACCGGCAATCGCACCCTGATCGAGAAGCTGCTTGCGCTCCTCGGCTGTCCGCTTCGCAACGTCGAGATTCGCCTTCGCCTGGTCGACCTCGAGCTTCGCTCGCTGATCTTCTTCAGGGATCGTCGCATGTACGGCAGTCTCATAGGCAGCTTCAGCGCTGCTCAGGCCGCCTTTGCTATCAAGAGCGCTGCCCGCAAGATCGCGGTCCTCAAGCGAGGCGAGCAACTGTCCTTTATGCACTCGCGCCCCGCGTTGAACATAGAGCTCACGGACAGGTGCACTGATCTTCGGCGCCAGAGCTGCCTGGGCAAGCGGAGCCAGAATCGCGTCCGCGGCAATCTCCTCGGAGATTGGCCCAACCTCCGGATGTTGCGCCTTCACGGCAACGGCGACCGCCGGCGATTCGTCGCCTGCGTTTTTGCAACCAGCCACTGCCAGCACGGAGCCTGCAGCGACCGCGACGGAGAGACACCTCCACACAAATCGATGCCCGCAGAGGATCGTCATCAGAGCCTCCCCGTTAGCGTCTGCAACTGTGCCAGCGCGAGTTGATATCGAACCGTTCCATCGGCCTCGGCTACCTCGGCGGAAGTCAGGGTGTTTTGGGCGTCGACCACCTCGAGCGCAGTGCTCTCGCCATTAACGTAGCGAAGATTGGTAAGCCTGAGGCTCTCCCGCGCGCTCAACACGGTGTCATTCAGAGATGTCAGCTGGCTTTCCGATGTCTGCGCCTCCGCATAGAACTCATAGAGGCTCGCCACAAGCCGGCGTTGGGCGGCAGTCAGCGCCACCTCAGAGGCCTCTCGCCGGATTTTGCTCTCTTTCAACCTTCGCCCGCTTGTCAGCCAATCCCACACCGGAATGTCGAGTGAAACCGAGCCGGAATAACCAAGGTTTCGAGCGCCCTCAGGCCCGTTCACTGCAAACTGCGGCGCATCGATGCCGTAGGTCGCGTTCAGTCCAACTTCGGGGAGAAATGCAGCGCGGGCAGAGTAAGTTTCCGCCTCACTCGCCTTTAGCGACGCCAGCGCGCTCTTCAGCTCGGGATTGTTTTCCCGCGCGGCCGTCTCGATCACGCTTCGCTCTGGAAGGGGAACAGAAGTCGCCGGAGGGTCAACCTCAAAGGGTGTCATGGGATCGGAAAAGAGAAGCACCGCGAGCTCAAGGCGCGCTCTGTCCTGCGCGAGCTGCGCATCGGCGTACTCGCGCGCCCTCTGCTGTTGTTCTATCTGTGCCTTAATCACATCTGCATGCGCTGCTTCGCGTGCGCGTTCCCGTTGTAGCGTTATCTCAACGAAATGGTTTGCTTCATCCAACGCTCGCGAAGCGACAAGGGACTTTGCGAGTTGCGAGCCATAACCGTAGTAAAGGCTAACAACGGTTGCCACCAGCCCGCGGCGTGCTATTTCGGCTTCCGCCTCCGCTCGCGCTGCTGTCGCGTCGGCGAGCCGGATCGCTCCAATCTGCTGAAATCCAGCGGTTTCATTGAAGACACCCTGACTCGCATACTCGCGGATAGCATTGTTTGCGATGAAAACCGGGGTAGGTTCACCCACAGTTTGGCCGATCCTGCTGGTCTGTCCATTCGGCTCGGTATAGATGACCTGGTTATGGTAAGTCGCCGTGGGCAAGAGGGCCGAACGAGCGTTGGCCCGCTCCAGTTGCAATGCGCGGCTTTCCGCATTGGCCGCGGCGAACGCAGGGTCACTTCCTTCCGCGCGCTGAATCGCTTCGTCCAGAGAAATACGCTGACGGACACTAGGAGAAATTGAAACCGGTGTTGTCTCTTGTGCTGGCACGCATCGACAGGGGCAAATGGACGCCGTTACCAACGACAACAAAGCGATTCTGTTCCGCCAATCCATAGATTCAAAGCATATTTACGGCACCTTAAGCCAAGCTGAAGGCACCCCCAGCAAAGAGAGGGGACGCCCGCTCTCAACTATTGAATCGGCGGCCTTGATCCGGGGCAGGATCCGCAGACGCCGGACATAATCGTGACGCCTAACGTCGGCGTGACCTACTCAGGTAGCACCACGATGAACGGAGACCACGGCGGCTTCGCGCATGACGACAATAACGTCATCATGTTGGTCGCCCATTCGTCCTTCAAGCCGCAGACTGTCTTCGCTGGAGTGACAACCATGCAAGTGGCGCCAACGATCGTGAAGGCATTAGGACTGGATCCCCGGGGCCCTGGATGCTGTCAGGGCCGAAGGTACGGCGGTACTGCCCGAAGTTCAAGCCCAGCTCGAAAGATAAGAAGCCACCAAATCGCTGTGCTTTACAGGCGGACGTTTTCTCTTGGAAGCCTCCGCTTTTTTCGGGCGAGAAGCCCCAATTCTCAACAAAGCACGAAAGGAGAGCAACCTTGGATAAGCTCTCCCCCCTCTCTTAGATTCCCTTCAACCAAAATTCATGCGCCAGCAATGCAAGCTCTTCGTTTTCTCTAGTAGATATTGTTGCCGGAGGTAGTGATGAAAAAGACACTAGTTCTCTTTTCCCTCGCAGCCGCCTGTTCGGTGGGCACCGCAATCGCCCAAGGCAACCAACCCCAAGGTAGTGGCTGGGGTTTCCAATTCGTGCCAGGCACTTTGGTGGTAAGCCGCAGTGTCTATGAAGGGAAGGCCTCGACTGTCACAATTGGCGAGTCCCTCCCCTTCGGATGCGAGGGCGGTTTGACCGGGCTGACCATCAATGTTCCGACTACGACTGGCGGCACCACTCCTGTGACGGTTCCATGCGGCGTCGCAAGCGATAACGGAGAGTATCCGAATCTCTTCGATGCTCACAACGTTTGGAACAATGCAAACACCGACCCCAGCTTCGGCGTCACATCACCAATCTTCCTCGACGACATCACGACGGATGGCTGGACGCTGGAAACCATCGCCATCCCCACCGATCGGATCGTGACCAGCTTCAGCTCCAAGTCGGAGTTAGCTCTAAACCGCTCGATTGACGGACGCTCGATCACATTTGTGGGGTACGTCGGGGGCATCGGCTGCGGAGGTTCTACAGTTTCTCCGACCGCGCCCAACCTGCTGGACGTATCGAATTCCAACACGCCGGGCGTTTGCGACCCCACCAATCCGGTCATTTCAACGTTTGCCAGCAGTCCAGTGATTCCAGCGGCATACTACCGCGCGGTTGCTGAAGTGGACGCAAATGGCCATCTCAGCATCACCGAAGGCAACGCCTATAGCGGCGATAACGGTCGCGCGGCCATCAAGGCGGCCAACGGCCTCTATTACATGGCCGGCAACGATAACAACGGCAACCTCTCCAAGAAGCAGATCCCGATCACCCAGCCAGGCATCGATTTGGTGAATGCGACTGGGGCCGAAGTGCTTTATCCCAGTCTAACGCCGCCGCTGCCACCGAACATCGAGATGATCGGCCGTCTGGAGTACGGCACCGACAAGCCGGGGAAGGATACCAACTTTCGCGGTCTCACCATCTTCAACAACACGCTGTACGTCAGCAAGGGCAGCGGTAGCAATGGCATCAATACGGTCTATCAGGCAGGCACGCCCGGCACGTTGCCTACCGGATCTGCTGCCGATCTCGCAACGGTGCCGTTGACCGTCCTGCCCGGATTTCCCGACACTACAGCCAGCACAACAACCGACTTTCCCTTCGGACTCTGGTTTGCCGACGCCGACACGCTCTATGTCTGCGATGAGGGCGATGGCACGCTTGTGTCTCCGCCGATCAATGGAAATGTGGCCGACACCCAATCGCAGGCCACGGCCGGTCTGCAGAAATGGAGCCTGATTGGCGGTACCTGGGTGCGGCAATACATCCTGCAGAATGGGTTGAACATCGGCGTGCCGTATAGTGTGGACGGATATCCTTCCTCGCTCAATCCGGCTACGGGCGGCTGCCGCAATATCACTGGACGGCATAACTTCGACGGAACCGTGACGATCTTCGCCATCACTTCGACGATCAGCGCCAATGGCGACACCGGAGCTGATCCTAATAAGCTGGTTAAGGTCACCGATCGCGTGAGCGATACCAGCCTGCCCTCGGGCGATGGATACCTGGGCCATTTCTTTACCATTCGTAGCGCGAAAGCCTGCGAAGTGCTTCGCGGAGTCACCCTTGCTCCCGATGATATGGGCGGCTGGTTCGGTTGGTAGAAAGCTTGAGGTCAGGTAATTTGTACTTCTACAACCAGGGCCAGCAAGCAGGCCCTGGTTGTAGTCGGGACGCTCATCTCATAGCTTGTTCTGACGCAACTCGCGCGGAGCTATTTCACAAAGGCTGGATCGATTGCCGTCTTCAAGGTTTGCTGAAAGGCTTTCCAGTCGCAGGGAAAATTCGCTCTTCCTGCGCTACAGCCCGGCAGAAATACATTCGCTCTTGCTGGGGGCTTGTCTAATGTGAGCGCAGTGAGATCGCGCATCTGCTCCAGCGTCTGTGCGGTGTAATAAATCCGTACCTCGTAACCGGACGGCGTCGGAGCCTGCCATAGCTCGAAGACCAGAGCGCCGCCAGGGGGGTATCGTCGCGGCGGCCGTCGATTAGCCAGTTGATATTCAATATTCCAGCTATATTGCTGAGAT
>JABCZC010000097.1 GCA_013289875.1 Acidobacteriota bacterium | reverse complement strand
TCCAAGAAGCCACCCCATCGCAGCTCGATCGGCGTCTGCGCGATGTCGTGCCCGAGGAGTTGACCCGGCGTCCTGCACCTGAAAAGTGGTCAATAGCCGAGATCGTAGCGCACTTGGCGGACGCGGAGCTGGCGATGGGGTGGCGATTGCGAAACATGCTGGCGAATCCGGGCGTGGCCTTAACGTGGTGGGATCAGGCCGTATGGGCGGAGCGCCTGGGTTACGCGCAGCAAGATGCGAGCCTTTCGGCAGGGGTCTTTCGGGCGCTGCGCGAGAGCAACCTGCGACTGTTGGAGTCGGTCCCGCGCGCACGGTGGGTGGAGTGCTATGGAGTCCACGAGGTACGCGGACGGCAAACGGTCGAGGAGTTCGTCCGCTTGGAAGCGGCACACGACTTGAACCATCTTCGGCAGATCGACCGCATCTTGGGTGGGCGTATGTAGAGGTAGCCGCTTGGCTGCCAACGCCTCGGCGAGCGTGGGAACCCCTGAGAATGTGGGAAATGCATTGGAGTCCCCACAAAGGCCCCCACAGTTAACGAAAGAAAAACTGGAAGTGAGCCCGCAAATTATTGACTTAAATGGTCGGGACGGGCAGATTTGAACTGCCGACCCCTCGCACCCCAAGCGAGTGCTCTACCAGGCTGAGCCACGTCCCGACGACTACAGGGGTTTTGCAGGTTTTAGTTTACAGGAGAGCGCGCCCGGCAGCACGCACCCGTGGCGCAAATTCCAAAATCAATGGCTGGGTGGAACGTATTCCTTGGGCAGGTTAGCACCTTCGCCGAAGAAGTACTGGGTCATCTGTTCGACGAGGAATTCCTGGGCCTGCGGGGTCCAAGGTTGAAGGCGGTACTCGTTGAGGAGCATCTTCTGATGCTCCAGCCATTCGCCCCAGGCTTTCTTCGAGACGTTCTTGTAGATCTTCTGGCCAAAGTCACTGTCAAAGGGCGGCTCTTCGAGGCCTTCCATTTCCTGCTTATAACGGGTGCAAAAGACGGTATGCGGCATTCGTTTCTCTCTCTCTCTGCTTCATTGTATGCAAGAACGGTTTTGGTGTCTGAGCACGGCAAGGGCGGTAGACGTTCGATCAGACGCCGGGAGCGCTGGGGGCCGGAGGCAAATCGGGTCTCACTTCGTGCGGCAGATTGCGAACCGGGATGGGCTCATCGCTGCGGAGGGGCGCGAGGTGTTTCGTCATCTGGTAGGTATAGCGGATGCGGTGAATCACGGTGATCGTAGAGAGGATGGCGAGAACCCAGAGCACGGGAGCCATGACGCCCCAACGGTTGAAGAGCGCGCCCAGGATGATGAGCACGATGCGCTCGGGACGCTCCATAAAGCCCACTTTGCACTTGCCGATCAACGCTTCTGCGCGAGCGCGGGTGTAGCTGACCATAAGCGAAGTGATCATGACGAAAGCGGCGAGGAAGACATAAAAGAGGCGGTTGCCGCGCGCGTAGAAGACGAGAAGTCCGAAGAAGAGGACGACGTCGGAGTAGCGGTCGATGACGGAGTCGAAGAAGGCACCGAAGACCGTGACTTGATCTGTCTGCCGGGCGACGCGGCCGTCGACCATGTCAAAGATACCGGCTCCAATGATCACCAGCCCGGCGTAGAGGAACATGCGGACGTAATTGTGCTCGTTGGCGAACCCGAAGAGCACGGCGGCCGCGGTGTTGATGACTAATCCGAGGAAAGTGAGGATATTCGGCGAGATGCGCGTCAGCGCGAGGCCGTTGACGATTGCCTGGAGGAGGACTCCACAGGCACGGCCAAAAGCACTGGTCCATGATCTGTTCGGGGATCCCGTTGGGGTCGTCATGAAACTGCTATTCCGCTTCGTCGTGAATGGTGGTTAGCTTGAGGACTTCAAGCTCGCGTTTCCCGTTGGGGGTGACGACGACGGCCATATCTCCCACTTGCTTGCCGATGAGGCCGCGCCCAATGGGCGAGGTGGTCGAGATGAGACCCAGCTTAACGTCGGACTCTTCGCTGGTAACGAGCTTGTACTCGATCTCTTCGTCCTTGGTGGTGTCGTAGACGACGACCGTTGACCCAAAGGCCACGCGGTCCCTGGGGATGTTGGAGAGGTTCACGAGCGCGAGTTCAGCCATACGCGACTTGAGCTGACCGAGGCGCGCGTTGACGAACTCCTGACGCTGCTTGGCCATGTGGTACTCAGCGTTCTCGCTGAGGTCGCCAAGGGCTACCGCTTTCTTGATCTCTGCCGGGAGTTCGTGTTTGAGTTCGTGTTCAAGCTGGCGAATTTCTTCCAGGAGTTTGCTTTTGATGTGTTCTGGCATGGGAACGATCCGTCGCGGCTCATTGGGCATGAGCCGTATCTGACAACGACTGAGCCGGAATTAAACCGCAAAACATCATTATAGCTAAGAAGGGGCAGCTAAGGCGCGGACACCTGAGAACCGGGTGGCTAAAGAGCGGCAGCGAGTGAAGGCGGCAGAGGAGTTGGGGTATTCGAGTTCATGCGCCGGCTCGCACAGGAATTTGCCAGATGAACTTCGCCAACCGCACTTTGGCTTTATCGGCTGCCCGGTTCATAGCCGCCCGGACCCTCGGCGGCCGTCGAGGAAGTTTTGCAGGATGAGGACGGCGGCGACCTGGTCGACGACGGCGCGGTGTTCGGAACCGGGGCGTCCAGAGGCGTGCAAGTGGCGATGGGCTTCCGTTGTGGTGAGACGCTCGTCCCAGAGGTGGACGGGGAGCTCGGTTTCGTCACGCAAGGTCTGCGCGAAAGCCTGGGCCTTGGCGGCCTGAGGACTCTGATCCCCCGACATGTAGAGGGGATTGCCGACGATGATCCCGCTGCAGCCATATTTGCGGATGAGGCGCTTCAGGGATTTGAGGTCCTGCCTGCGGTTGGTGCGGACGAGAGTGAGGACGGGCTGGGCGGTCAGCCCGAGCGAGTCGGACACGGCCACACCAATGCGGCGGTCTCCCACGTCGAGGCCCATGAAGCGAGGGGCCGCAGCCCGTGACAAGTCGTCCATTCAAGAATGGTACACACGGTCAATCTATACCAACCGTGAGGCGGCCGAACCCCGGCAAGAGGTTTGCCGCGCCAGCTCAGGCTGCTCGAAGGGCGTGGAAAAAGACAGCATCATAAAATGAAGGAAGGAATCCAAGATAAAGGTCAAAATATTAGTGCGGCGTCTTATTTTTCTGCTGGTTCTGGGCTCGATCGTGTGGGCAACTTATGTGGTGCTGGCCCCGACGGGCCCAGACAGGGAAACCTTTGTGGAGATTCTGCCCGGAACACCGACCATGCAGATTGCCGCGGAGTTGAAGCAGCAGGGGCTCATCCGGAGCAAATATGCGTTCGAAGCGGCTCGCCTGGCGAAGGGCGGAACGTTGAAGGCCGGCGAGTACCGCTTCGATCATCCGGTGAAGATGTCTGAGGTGTATGACCGCCTGGAGCGCGGGGATGTCTACACGCTGAGCGTGACCATTCCCGAGGGATCGAACCTGTTCGACGTCGCGCAGAGGATCGAGTCAGCGAAGCTGGGGACGAAGGAAAAATTTCTGGCGGGCGCGCGCATAGATGTGTACCTGATCGCTGATCTCGATCCGGGAGCGACAACCCTAGAAGGATATCTATTCCCGGATACGTACCATTTTGCGAGACGGGCAACTACAGGGCAGATGCTGACCGCGATGGTGAAGCGGTTTCGGCAAGCGGCAGACGAGCTGGGCCTGCGGGCTAATTATCATCACGTGGTGACCGTGGCGTCGCTGGTGGAGCGGGAGACTCCTGTGGATGCAGAGCGGCCTCTGGTGGCCAGCGTCTTCGAGAACAGGCTGGCAAAAGAAATGCCGCTGGCGACAGATCCTTCCGTGATTTATGCGGCTTTGCTCGATGGGCGGTATCGTGGGACCATCTATGCTTCAGACTTACAGGCAGATTCGCCCTACAACACGTATCGCTTTGCGGGGCTGCCGCCGGGACCGATCTGCAACCCAGGGATGGCGTCGCTGAAGGCGGCGATGAATCCGGCGCAGACCGACTATCTGTATTTTGTGGCCGCGAGTGCCAATCCTTCGGGTAAATCGCGATTTTCGACGACGCTGGAAGAGCATGCGCGCAATGTGCAGGAATACCGGAAGTCGCTGCGTGAGGCGGGATCGCGTTGATGGAAACGTTATACTCGCAGTTTCGTACCTGGGTGTACCGATTCAGTTGATGCGGAGACGCGAGTACAAGACGGTGCTAATGCTGTTGCTGCCTGTGCTGAGCGGCTGCTTTGTGCACACGCGCACCGTTAAACAGGCGAAGATGCCGAGCGTGGTGATGACCGCGACCGCCGAGGAGCTGGTGCAGGCGGTGAACAACCAGTGCCAGGCGATCAACTCGCTGAGCGCGACGGTGGAGTTTCAGGCGACCGAGGGCGGGCCGCGCAAGGGCAAAGAGAAAACTTACACATCCCTCAGCGGATATATTCTGCTGCGTAAGCCCGAAGCGGTGCGAGTCATCGGGCTGGCGCCGATATTGCGCACCCGGGCCTTCGACATGGCGAGTGACGGAAATAATTTCAAACTGCTTATTTATTATCCTCACGACCATGTGATCGAGGGCTCGAATACGGTGGCGAAGGAGTCGGCGAATCCGCTGGAGAATCTGAGGCCAAAGATCTTTTTCGACTCGCTGCTGATCAACTGCATCCAGCCGGATGACCTGGTGACGCTGACCACTGACACGGAAACCAAGCTCGATCCGAAATCGAAGCAGCTGATGATTTATCCGGAGTATGACCTGACGGTAGTTCGCCGGAAGGGCCACAGCCAGGAGCTCCTTCCGCAGCGCGTCATTCACTTCAGCCGCATCGATCTGCACACGGTGCAGGAAGATATCTACGACCCGAAGGGCGAGATCCAGACGCAGGCGATCTATGGGCCAATGCAGGAGTTCGGGCCGCGGAGCTTTCCGGGGACGATCACGATCAAGCGGCCGCTGGAGGAGTATCAGATCGCGATTACGGTGCAGAAGGTCAATGTGAATCTAACGCTGACCGACGATCAGTTCGAGATAAAGATTCCAGAAGGCACGCCCGTGACGAAGCTGGAGTAAAGGCCAGACTGAGGGAACAAGAAATCAGAAACGGTCGAGGCCTGCTCTTTGAGCGTGCGCAGCGATGGCGGCGTTAATGTCGAGCGCGAGCGCCAGGGCTGCAAGGCCATCTTGCCCGGAGACCCGCGGTGTGGCGCGGCTCCGGACGCAATCCAGAAACGATTCGATTTCAAGCAGCAGGGGTTCCCCGGAATGTACGGTTGGTTTGCGAACAGCCAGTCCGGGCGGCAGGCCTGTTTCGGCTGACGTGGGCGCAGCCCTGGGATCAACGTCGATGACGAGGAGATCCTGGCGGGCATAGTCGATCGAGATATATTGATGCGGCTGGAAAAAGCGCAGCTTGCGGACCCGCTCGGTGCTGACGCGACTGGCGGTGAAGTTGGCGACGCAGCCGGACTCAAACTCAAGGCGCACGTTGGCAATGTCAACCTTGCCGGAGAGGATGGGCAGGCCGACGGCATGGAGGTCGCGGACCGGCGACCGGACGAAGCTGAGAACGACGTCCAGGTCGTGAATCATGAGGTCGAGGACGACATCGACATCGAGGGCGCGCGGTGTGAAGACGCTGAGGCGGTGCGCCTCAAAGAACATAGGGCGATTCAGCCAGGGTTGAATGGTGGTTACGGCGGGGTTGAAACGCTCAAGATGTCCGATGGCGAGAACGCGATCCTGTGTTTGCGCGAGAGCAAGGAGATCGTGGGCCTGCCCGGTGGTTGCGGCGATAGGCTTCTCAATCAACAGGTCGATGCCGGCGGCGAGCAGGGGCGCTGCAACGGCATGATGCGCTGAGGTGGGCACGCAGATGGATGCGGCGTCCACATGGATTTCTCCGCGGGCGCGGGCTTCCAGGCAAGCGTCGATGGATGAATAGACGGGGACGTTCCAATCCCTGGCGAGGGCCTCGGTGCGGGACGGTTCGGGCTCAACGATGACGGCGAGCCTGACGGGCCGCCCGCGCCGCTCGAGATCGCGATAGACACGGAGATGGTTGCGGCCGAAGGCTCCCGCGCCGCAAACAGCGACGCTGAGAATGGAATCATTCACCGGGCAGCGCTAGCGCGCATTCTCCCGACCAGAGACGGTCTTGAGGCAGCGTGCATAGAGTTCGAGAAGCTGATGAATGTGGTCTTCGGACTTGGCGGTGCTGGAGGCAACGAAGCCGGTCGAGGGTACCGTTGGGCGTCCTACTGCGACAGTGGTGGCGACAAATTTGAAGAGATCGAGGGCAATGTCCTCGTTACGGCGTTCTCCGTTGGTGGAATTTACTGCCTGTTCCATGAATATCCTCCGAAGGCGATGCTATCAAAAATTCACGCAGAGGCGTTGCTGCCACTTACAACTCGGAAATGCAGATACAGACGCGTCCGACGATGGAGTCTGAGGGCGAATCGCTGACTCCCAGGTTGAGTAGTTCGACGGGGTGGTCGAGCGCGTGGGGGCGCAGGATGAGACGGTCTTCGTCAAAACTGACGTAACGAAAGGACAGAGAGTCGCCCACACCTACCGCATAAAGATTGGGTCGGGGCGGCCGGTAGGGCGCAAGCGAATTGTAATGCCGGTCGAGCACGACGATGGCATGCGGAGCAAGTACCGGCTCCATGGGGAGGGCCTGGGCAGAGGTGACGCGGACGGCGAGAAAGCGCTGCCAATCGCGACGAATGATAGCGCGGCGGGGGCGAAGCTCTTCCAGGACGCCAGCCGGAAGCTGAATGACTTCAATCGTGGCCTGTGAAGTAACGCTGGGAGAATGCGCGGCGGTAGCGTGAGAGACAAGGGGGACGGAATCGCGCTCCTTATCGCGCGGGCCGGACAAGGTGGCGAGGCGGCGGGGAAACTCAGGAGGAAGGAGGTCTTCGACACTGAGCATTTGCGCAGCCAGCACGCGATCGATGGCGACAAGACTGAGCATGCGTTTGCGATGGAGGAAGTTGGAAATGTGCGATGACTGGAGACCGGTTTGCCTGGCAAGGAGAGTTCCCGTGAGCAATCCACGATCGATTCGGCGAAATATCTCGAGACGAAGACGCTCATGGAATTGGGTAACATTCATGTGTGGAATTTTGTCTTTGAGCTATACACCGCAATAGGAGCATTTGCTCACAGAAAAGCTATTTGACGTTACTTCCAAGACTTTCGGCGGTAACTAACAGGTTGCCCGGGCAGGAACCTCATCACTATGCGTCTGGACGTTGACGATGAGAATTCCCTCTTGTAGAGTCGGGACACTTTTTGCCAGCAATCGAGCCTTTGGTCATCGCGCAGCCCTAGAAGGGTGACATTTATCCTTCAAGTGCGCGAGGACTGCCCATGATCGTCATCGATTCAACGATGAAGGTCACAGGATGGATCGCGGTTTAGAACGATGGCAACGAGATGAAAGACTGAACCCATGATCTGCGCGCACCTTCATGATTCACACCAATCCGGAAAGCTTCCAGCCGCACAGCGGCGCCGCAAGAGCGCTGCGAGTGGCGGACTTTTCCATTACCCGCGGAAAACAAAAGAATGGTCGCAAATAAAACCGCGGGGTCTCACTTTGCCTTGGAGAATTGATGGTGTATTTGCGCGTACAACTGAAAGTGTGCGAGGGGTGCGGAGGGTTGTGGTTCCGGACTCAGGGCGGGACCAACATCTACTGCTCCTCATGTGAGAGCAAGTTTCGCAATCTCCCGAGACCGACGAAGCGGCGCAGAGGACGCCCCTGCAAAAACACAATACAGACAGTGACGGCAGCAGGAGGTGCACGATGAGTGCCGCACTCACTCTACCATACGTCTGGGCGGCGGTCAGCGATCAGAGAGTGGAGAAAAACACTCGCTTGCGGCCTTTGGGGGGGCTGACCTTCTACCGGAAAAGCACAGAAACATTGCTGCGCAGATATATGCGCGTATCGATGGACATGGGGCGGGTTCCATCGGTGATGGCCAATACCGTGTTCCGCGGACGGGCATCAAGTCGCCGTATTAAGAATTTCGAGGATGCCGTGATCTTCGTCATCGATGTAGAAAAGTGCCTGAAGCGCCTGGATGGAGTCTCGCAGGAACTGGTCGCGCGGATTGCGTTGCAAGAATATACGCAGGCTGAGGCTGCAGAGCTGATGCAGCAAGGAGTTCGGTCGGTAACTCGGAAATATGGTGAGGTTCTGGATCGGCTGACGAGTATTTTCCTGGATGCGAAACTGCTTATTCCGGAGTTTCCGGAAATCTGTCAAGAGGGGGACTTGCTCTAGAACGTCATAACTACCGAAAAGAAGAGAAGTTATACGCCAAAGATAGTTGGCGTAGAATTACCACCCGACTTGATATCCTGAAGGTAACAGTAAAGACAAACAAAAGAGAGACGCTGAAACTTGCGTCTCTCTTTTTATTTGCAGCGACATTCAAGCGATCAAGACAGGGCGCCAGGAGAAAAGAGATATTTCCTGCATTCCAGAGAGCCAGCGACGTTGGAGGGATCCGTAAAGCTGTTCAAGCTGACCTAGCTGAAGAAGCGGGAGCTGAGAAACGGGCGCAGCATGCAGCGAACGAGCCCTGCCCCTTTCGTAAAGTGCGTTCGAAGCCGGACCAGTAGAAGCAGATTGAGATTGAGAAAGCACATGAGAGAAGAGTGGATGACCGACTGTTTTTGTGCGAAACGGTGGCAAGTGTTGGCGGAAGTTGCGTGTCTTGTGATTGTGTTAGCGACGCTGCCAATCCGCGCCGGCGCCCAGGTAGCGACGACGACGGTGCAGGGTACTGTTTATCGGGCCGATGGGAGCCCAGCGACGGGGACGGTGATTGTAAGTTGGCCGGCATTTTCAACCAGCGCGAACCAAAGCATCGCGGCGGGGAGTACAACTGCCCCAATTGGAGAGGACGGCTTTGTAAGCCTGAACTTAGCTCCGAATCTTGGAGCTTATCCTGCTGGTAGTTATTATACGGCGGTTTATCACCTTAACGACGGCACGGTCAGCAAGGAGTATTGGGTCGTCCCAGCGGCAACAACCGCGACCATCTCGGCTATCGGGCGCAGCTTGCACCCGCGACAGTGGCGGTGCAACCGGTAGGTAAGTCCTATGTCGACAGCTCGATTGCCGCAATCGAAGAAAGCTATCTTCCTCTTACAGGCGGTACGATAAGCGGGCCGCTGGTTCTCGAAGGCGATCCAACAGGAAGCAGCCAGGCAGCGACGAAACATTACGTGGACGCGTTAGCTTCAACAGAAGTGCCGCTCGCGGGAGGAAGCATGAGCGGCGCGCTGAATACTCCCAACAGCGTAAATAAACATTCGCATGTACGACGGCTCGACTCCTCCCAACTACTCGCGATTTTCGAGCGCGGTCTTCGTGAACGTTGCGCTGTAGAGGGGAATGTGGAAATGGGCGATGGAGAAAGGTGCATGACTGAATTCGAGGCGCAGGTTTTGGCAGATCTTTCTGTTCTAAAAAATCAGATGGCCACCCTGCTGGGTGACGGCAACTCCGGGCGCATCGCCATCATCGAAGGCCGCGTGGATCAGCATGAGCAGAGCTTCCAACGTGCCAAGGGTTTTGCGGTAGCGACGGGGGCGGTTTTTACATTAGTTCAATTTGTCCTGCAACTGCTGCACCGCAAATAGCGCCATCGGAGCGGATCGGGTAAAAAGGATATAGACAGACTGTGAGAGTACCTATGTCCAGACCGATTGCCATTTATTATGAGCAGCAGCACTGGTTCAAGCCGCTGTTGGCGGAGCTTGACCGTCGCGGCACGCCCTATGTGAAGATCGATGCGACGGCCCATGCTTACGCCATTGATGATCATCCGGAGAATCACTTCTCGGTGGTCGTCAACCGAATGAGCCCGTCGGCGTGGAATCGCGAACATGGCGATTGCATTTTTTATACGCTGGGCTTTCTCGATCATCTCGAGCGGCGGGGGGTGCGGGTCATCAACGGACTGCGTGCATTTCGCACCGAGCTCTCGAAGGCGGCGCAGTTGTCTCTGCTGGATTCGCTCGATCTGCCTTACCCGGAGGCTCGCGTTATCCATCGCCCCTCGCAGGCGCCGGCGGCTACGCAGGATCTGCGCTGGCCTTTGGTCGTCAAGCCCAATATGGGAGGCTCCGGCGCTGGCGTGAAGCGATTTGATACTCCGGAAGCGCTTGCTGTTGCTGCAGAAAGAAGCGAGCTTGCCTTTGGCCTCGACTCCACTGCTCTGGTGCAGGAATTCATTCCCGCGCGCGACTCCCATATCGTTCGAGTAGAGGTTCTGAACGGCAGATATCTTTACGCGATCAAGGTTCATATCACGGGTGAGACCTTTGACTTGTGTCCCGCGGACATTTGCGTGACCACTTCGGGAGTGGAACTGAATCGTGTCGCGTGCCCCGTCGACGCCCCGAAGACGGGTATCAGCGTAGAGGGCTACGAGCCTCCACCGGAAGTCATCGCTGACGTAGAGCGCATCATGAGTCATGCGGGTATCGAGCTAGGCGGTGTCGAATACATCACCGACGACCGCGACGGCCAGCGCCTGTACTACGACATCAACGCGCTTTCGAATTTCGTCGCCGACGGTCCGAGTGTGGTGGGCTTCGATCCCTTCGCGAAGCTGGTTGACTGGCTGGAAACCGAGGCTGGCAAAATAGAGGAGCGCACTCAGGAATCCGCACTGGCAGGAGTGCGTTGATGCGCTTCGGCTTCTGGCTTCCCGTTTTTGGCGGATGGCTGCGGAACGTCGAGAACGAACACATGAAGCCGACTTGGGAATATGCGCGCCGTCTGACACAGCGCGCCGAGAAGCTCGGCTACTCGCTCACTCTCATCGCAGAACTCAATCTGAACGACATTAAAGGTGTCAATGCGCCATCGCTGGACGCATGGTCGACCGCCGCGGCGCTTGCGGCAGTCACGAACAGGATTGAGCTGATGGTGGCCGTGCGTCCAACCTTTCACAATCCCGCTCTGCTCGCCAAGCAGGCTGCCAACATCGATCACATTTCGAATGGCCGGCTGACGCTCAATGTAGTGTCGAGCTGGTGGGCCGACGAGGCTGCCAAGTACGGCATCCCCTTCGACAAGCACGACGACCGATACGGGCGGACGTCCGAATGGCTCGATGTAGTGGACGGCTGCTGGTCGCAACAAGGATTCAGTTACTCGGGCACCTTCTACCAGGTGAGTGACAATATCCTCTCGCCCAAGCCTGTGAGCCGTCCCCGTCCTACGATTTATGCCGGAGGCGAATCCGAAACCGCC
This sequence comes from Acidobacteriota bacterium, assembly GCA_013289875.1. Classification (GTDB taxonomy): domain Bacteria; phylum Acidobacteriota; class Terriglobia; order Terriglobales; family Acidobacteriaceae; genus Silvibacterium. Next base: position 4,025 of record JABCZC010000097.1, on the reverse strand, counting down.
AAGAACCTCATCGCGCAAAAATGCGATGCTTATCTCATGCATGGCGACGACCCCAGCACTGTAGGCCGAAAGATCGCCGACATGCGCCAGCGCCGCGAGGAATTGGGACTTCCCCCATTGACCTATGGAATCGCCGGATACTCTATCGTGCGCGACTCGGAAGCGGAAGCAAAGAAGGAAGTGGCGCGAATTACGAATGTGCAGCAATCGGCGCGCGGATATGCGAATTATCAGCAATGGATCACCGGGTCGCAGTTGGAGCAGAAGATTTCGCTCGAGGACTATTCCGTTTCCAACCGCGGCCTGCGAAGCGGGCTGGTGGGAACGCCGGAGCAGGTGAGCACGCGCCTGGAAGAATTTTCGGCTGTGGGTGTGGACCTGGTTCTCCTGCAATCGAGTCCGCAACTTGAGGAGATGGAGCGTTTCTCGGCGCAGGTGATGCAGCTAACGCAGTTGCAGAGACCGAATTAGTTCCGGCGATACACGACGCGACCCTCGCTGATCGTCATTGAGATTTGTCCTTGCATGGTCCAGCCATCGAAAGGTGTGTTTTTCGATTTTGACTTTGATTCTCTGGCCTGGAATGTCCACTTCTTCGCGGGATCGAAGATCACTGCATCGGCTGCCGATCCCACGGACAAAATTCCGCGACCCTTGAGTCCCAGGACCGCCGCCGGCTGTGTGCTGAGCAGTGCGATGACTCGGCTGAGTGGGAGTTTGTGCCGCACATGCAGCACTGCAATCGAGAGTCCCAGCGCCGATTCGAGGCCGGTGATTCCGTTTGGAGCGCGCTCGAATTCCTGCTCTTTTTCGTGCGCGGCATGCGGGGCGTGGTCAGTCGCAATGCAATCGACCGAGCCGTCGATGATGCCCTCGATCACGGCAACACGATCTGATTCCGCGCGCAGCGGCGGATTCATTTTGGCACGCGTATCGTAATTGCCAATGGCCTCTTCATTGAGCACGAAATGATGCGGCGCGACTTCGCAGGTTACGCGCAGACCATTGCGTCGGGCGCGGCGAACGGCGTCGAGCGCCGCTTTGGTAGAGAGATGCGCAATATGCAGGTGAGCGCGGCTGTCTTTGACCTCGGCCAGTAAGCGAATGTCGCGTTCGACCAGCCCCGACTCTGCCTCTGTGGGCATGCCGCGAAGTCCGAGCCGGAAAGCCACGGGGCCAGCATTCATGGAGCAGCCACCGGTCAGACGCGTGTCTTCAGCATGCTGGATAACGGGCAGATTTGCACGCGCTGCCGCAACCAACGCCTGGCGCATGATAGCGTCCCCCAGTATTGGCTTACCGTCGTCGGTGACCGCGACCACGCCAGCTGCCCGGAGCGATCCATATTCTGTAAGCGCCTCGCCCAACGATCCGCGGGTCGCAGCGCCAATCGGAAATACTCGAATCGCAGCGCCGCGCTCGGGCGCGAGCATCCAGCGAGTGGTCTCCGCCGAGTCGTTCACGGGAATCGTGTTGGGCATGGCACAGACGGTCGTGAACCCGCCGGTGGCGGCTGCGGCAGTGCCGGTCGCAATCGTCTCCTTGTATCCCTGACCTGGCTCACGAAGGTGAACATGAATGTCAACGAGTCCTGGCGCAACCACAAGGCCTTTGGCGTCGATGACCTCCGTGCCAGCGTGCTTCATCTTCCCCGGCACATCCATCGCGGCGACTTTGCCCTCCACGAGCAGGAGGTCGCGCGGTCCATCGACGCCTGCCGCTGGATCGATCACGTGTCCGCCGCGAATCAAGATTGGATTCACCGGCTGGCTCCCTTCTTCGGGCTGACACTCCTCGACTTCGTGCTGACTTTCGTATCACCGCCAAGAGCCCGCATGATGAGCGCCATTCGTATCGCAACTCCGTTCCGCACCTGCTCGGCGATGGCTGACTGGCGACCGTCGGCGACTTCGCTGGTGATCTCAAGGCCGCGAATCATGGGACCGGGGTGCATGACAAGCGCTTTGGGCGCATACGCCGCAACCCGATCGACGTTCGCCTGATAACGCGCCTTGTATTCTTCAAGGTCGAGGGCAAGGCCGGCGAGACGCTCGGCCTGTATGCGAAGCATCATCACGATCTGTGATTGCGCGAGTGCACGGTCGAAGTCGCGCTCAATGACGATATTGGGCCCGAGTTGAGCAGCGATTTCGGGCAGGAGTGGAGTAGGACCGCAGAACACGACGCGTGCGCCGAGGCGTGGCAGGAGCAGGGCATTCGACCGGGCGACACGACTGTGGAAGATGTCTCCACAGATGGTAACTGTGACGCCCTTGAGCGTTGTCTCCGTAATTTTCGCGCCTATTTCCAGGTGGGCAAGGATCGTGCGCAAATCCAGCAGCGCCTGGGACGGGTGCTCATGCATGCCATCGCCGGCGTTGAGGATGGGAAGCCCGGTCGTCTCGGCAAGCAGGTAGGGCGCCCCAGAATATGGACTTCGCAGGATGATGCACTCGGCGCCAAGGGCGCGCAGCGTGATGCCTGTGTCTTTGAGGGACTCGCCTTTTTCAATGCTGGAAGACTGCGCGCTCACTAGAGACGTGTCGGCGCCCAGGGCCTTCGCGGCGAGTTCGAAGGAAGTACGTGTGCGGGTGCTGGACTCATAGAAGAGCAGCGAAACGCGCCGCTTGAACAACCGCTTGTCACGGCGGAGAGCATCTTCTTTTTCCAGCACATCTGCGAGACGGAGAATCGACTCAACCTTATCGATGGACAAATCGGCGGCGGAAAGAAGCGACCCGGGATGGATTGAATTCGGATGGAGTGAGTCGGGATGGCTCAAAGAAATAGTTTTCGGTTCGAGCCGGGGCGCTTGCGACTTGCGGTGTTGAGTTTTCGTTGGCATTCCTGCTGAATTTTCGTGGTGTTCGTCTTCCAAAAACAGTCTCAGTCGATGCGCTCGACCAAAAGCACTTGCTCGTCGTTGTCGATCTCGCGCAGCTTTACCTCGATGATTTCGAGATCCGTCGTTTGAACTCTGCGCCCGACGAATCGGGCTTCGATCGGCAGTTCACGATGACCTCGATCAATGAGCACCAGCAGTTGCACGCGGCGTGGGCGGCCATGACTGAAGAGCGCGTCGAGCGCGGCACGGATCGTCCGGCCGGTGTAGAGCACGTCGTCAACCAGGATGATATTGCGATCGTTCACATCGAAGCCGAGAGCCGCGGGACTGACGACCGGGCGGACGTCATGTGTGGAGAGGTCGTCGCGATAGAAGCGGATGTCGAGCACTCCAGTGTCGATGGAGCGCTTCTCGATGCCTCCGATCAATGCACCTAGTCTTTCCGCAAGCGGAACGCCGCGACGCTTGATGCCAACCAATCCCAGGTGTTCGGCTCCGTTGTTCTTTTCGATGATCTCGTGGGCCAGCCGGACAAGTGTACGTTCGATCTCGGAGGCCGACATGATCCGGCCTTTTTCGCGCAACTTCGGTGCAGCTTTTTTTTCGGACATACTTTGGCTCTTGCCGGATGATACGGGTACGGGGACGGTGGGGCAAGTCTCGTCGAAACTACTATGAACTGCGTTGAGCACGTGGGCCCAGCGATGCGATGCGCGCGCCGATGGCGCCACCGGCGGCTCCAAACAGCACCATGGAAAGCGCGGAAATGGCCGCGGCGCTAAGGACTATGGTTGCCGTGCCCTCGGGCGAGAGCCAGAAGCGGCTGAGTTGGGCCATAGCGGCTGCAGTCTGCGGGTCGGAGCGGTTGGCCTGATCTACAAACTGGCGCGCGACCGAATGCACCTGCTGGTCGAGCTCGCCGCTGTGCAGCATATACCGCTGGATGAGTAACTTTATGCTGTAAGTTGCTGTGGACATAAACGCGGACAGCACGCCAAGGAGCCCTCCAATGCGCCAGCCCATGCGGTGGGTGGCTGGCGCGCCTGCACGGCGACGGTAAAGTGACACGGTGGCGATGCCGCCGCCGATGACCCAGATCGACCCAAAGTCAAGAATAGAAGAGAGCAGACCGACGGGAATCGCGACGAAAAGTGCGCTTACGATCGCAGCTTTCCAGCAG
>JABCZC010000096.1 GCA_013289875.1 Acidobacteriota bacterium | reverse complement strand
ACAGCGGCTTGCGGCCCAGGATCCTCAACAACGAGGCCGTAGATAGCGCGGTTGCCCGGGGTGCAGTTTACTACGGAGGCGTACGGCACGGTACAGGACTGCGCGTCAGGGCAGGCAGCGCACGCACTTACTACATCGCCCTGCCGTCGGAAGGCGCTCTGCGAGGCATCTGCGTCTTGCCCGCCGGAGTCGACGAGGGCACCACGCTTCCGCTGCTAAACCACGAATTCTCGGTACTGGCTAACCGTCCCGTGTCGTTCACGCTGTACAGTTCGCGCACGCGGCACGATGCGCACGGGGAAGTCGTTGCCTTGGACGAAGAGAACCTGCATCTTCATGCTCCGCTGGTGACCTTGTTGCGTTACGGCAGGAAACTGCGCGAGCTGTACCTGACTGTTCGCCTCAGAGTCAGTTTCACGGAGGTTGGCACGCTCGAGCTCTGGTGTGAATCGCGGGACACGCTACATCGCTGGCGGCTGCAATTCGAGCTGCGCGGCGAAGAGGTGCAAGCCGAACAACTCGATACCGCCAAGCCACAACCCGTGCCGGTACGTTCGTCGACAATTACGGCTTCCGATGCAACTGTCGAATCCGCTGCGGAACTGATCAGCCGCGTTTTTGAAGGTCCGGCCGGTGACGAGTCCGGCAGTCTTGCAAGCCAGATGGAAGCGGCGCTCGGCACGAAGCGTGACTCGTGGCCAATCCCGGCCATTCGCCGCTTCTGCGATGTGCTCATCGAGGTTGCACCGGGACGTAAAAAGTCTCCCCACCATGAGGTACGCTGGCTCAACCTGTACGGCTGGTGCTTGCGGCCGGGGTTCGGTGCGCCTGGTGACGATGCGCGCATGAATCATCTGCGCAGAATTGCGTTCAATAAACTTGTCTTTGCGGAGGACCTGCAATGTCAGATCGAAATGCTCGCGTTGTTGCGCCGGATCGCGGGCGGCGTCAATGCCAGCGAGCAGCAGGCGCTCTATCGCTCGCATTCCAGTCATATCGGGCGCAAAAAGAAGGGCCGCGTAAACCGTCAACTCGAATACGAGCAATGGCGCCTGATTGCAAGCCTGGAGCACCTGCTGGGCAGCGCCCGTGCTTCGGTTGGCAATGAGCTTGTGGCAAAGATCAAAGATGAACCGGAAAATGCTATCTGGCTTTGGTCTCTAGGCCGGTTCGGTGCCCGCATTCCGCTGTACGGCCCGCTGCACTCTGTTGTGTCGGCTGAAATTGCCGGCGAGTGGCTGAAAGCGCTGCTGGACTTACCCACCTTCACGGAGGCAACGCGCTCCGCCATCCTCCTGATCGCTCGGCGCACCGACGACCGCGCGCGAGACATCGATGATGCAATTCGCGAACTGGCAATCTCCCGCTTGATGGCGCTTGGCGTCCCCGAGGAGACCATGCAGCTACTGTCGAAGTCCGTCCCGCCCGAACGGGCTGACGCCGTCCGCAGCTTCGGAGAATCGCTGCCGCCCAGGTTGCAGCTTGTCAGCTCTTCGAACTGCCTGCTGTCATTGCCCGCGTTCCATCGCCTCGGTCCAACCTTTCCGGAACTGATGTGAACAGGAGATCCCAATCCAACTGAAATCGCCGCCGCGGAACCGCTGGCGTCTTCACTCCCGGTCGTGCTATCGCAGTTCCGCCGTTGGACCTCCCAGCTCAGTTCGAATGGTGAATTCGGCGTTGGTCATGCCGGGTGCGCTTCCTGTTAGTCGAATTGAACCTGGCGTTCTGGAGGTTCGTACGACGACGAGTGCGCGCCCATTGAAGAGTGACCGGTGATTGCCCTGATACGCCTCGTTACTCGTTCCGTCTCCGTTGCCTACGGCGATGATGGTGCCGGAACCACTGATAGTGAACTGTACCTCTGCTGTAGAGTTGGGTTCCAGTCGCCCTTGTGCGTCCACTGCTTCGACCGTGACAAATGAAAGATCCTCCCCATCTGCCTGCAGGACACTTCGATCCGCCATAAGCCGGAGCCCTACCGCGTCTCCCGCAGTCTGCAATACACTCGTGGCCACCTCCATGTCGCCATTGACTCCGACGGCTTTGAGCATGCCGGGAGTATAGGGAACAGTGAATAGAACCTTGCGCTCCTTATCCGGTGTCGTGGACATTTCGCCCACGAGCTTGTTATTGAGATACAGGCGTACCTTTTCAGTTCCGGCATAAACCTCTACCTGCATGTCTTTTCCTTCGCGGCCGGGCCAGTTCCAGCTCGGCAGCGTCGGATAGACCGCCCAGCCAACGGCAATGATCTTCTTTCCTTCCGGTTCAGGCAGGCGAACGGTGGCATACACGCGATCGCCCCCGTTCCATAGAATGTCTCGATAGTATGACTGTGGCTTGCGGTAGCCGGTCAAGTCCAGGTCTCCGCAGTTGGCCGCGTGCCATGGATAGCCGTGAAACATAACCGCCATCGCGGCTTTCGCGGCTGGGTCAGTGCTGCCTTTAGCCATCTCAGCCATCACATCCACTCCATTGGCCATTCCCAGGAACATCTTGTCGATGACCGCAGTGTTCCCCATCATGCCGCCCATCATCTGCGCCGCCATCTTCGCCTGTTCCGGAGTGCCATAGGACCAGGCGCCAATGCCCGACTCGCCCAGGTAATCCATCGCCGTCCAGGTAAGATCGCCCAGCACGTAGGAATTTTCCTGTGAGACTTGCCACAACGGAAATGCCTTCGCTGGAAGCGACTCGGTCGTCAACATGATGCGCGATGGCAGCTCTTTATGGTCCACCGCGTAACTCGGGATAAGGTTGTAGTTATACCCAGTAATGTCCAGCAGTGAAAACACAGCCTCCGCGTTCGGCGCGGTGGTGGTGCCTGGAAACGCGAGCGTAAGCGGGCGCGTAGTGTCTAGCGAGCGCACTTGATCGGCTAATTGCTTGCCGATCACGCGCCCTTGTTCCACCTCCAATTCGGGGATCTCGTTGCCGATACCCCAAATCACAATAGAGGGATGATTGCGGTCGCGCAGCACCATCGACGAGATGTCCTGCTTCCACCATTCGTCGAAGTAAGTGGCGTAATCGAACTTGACCTTGTGTGCCTTCCACACATCGAAAGGCTCATCCAGCACCAGGATACCGATGTGATCGCATGCATCCAGGAACGCCGGAGACGGCGGGTTATGCGCTGTTCGTACGGCATTGTAACCAGCCGCCTTAAGGAGCTCGACTCGTCGTTCCTCGGCACGATCAAAGGCCGCGGCTCCAAGAGGACCATTATCGTGATGAACACTTCCGCCCACCAGCTTGATGGGCCTTCCATTCAGAGCCAGGCCCTTGTCGGCAGACCAGGCAAGCGACCGCACCCCAAAGCTTGTCTCGACGCGGTCGACCACCTTGCCACCAAGAACAATTTCAGTGACCGCTCGATACAGAGTTGGGCTCTCCGCAGACCAAAGCTTCGGGTTCGCGAGCGCAATCTTCTGTGAAGTTTCTTGGTGGCCTCCGGCTCCCACCTGCAATTGCGATTGATCTTTGGCGACCGTCTCTCCTGTCGCTGAAAGTAGCCTTGTGTTGACGATGGCTTCAGCAGGGTTCGCTGAGGCGTTTTCAAGCTGGGTTTGAACGACGACCGTCGCACTCTCGCTTGTGGCATCGGGAGTACTGACGAACACTCCCCACGGAGCGACGTGAATCGGCTCAGTCACGATAATGCGTACGTGCCGATAGATGCCTGATCCGCTGTACCAGCGACTGCTCGGCTGCTGTGAATTATCAACGCGCACGGCGAGAACATTTGGCTTGGAGAAGTCGAGTCCCGAAGTCAGATCAAACAGGAAACTAGTGTACGCATAAGGATGGACTCCGAGCTTCTTGCCGTTCAGATACACGGTCGCATTCGATGCCACTCCCTCGAACTCGACGCTTACCTGCTTGCCCTTCCAAGCCATCGGAGCGGTGAAAGTCTTCCGGTACCAGCCCACACCCGCGGGAAAGTATCCACCTCCAGCGCCCGTCGGATTCTTCTCGTTGGGCACTCCTTCGATGCTCCAGTCGTGCGGCAGATCCACCGTGCGCCACGCCGAGTCGCTGAAAGACCGCGCCTCCGCACCGGCAGGGTCACCCAACAGGAATTTCCAGTCGTAGTCCGCCACGAGTTGTTGCCGCGGCGATGGGGTCTGCGCTGTACAGAAAGAAGCCGCAGAAAGCGATAGTGCGGCAAGGCAGGTCACGATTATCTTACGGAGCGTTCTTTGCACTAAGAGTCTCCTTACTGACAATGAGGTGAGGCACGCAGCATCGGGCCGCGGGCCGGCAATCTAGCGCGCTTGCAGCCCCAGAAGAACGATGCGCACCGTTTCGCGGAAGAGTAGGCCGATCGGTTGCCCATACTCCTTTTCCACCCGATCTCCAAGCGAAGCCAACCGGCGCTGAGCCCCGATGACAGCATTCACGATAGAGTGCAACGTGAGATCCGGGTCAAGATCGGAACGGAGCGAGCCGTCCGCAATACCCTCCCGGATCAAATTGGCGAAGCACTCAAAGCGGCCGGGCATGATCTTGTCTTCGATCGTCAGCAGACGCTCGACAGACCAATCGCGGGCATACATCGCGTCAAACTGCGCCATAAAGCGTACCCGCTCGGGATCACGCATTAACTCGTCCTCAAAGACTCGACAGAGTGCGGTGATCTTTGCCAGCGCTGGCCCGGAAACACCTTCAACAGACTTTTGAACGCGTTCCGACCCCTCCGTCATGAACCCTTCTACGAGAGCCCACACAATCTCGTCCTTATTCGAGAAATACTCGTACAACGTCGAGGCCCGAATTCCTGCGGCTGAAACAATCTCACCCATCGTGACGCGGTCGATACCGCGCTGGTCAAAGAGTTCCTGAGCGGCAGCCAGAATGCGCCGCCGTTGCCTTTCGCGGTGTGCGCGGTAAAGGCCGTCAGCCGGTTTTGTAGATGTCACCACGAGCCAGAGCCAATCCTTTAAATTCCGAATAATATGTTCGAAATTAGATAATGAATACGAAATCCTATTTAGCGTGTACTGTCAACAGGATTCTGCATTAAGCAGGAGAATTTCCACAAAAAGCTCGCCATCTTACGCCCGTCTGGCGAGTTCGCGATCGTTCCTTGGGTTGATACTTTGTGCGAAACGATGCGCGATCGCGAAACCATCACCAGCTTGCGGATCGGCTGGGCCCCGTGTAAGCCGGACAGCATGGCCTCTGTACGGGCTTGAACTCCATGAATTTGCCGACCGCTGGCGCCATCGCTTACCGTTCACGATGACTGCGTCGAAGGGCTCGCTCTGGCCGCCGTTGCGGCCGCCGTGTTTGCACGAGGAGTGCGACTGTGGAGAGCATGAGCCGGCAGATGGCGGCAGCGCGCATAGAATTCCTTGTCGTCGAGCCGATCGAAAGCTACCGAAACGTAGCCGGCGCCTACTCATTGCGCGGGAGCAGGAGCCTGGCGCGACGACGCATCACTTTGAACCCGTCCCCTAAGCATGTTGCTGGTTTCCCTCTCTTTCTGTGCGTCGGTTGGCCGATGAGCCGCCGTGTATGCATCAGCCAGTTCCTGATGGAATTTCTCGCTGTTCGGCGACAGCCTCGCCGCTGTCTCAAGCTCTGGAATCGCGGCTGCCGTGTTACCGCTTTCGAGGTCGATCCTGCCCAAATCGTAATGTGAGTCAGCATCGCGCGGGCTCAGCTGAATCGCTGTGCGGAGTTCCTCAAGCGCTCGTTGTTGCTGTCCTTGTTGATCTAACGCCTCTGCCAGGGCGCGATGTACATCGGGAATTTCCGGATGCAACTTCTCCAGGGCTCCCAGCTGTTCCGTGCCAGATTCAAATTGCCCAGTCCTGATCATCGACTCTGCATAGGCATACTCTACCCGCGCATCGAGATCATTCCTTCCAATCACGGATTGCAGCGTCTCAATACAGCCGTGATAGTTGTCCACCATGAACTGACTAATGGCGAGGACGCTTCGGGCGCCAACATCATCCGGGTGCGACTTCAGATAGCGCGAGAGCGGCATGATGGCATCCGCAAATTGGGACCCAGCGAATGCGGCTCGCCCCCAGTTATAATCGAGTCCCTCGAGCGATGGATTCCACACCGCAGCACGCTCAAAGTAGCTGATTGCGCGCGAATAGTCGTCATTCGTCGCTGCGATAGCACCCAGATTGTTATAGCTGTCAGCCACTGGGAGTCTGATTTGTTCTCTCATTGCTTCGACCTTGCGCTGCGCCAGCGGATCGGTCGTGGTTGCGACGAAGGTAGGCGCCGTCCCAGCTTCTGTCGCAGAAGCCTGAACATCCTGTGACCCGGATGTATCCATCAGTCCCGCCAGCTTGCTTTTATCCTGCGCCAGAGTTTTATTGGCCAGTTCGCGTGCGATCTCCATCTCTGCTTGTGCTGCATCCTGCTGACCCTCTTTCATCAGGATTCTGCCTAGAAGAAAATGCGCCTTCTGGACTTGATATCGATTCCGCGAAACATCCGTCGTAAGACGAATGCATGCACGAAGAGCAGTTTTCGCATCCGCAAAACGACTCGTGTTGAAATACATCTGTCCCAGATACAGATAGGCGTCGGGGCTTTGCGGTCCGAGTAAGATCGCCTGTTTCAGATATGTTTCTGCCTCAGGGTAGTTATTGCGAGTTACCGCAATCCTGCCGAGAGCCGTATAAGACATCGGATCACGCGGAAAAATAGTTAGTTCCTTCTCCAATTCCATTTCCGCGCTTTCCACATGGCTCTCGTCGCCGCCCGCGGCCAGCAAGACCGCGGCGAGTAAATAGTGAGCGTCCGGCAAACGCGGGTTCTCCTCAATGGCCCGCCTGAATTCCGTTACCGCCCGGGGTTGGAAATCCGAGTCGCCGTATGCGCGGCCAAACGCCATGTGGATCTCCGGAGTATCCCCAAACGAGGCCTCAAGTTCCTTGAAAATCTGCTCGGCGCACTTCTCGTCGTCCAGATCAAGGCAAGCCACCGCCAGATCATAGCCGTTGGGGAAAGTCGGATCCAGTGCCACGGCAGCCTCAAGCTCTTTCCTTGCCTCCTGATCTCGATTCAGTTTCAGAAGCGTGCGTCCAAGCAACTGATGAGCCTGTGCGAGCTTCTCCCGATCGCCCGGGTATTTCCTTATGAATTCCGCCGCCAGCGTCTTTGCATGGGCAAGGTCGCCCAGCACCAACGCCGTTCGCGCGTAATCAAGGAGCAGAGAAGGGGAATCGGGTTCCAGGGTAAGAGCTTCATCGAATAACGGAGCTGCATGTATGTAATCCCGCGCCAGGCTGTACCCGATTGCCAGTTCGCCAAGGGCATGGGCAAGAAACGCGCGGTACTGCTCCGCTGCCTCGCTGAGCTTGCCGATCCGTTGCAACTCCTGGGCGTCGTTGTAGTGCTGTTGCAACGACCCACCGCCAACGGATCCGTTGTCCGCACTTTGTCCGCAAAGGCTCGTAACAGAAATCAAGAGGAGAATCGGGTATATGCCACGGAGTTTGGATCGGATGGCCATGATGGAGCCAGGAATCGATGGGATATCCACCGTCGATTTCACATCGTACCACTCCGCCATTCGGGCCAGACACAGGGCATGCAGTCGGTCCGGTGCACTGCGGCATCAGCCCCAAAATGGTTGTTTGCGGGGCGTTGGGCCTATAAATGTCGCTCGCCTTGCTGAACTCTAGAAAAAAGAAGGAAGGTGAACAATTCGCTCACCTTCCGCTTTGCCGGGAGGCGGCTAGAAAAAGTACTTCACGTTCAACTCGATAATTCTCGAGTATGGAGCGCCCGTCTTGGTGTCCATAACGCCAAAGGTGTTGGTGTTGTAATTTCGCGTGATGTTTTTGCTGGTGTAGTCCACGTTGTAGCTCAGCGTGAGCGGCGTGAACGAGCTGTAACCCGGCAGCGCATGGTTCAGCCAGTCAAAGGCGCTGGCCCGGAACTGGATTGACTGATTCTCATGAATATGGAACGTCCTGTAGATTGCCAGGTCGTTATTAAAATAGGCTGCGGCGCTCATATAGGGGTAATTCTGCCCGCCCTGCTGGCCCACCGGTGGCGCTTCGAAGCAGTTCCCATTGACGCGCTGGTAGTGGGTGAGATTGATGGTTGGGTTGCAGGTCAGCACCGGCATAATCGCGATCGCTGCGTCAGTGCCAAAGTACGTAGGATCGCTTATCCCGCTGCTAATACCCTGCGCTTTCGCATTTGCCGGCAGGCCTGTATACGTTAGCCCAAGATTGAAGTTTGGCACGCCGTTCCCAAGCGCGGCGGGAATGTACCCGCCAGCCTGCCACGTGGAAATACCGGAGATCGTCCATCCCGTCAGCAACCCATTGACTACCGGATTGAAGTTATTGATGTTCCCGGTCTGGTAGGTGTAAGAGGCGTTGAAGACAAACGGCCGATCATAAGAGGTCGGACCGTAGTTCAGGTTGACATTAAAGGGATTCTCCTGAAGGCTCGTGCCCAGCGTCTTTGACCAGGTGCCATTCAGGTTGAAGTTGAGCCTGCCGGATGTCTTGACCCACGCCACCTGCAGGGCGTTGTAGTTGGAATACGAGGTACCCTGATTCATATAGGCGGAAGCGGTGCCGTACGCGAAGCCGTAGGGGTGATAATCTGCCGCCGTATTTCCGGTTGGGGTGCCACCAGTTCCGTTAGGATTGGTTCCTAGGTTTTCGGGATTGGTGGATAGCACGCCCGTGACCGGATCGGGCTTGAAGAAGGCTCCGACCGGTGTTTTGTTTTGATCGGCGAGTGCGGAGTAGTTGCTGCCTTCAATGCCTTCGCTGTTGTCGGAAAGCTGGCTGGTTTGGCTTCCAACGTAGGCAATATCGAGCACGGTATTCCATTTCAGCTGTTGGTCGACTGTGAAGTTGTACGCATAGGTGAGCGGCTGGCTATAGTCGCTCGGATCGAAACCCGTCTGTGATCCGCTTCCGCACTGAGAGGTGCAGGGCTTGTACGCCAACTGGCTGAGCTGCGAAAGCATGACACTCTTCTGACCGGGCAAGTTGTAGGTCAGGACGTGCTGCGCGGTCACCAGCGGCGCCGAGACGTCGTTCACCTGGGTGACGAAACGGTAGGCGCCCCATCCGCCGCGAAACAAGGTCTTGCCGTTCCCGAATAAATCGTAGGCAACGCCCAATCGCGGATCGAAATAGGCAAAGCGGTTCGGCTGACCGCTCAGCGGAACGCCCGCATCGATAGCATGCCAGTAATATCCCGGAGCATACTTGCCGCTGTTGTAGTCAGGCAATACACGAAGAGGATAGAAGACCGCCATGCCGACGCCATCACGGTCATACCAGTGCCCGATGTGCTCCACGCGCGCACCCAGTACCACGGTCAGTTTCCTGGTTACTTTCCACGTGTCGGTGGCGAAAAACGCTGTTGCCTGGTAAGCAGTATCGGCAATGGGAGACGAATTGTTTTCGCTGTAGCCATTCAGCACGCCCATCGTGAAGTTGGCCACCGGATTATGCGGCGAGCCAAGCTGGTTTCCGGTAATGATATTCGGATTCTGGCCCGCGTTAATGGTGAGGTTTCCATCCTGGTAGGTGGCAAAAGTGCTCTGGTAGTTATCGGTGTTCTGGGTGAACGCGCCCATTTTCACCGTGTGAACACCCCAAACCTTGGTCACCGTATCACTGAACTGGGGAGCTTCCTTGCGAACTGCGTACTGCCCTGGAGGGTTGTCAAAGATAGAAGCTTGCGAGAAATCCGGGAAGCTGGCTGTTCCAGCGCTGCTGTAAGCAGGAATGTTGAGAGAGGTGGTCTGAAAGACTTTGCCGTAGGGATAGCCCAGCGTGGTCCGGTAGACCGCCGATGGGTCCGGCTCGACAAAGGGGAAGCTGCCGAAGGCCCATGCCGCCATGAAGTCGTTGGTGGTAGTGGAGTTGAAGTTGTGTACGAAGTGCCCTGCCAGCGCTTTGCCCCGGAAAGCCTCGGACTCACCGCCGCCTGGATATGGAATGGCGTTGCCCGGCGTCCAATACAGGTGTGCGCCATTGCCCTGCGCCAGTTGCGAGTCGTATGCCTGCTGGTAGGACCCGTAGATACTAGTATTTTGTCCCAGTTGATAGTCGATCCGGACGCGATAGATCCATCCATTGTTGATGTTCGGAATGGGCTGATAGTAGTTGTAGCCGCCGGGAGTGGTCGCTGGATTTGCATTGGCCTTAGGCCAGATTTTGGCCAGTGCTGCTGCGCCAGGATCGATGAATTGAGAAGGAATCTTATTGCCGGAGTTCGAGGCGCTGGAATTATTGACCGGAATACTGCTGCCGTCTGGGAAGACCGTTCCGGAAAGGTCGTTGCACCATGCACCCTGCGGATAACTGGATTTCGGAGTCGCGTAAAATCCGGTGGGGCAAAGTACCGTGTTGTCTGCGTTATCAGTGGTGAAATCTCCGGCCATCATTTCCGGAGAGGGAATATAGGACTCCAGAACGTTCGCGTTGCCCTGGTTTTGCAGCCAGTGCTCATAGCCGCCCCAGAAGAAGAGCTTCTTGTGGGTGCCCGGCACCGGACCTCCGAAGTTACCCCCCGGATAGTAATAGTGCTGGGGTCCTTGTGGCACTCCCTGATGGTTGCTCTGCCAGTTGTTCGCGTTCAGGACGCTGTTCCGCGCGTCGAAGTAGGCTTCCCCGTGATACTGCTCCCCCCCCGATTTGCTGATCGTACTCACAACGACCGGGCCAAACGGCGTGTCTGCGCTGAAGTTCGAAGCCTGCACGCTGACTTCCGCGGTCATTTCCGGATTGACGATCGAAACCGACGACGCCATGTTCCCCGGATCAATGATGTTGGCTCCGTCAGCCAGCAGCGCCGTTCCACCGCGATTCACCGCGCCGTTAATGTTGATTCCGTTGCCGATCGCACTCTGCTGCACAGACACGTTGAGATCGGTGTACATGGGGCTGTTCTGGGTCAGGCCTGAGGAGACTGTTGTCGCGCCCGGCAGCACCTTCAGCAGCTCTGTCGTGTCGCGGCCCACAAGGGCCAGATTATCGATCTGTTTCGAATCCAGGACGTTCGTCCGCTGCCCGCCATCCGTGGTAATCAGTTCCGAGGCTGCGCTGACTGTGAGCGTCGTCGCCTCTGAGCCGACCGTTAGCGCAAACGCAGGAACGGTGCGCTCGTCTCCCGCGTGCAGCATGATTCCAGTAATTTCCTTCGGCTGGAAACCTTTCGCAGTGACCTTCAGCGAGTAGGAGGCCGGTACCAGCGAGGGAAAGGCGTACAACCCTTGGCCATTCGTTTGTACGGAGCGCAAGACGCCAGTCGATTCATCGGTCAACGTTACCTGGGCCCCGGGGATCACGCTACCCGAGTTGTCCTGTACGGTCCCTGTCAACTGGGCCGTGGTTTGTGCGTGGATCGGGGGACCGTACAACAGCAGCAACGCGACCCCAATGACCGGAAGAATCCGTAGGCCCCTTCCGCAGAGTTGTCGCAGGTCTCGCCTCAGTCCTCGCCTGCTAAGAACGCCAAATGCGTTATTCATTTTTGACATTGCCTCCTAAAATTCCGCCAACAACGAGCTCCGCATGATTGGTTCCATAAAATGTAGCTCTTAGCTCATCATTTTGTTAGCGATCAAAACTATAGATATGAGATTTCAGGAATGTCAAGAATAATTCGAGATATACATGGCCATATTGGCTTTTGTATGTACCAGGATCAAAAAGCGCCTGTATCCATATCCAATACTCCCACGCGCCTCAGAACCTGCTTTTACTCCTGACTCATGACCAGACAGCGGTAGACTGGGGATGAAAGGGTTGACTCAAAAAATTATCGACTAATACTGTCGAAAACCACTGAAAGCTTGCGACTTGTCCGTTTGAGGAATCGTCGCTTTCGGTGAGTTCATCCTCTATACAAACAAATTGGACGATGGCTGACGGTTGCCTGCTCGTGAAATGCCGCTCCTGATGGTATGCTTCGTTATTTCCGGCAGGTACCTCGGTCGCCATCACGGTTTGGAGCGGTTTATTGCATGCTTAACAGCAGAGGTTCCAGGAAATTGCGGCAACAGAGGCATGGCATAAGACACGTCGATCTCGCCGAATTACAGCTCGCGTCGAGTGAGACCGCGCGAATCATCAACCGGGATATCGTCCTCGAGTTGATTCGGACCAGCCAACCCATTTCCCGCGCCGACCTGGCGCGGAGTTCAGGCCTGGGAAGAAGCACCATCTCGCAGATCGTGGAGCAGCTCATAAACGAGAATTGGGTGCGGGAAGGCGCGATGGGCTCGCTGCCGCGTGGGCGCAGACCAACGATGGTGGGACTCAACGAAGCTCTGGTGGCGATCGCGGTTGATATTCATCCAAGGCAGGCCAGCGTCGCGTTAGTGGACCTGAATGGGCGGCTGCTGTCGCGTTGGCCGGTGCCGATTACCTCCGATCCGGCGGCCTCCATGCGGCTGATTATCGACTGCATGCAGCGGATCCGCCCAGCCGCGCCGCAAAATTCTACGGAAGGCATTGGTATCAGTTTGCCCGGACGAGTCAATCCCACAACGCAGCGGCTGATCTTTGCTCCCAATCTGAAATGGCCCGAATTCGATATCAAGAAAATGGTCGAGAGCAGGATGGGACTACCCGTAATGATGGAAAATGACGCAACCGCATGTCTAATGGCGGAGCGGACGTTCGCGCGCATGGACGGAGTTCGAGATGCGGTGCTGGTCGCGGTCGCTGAGGGCGTTGGAACCTGCGTGCTCGCGAATGGGCAACTGATCACTGGACATGACGGCATGGCGGGCGAGTTCGGCCATATCCCCGTCGATCCCAATGGACCGCGTTGCGGGTGCGGAAAGAACGGATGCTGGGAGGTTTTCAGCTCCTCCCGGGCCGCACTGCGTTATTACCGCGAGCTCAGGCCGAAAGGCCCTGTCGTTACCTTTCAAGAACTGCTCAATCGGGCCGAGGAAGGCGATTCGGCTGCCGCGCAGGCACTCACCATGCAGGCCAGGTGGATTGGTCGTGGATTGCGGATGATCATCGCCAGCGTTTCTCCCAGCACGATTCTGATCGCGGGCGAGCTGACCGCGGCGTGGCATCGTTTTGGGCCGGTGATCGAGAAGGAGGCGGCTGACCTCACCCTTGCAGGCAGTTCGCCTCAGATCCGGCCGACCCATGAAGGCGAAATCGCTAGACTCCGTGGTGCTGCCGCGCTTGTATTTCAGCGGGGAGTACGCCTCACAACCTCGACCGCTGCGACCGGGAGCGCATCGAAACGCGGCTAATGCCGATGACTGGGTTCCGGATAATCAGCGTGCAAACAGGGAGAGCGAGATCGTCTCGCCCATTGCCCGATAGCCGGCGGGAGAGAGATGCAGGTGGTCGCCGCAATCGTAAGCCGGAAGCAGGCGATCCGGCTGATGCGGATCGCGAACCACGGCATCGAAATCGATCACGTCGTCGAAATGTCCGGCTCCTCGAATCCATTCGTTCACGGTCTGCCGGTCCTTCTCGTTCAGCGGACCCGGATGATAATAATCAGCGCCGGCATAAGGCGTGATCGTCGCACCGATCACCCGCAGTCCATGTGCATGTGCGCGCACAATGATCTGCTGGTACGCGGCGATGATCCGCTGCACCAATGCTTTATGTTCGGCCGGCGGCACTTCGCCCATCCGCGTCAGCCCGCCCAGATCGTTGACGCCCTCAAGTATGATAAGCCACCGCACCGCGGCCGGAGCGAGCACATCGCGATCGAAGCGCGCAAGCGCGTTCGGCCCCAGGCCGTCGGTCAGCAGGTGATTACCGCCAATTCCCGCGTTCACAACGCCAATGTCCCGCGTTGCCGGCGATTGCTGCAATCGCGATGCCAGCACATCGGTCCACCGGTCATTGCCGTTGGTCGTCGTTCCGTGACCGTCGGTGATCGAGTCGCCGAGCGCCACCACCGAGCCAGACCCTGAACCGGCCTGCACATCGATCTCTGAAATCTGGTACCAGTGGTCTACCTTGGCGGCATCCGCCAGGGCCGGTGAAGATACTGCATCGCCGTGAACAAAATACGAGGTAGCCCGAGAACCCGGATGCCCCGTCTGGCTGGCGGGAAGAGATTCCAGATAAAACGTGACGGCCAGATCGGACGACGGCTCAACCGGATAGGGGATCGGATCCGAGATGAACTCCGCGCCGGGCGGAACTGTTACATCGGATGCCCCGGCAAAACTCAGCGCCCTGTCGGTCGGGGGATCGATCGCCGATGAGTGAGGCGAGAGAGGTCGGGCAATGTGGACCGCGGTGAAGTGCAGAGCGTCTGTCCCGAAGGCATTCGACACGTGAACGCGCAGTTCGGGACCGCCCACCGACAAATGAAAGATCTGCCGCACGGTGACGTCCCGTGGATCCACGGCGGGCAAAGCGTTCGCCGGTTCGGGGATCTGCTGCGATGCTCCCCAGGTGGCGACCCAGCTCCGCGGCGCGGGCTTCGTCTGGGCATGGATCTGTCCGGAAATAGAGAGGAGCACCGCAAGTAAAGCTAAGGCTTTGTACTTTTTGACTGCGTGTTTTGCGTTCATCGATTTAGTATTGGTTCCGAAGTAAATCGATTCTAACGCCTCCAGGGGCGTCCATGTCCGGAGGATAGGTGCGTTTCCTAGTCAGATTTCGTCTCAGCCTGCTCTATCTGGGGCTTGCAACCGCCGGCCAGCAAATGGCCTCACCTCAGAACTCCGCTTCCCCTGCGTCTCTGCCGCCGCCGGTCACCTTCACGGCCGACCAGGACCACCAAAACATGATGGATCAGCTCGGCATCAAAGCCCTGCGTCCCGGTCCGAGCGGTGATGAAAAAGCTCCGAATCATGCGAACATCGATGAGTCCAAAGCGAACCCATACCCGAATCTTCCAGATCCTCTCACGCTGAACAATGGCCAGCAAGTAACTACGCCTGCCATATGGTGGGACAAACGGCGTCCTGAAATCGTGGAAATGTACGAGAAGTATGTCTATGGTCGCATCCCTGGCAACGTGCCTCATGTGACCTGGACCGTAACCGCCGTTGACCATGAAATGATCGGATTCAGGCCTGTCATCGCGAAAGACCTGATCGGCCATGTTGACAACTCGTCGTATCCTGCAATCAGTGTCAACATTCACATGACCCTGGTGACGCCGGCAAACGCAAAGGGCCCCGTGCCGGTCCTGATGATGTTTGGCCGCGCCGGATTCCCCGCGCCGAATGAACCGTCAAGCGCAGAGATGGAACGCATCAACAAGACATTGAAGACGTTACTGGTCCAGCAGGACCCGTCACTCCAAGCCGTATTCGAGCAGCATCCGGCATGGCAGCCGATAAAAGAAACACCCTTTCAGTTTCCGCAGCTTAACGCCGACGGCGGACCGCCTAATACCTGGCAACTGATTGC
>JABCZC010000095.1 GCA_013289875.1 Acidobacteriota bacterium | reverse complement strand
GACACGCGGCCAGCGGCTATCATGTGGGCCGTGAGCAAAGACACTAGATCGTAACGCCGATGCCAGAGCCATCGCCGGCCGCCCCGCAGAAGGCAGGCACAAAGGGCTGATCTGGTGGAAAGGGAGGCACTCGAACCTTCGACCCCGGCATTATGAGCGCCGTCTGTCGAGGCCAAGTATCTGATTTTTCAACTTCTGGGCAGACGGCCGTTGCAGCTAAGTGCCTGAAAGTGCATCGACGTGCAGGAGAGATTCCCGCAAATCTCCCGCGCGCGAGAATGTATTGTGGTGAGCAAACCAGCAGAGAGCCCCTGGATGGCCTTTGATCTGTCGGCCCGTCAGACCTCTTCGCAGGTGAAGTGGATCGTGTGCGGGGAGCCCTGCGCAGGCAGGCGTCCCAGGCCGATAAGACCCTGCCCCTTCAGCTTCAGGCTGTCGTGGCGTGCGAACAATTCCTCTCCATCGGCAGTCAGCACGAAGGTGCCGTTCGTGCTCTGATCGATCAGCACGAACGTATTGCGACTGATCTCGATCCGGACGTGCAGGCGCGAGATGAGGTGGCCCTTCACCACGAGGTCATTGTCGTCGGCACGACCCATGGTGAGGCTCGAGTGGCGCTCCTCCACCAGTAGCTCACGGTCACCGAACCGCAGTCGTAGGCGCGTGGCGCGGGCCAATCCCCCGCCATCACGGGTTGCCACGGCTGCTGGTGAGCTGTCGCTACGGAGTCTCACTTGCCCAGCAGCACCGTAAGCGGCTAAGGGACCACGTTGTAGCGATCGAGGCTCACTACTGATAGCCGATCGCGACCCAGTAGTGTCAGTCTTCGATGGCCTCTTTCGTGGCGGCGTCGACCTTGCGCGGTCGGAGTTGCGCGAGGGGAACCCCCAGAGAACGTCCACGGTAAAGGGTGGAGTCGCTCGAGCGGCTGCTGTCCGGGTCAGTCCGAAGCGCGCAATTTCGCGACGTTTTCGGCAGTCAGTGCTGACGTCCGTGCGCCGAAGCGCGCGGTCACATAGTTGGCAACGCTGGCGATCTCCTCATCAGAATAGGCATCACCAAACGCGGGCATGTTCGCGGTATCGACGCCGTTATGCCCCAGCGCACCTGAAATGATGACCTGGGCCACATTGATCGCCGTCGGATCGTTGACCGCACGAACACCCGTGAGCGTGGCGACGGCCATAACAGGACTGACCCCGCTCCAACCATGACAACTCGCGCAGGCGCCCGCGTAAACCGCCTTGCCCAGTGGGCTCACGTTGCCAGCTACCCCCTCCTCGGCAGATGAGGGCGCGACGCGCGTCTTGGGCCTCGGCAAATCCCGGGTGGCAACCGCAGGAACACTCCGCAAATAAGCCACGATTGCTGCGGCATCCGCCTGCGTCAAATACTTGAAGCTGTCGTCAACGGCCTCGCCCATGGGACCTGCGGCCGTGCCATGCCCGTCCGCATGGCCCGTGATGAGATAGTTCGCGATATCGGCATCGCTCCAGTCACCCAGGCCACTCGCCCGATCGGGAGTGATGTTGTAGGCACGCCATCCGGCTTGCGCGGTGCCCGAGAACTTCGCACGATTGTTCAGGGCCTGCAGGAGGTTACGCGGCGTGTGGCATTCGCCGCAGTGTGCCATCGCTTCAGCAAGGTACGCGCCGCGATTCCATTGCGCGTCGCGCTGCGCGTTCGGTTCGAAGCGCTTATCCGGATTAAAAATGAAAGCCCAGATGCCCATCAGCCAGCGCTGGTTGAACGGGAATTTCAGATTGGTTTGCGGCCCTTCCATACGAATGGGCTGCAGAGTGAACAGGTACGCCTTGATCGCCAGGGCGTCTGCGTCCGACATATACGTGTAGCTGGCATAGGGCATCGCCGGGTAGAGGCGCTTGCCGCCCAGGCCAATCCCGCGATGAAGGACTTTAAGAAAGTCGGTATTCGTGTAGCGACCGATTCCGGTCTCTGGATCGGGCGTAAGGTTCGTTGAATAGAGCGTGCCGAAGGGCAGAACGAACGCGCGGCCGCCGGAGTACGGAACGCCGTCCTTTGACGTATGACACGCTTCGCAGTCGGCTGCGCGAGCGAGGTATCGGCCGCGCTCGATCAAGGGGGCGCGGGAGAGTACCTCTGGAACTCCGGTGGGATCGCCGGCCCCATATGTACCAATCGGGACGCGCTTGCCCCCCACAAAATGCATCGGGCCGGGGCCGAGAACGATCCAAAGAAAATAGATGAATACCGCTGCCGAAACGGCGCCAGCGGCGTAGAAGGGGAAGCGCAGTCGCCCGGAAAGCAGGGTCACGCTGACTTCCCCGCAGCCAGAGCCTTACGATCGACCGGCAGTTTCCGCAAGCGCACCCCGGTTGCGGCAAAAAGCGCATTGGCCAGCGCCGGTGCGGCCGCGGCGGTCCCAGGCTCGCCAATTCCGCCGGGTGCTTCGACGCTGCGAATCAGATGAACTTCGATTTTTGGGGCTTCATTGATCCGCATCATCCGGTAATTATTGAAGTTGCTCTGCTGGATGCGTCCCTTGGCGAGCGTGATCTCGCTGTGAAGGGCTGCAGTGAGTCCAAAAATCATGCCTCCCTCAATCTGGGCGACAACCGTGTCTGGATTCACCACGATCCCGCAGTCGACCGCGCACACGACGCGCTTCACGTAGACCTCGCCCTGTTCGTCGACCTCGACTTCAGTCACTGTCGCGAGGTTGGTACCAAAGACATCCTGGATCGCGACACCCCGCCCTACGCGGCGCGGCAGCACCTGACCCCACCCCGCTTTGCTCGCCACCAGATCGAGGCAAGCGAGCAGCCGGGGCGCCCTACCCAGCTGGTCACGGCGGAAACTCACGGGGTCTTTGCCTGCTCTGTGCGCGAGCTCGTCCACCAGGCTCTCGGTCACGAAGACATTGTGAGTGGGTCCCACCCCGCGCCAAAACTGGGTCTGAATCCCGGGGGGCTCCTGGCGGACGTATTCCACATGGAAATTGGGCACGTCGTAGGGGAGGTTGACCGCCCCCTCCACGGCGTCCCTGTCCACCCCGTTGACGAACGCAGGCGGAGCCCACCGTGCCAGGATCGACGAACCGACAACGCGGTGCTTCCAGGCCGTGATTTTTGCCCCTGTCAGGGCCACTTCGAAGCGATCGAAATAAAACGGCCGATACAGCGCCTTCTGGATGTCCTCTTCCCGCGTCCACGTGACTTTGACCGGACCGTCGACCTTCTGGGCGATGCGTACGGACTTGGCAATCCCATCAACCTCGAGCCTGCGACCAAATCCGCCGCCGATGAGGTGGTTGTGGACGATCACCTTGTCCTTTGGAAGGCCGGTTATTTCTGCGGCGATTGCCTGAGTTCGCGTCAGCACCTGGTTGCCGACCCAAATCTCACAGCCATCCGGTTTGACATGAACGGTACAGTTCATCGGCTCCATCGGAGCATGTGCTAGGAACGGAACCTGATACGTCACTTCGACTCGGTTGGCGACGTTCAGTGCCGTCGCGACGTCCCCGACAGACTTGGCGACGACACCTGTCCGCAGGCTCGCGGCTTTGAGCTGTTCGAGGATCTCCTCGGTCGTCACGTTGGCATTCGGACCGTCGTCCCAGGTGATGTTGAGGGAGTCGAGGCCTTGCTTTGCGGCCCAGGTATGATCGGCGACCACCGCCACCAGATCATCGAGCACGACGATTTGCCGGACGCCCGGCATTGCGCGCGCAGTAGCGTCATCTACCCGAATGACCCTGCCGCCTAAGACAGGGCTTGCTATCAGCGTTGCGAACTTGACGCCAGGCGGCAACGCGTCGATCCCGAACAGCGCTTTTCCCGTGACCTTCTCGGGAGTGTCCAGGCGTCGCGCTGCGGTTCCGACCAGCCGAAAATCGGCGAGAGTCTTCAACGTCGGGTTCGCAGGTGGCTTGAGCTGCGCGGCGCGATCGACCAATGAACCATACGGCAAGCGACGCCCGCTGGTCGCGTGGATAACCGCGCCAGCGGCGGTGCTGCAGACTGCTGGCTCAACCTTCCAATCCTGCGCCGCGGCTTCCACCAGCATTGCGCGAGCGCTGGCACCGGCGCGACGCAGGGGCATCCAGAACGCTCGAATCGATGTCGAGCCGCCGGTTACCTGAAAGCCCAGAACCGGATTCCTATAGAGCGCATCGTTCGGAGGTGCAGCCTCTAAGGTCACCGTCTCGAGTCGCACGTCGAGTTCTTCCGCCAGGATCATGGCGATTGATGTGTAGATGCCCTGCCCCATCTCCACTTGGGGCATGATCAACGTGACGGCGCCTTTGCGGTCAATGCGAATGAACGCGTTCGGAGAAAATTCGTGACCTGCCGACACGCCGGTCTTGGCTCCGCCAGCCGATGGAACGGCGAACTCGAGGAATAATCCGCCGCCTGCCGCAGCTCCCACTTTGAGAAAATCTCGGCGCGAGATCTGGGTCCGGTTGGTGCGGGACGGTGTCTTGCGCTCAGACATTGTCAGTTCTATCACCGTCTGTCCCACGCATCGCCGCGAGTTGGGCGGCGCTTTTTATCGCGGCCCGGATCCGTACATAAGTTCCGCAGCGACAGATATTGCCGGCCATCGCCGCATCAATTTCGGCGTCCGTCGGGTGCGGTGTCGTCGTCAGCAGCGCACTAGCTGACATGATCTGACCCGACTGGCAGTAGCCGCACTGCACAACCTCAGCCGCCAGCCATGCCTGCTGCACGCTGGCGCCAGACGGAGTCGCACGGACGCCCTCAATGGTGGTGATGGCTCGAGTGCCGATTGAGCCGATCGGCAGTACGCAAGAGCGCACGGCGTTGCCATTCAGGTGCACGGTGCAAGCGCCGCATTGTGCGATGCCGCAGCCAAATTTGGTGCCGGTTAATCCCAACAGGTCCCGCAGGACCCAGAGCAACGGCATCCTATCCGGCGCGTCGACATGCTTGATCTCACCGTTTATCTGAAGATCGATCATACAGTCCCTCGCAGTTGAGCCCAGTGCGTCTTCCGGACGACGGAGTCGGGCTGATGCGCGAAGGCTCGGCCCGCCGTCGGAATCTTGCTCTCCGACACGTCGACATACCAGTCACCTAAAAATGTTCCACCATGGCTTGCGCTGGCGCGGGCGACCTAGGGAGGTCCCACCCGCCCGAGCGCATAGGACTGGCGGTGCAAAACCATTTTCGGATAAGACACCGTACCGCTGGTAAAGAAGATCAACAGGGGGTCCTCAGCGAGAGACGCCGAGCCGTGGACTAATCGGATCGACGCAGTGTCTAACACGGTGCATATGCCCATATATCAACGAATGAAAGTGAATATGCACAGAAGCTCCAACGAGTAGTGGGTGACGGCACCGCCCGCTGCGGCCCAGTCGCCGGTCAGTCTTTTAAGGACGCGAGCCGCTCATGATGGGCGATCCCCAGCAACGTAGCGCGCAGCGAAGCGGCCTCGGACCGTCCGAATACATATTCGAACCTTTCCTGCGCCACGCGCCACAGACGGACAGCCTCCCGCCATTTGGCCCTGCCTTTAGAGGTCAACGCGATGTGGCGCCGTCGAGCATCCACTGCGCTCTCACCCAGGACAACCCATCCCTCGCGCTCAAGGGGCCTTAAATTGTGACCGAGCGACGAACGATCGATCGCCAAAGCATCCGCGAGCTCAGCCAGTGTCGGCGGGTCTGCCGACCAATGCGCAAGCTCCGACAGGATTGCCAGCTGGGTCGACCGCAGCCCACAGGGTTCGAGCGCCGCATCATAAAGCTGCGTCAACCGTCGAGATGCCATGCGCAACGTCGTCGCGTTGCACGGACTGAGGCGAAAATTTGCTTTGCTGTCGGTTGTCATGGTCGCGCTGGGAAGCAATAATGGGGTATATGCCCACATAGTGCAAGGGTTCGGACGGCCATTCCTTGCTTACCGGGAAATAGGAACCAGGGGCGGTGTACCCCCTGGTGCGGCTGCATCAGACCCGCCCGCCATAAATCGTCGGAGCTTCTGTGCATATTCGTTTTCAATCGCTGCATAATGGGCATATGCCCCTAAGATAAGCGCATCCAGTCTTACGTCAGCTTCTCGAAAGGAAATTCTCATGATTCGTAAAGCGGGAGCCCTTTGGCGCGGGAATGGCCGGTCGGGGAGCGGGAACATTTCCACTGAGTCGGGCGTCTTGGAAAAGGCGCCGTATTCCTTCAGGACACGATTTGAAAACGAGAGGGGAACAAATCCGGAGGAGCTTGTCGCCGCCGCCCATGCCGGTTGCTTCACGATGGCGCTCGCGTTCCAGCTTCAGACTGCTGGCGTAATCGCGACTGAGCTCACGACGGAGGCGGCCGTGACTCTGGAACCGGAAGGTCAAGGTTTTCGCATCAGCCGCTCGGCGTTGACCCTGCGAGCGAAGGTACCAGGCGTTAACGAAGCGACGTTTGCCGAGCTCGCGCGCGACGCTGAGCGAAACTGCCCGGTGTCCAAGCTTCTCAAGGCAGAAATCACCTTGGATGCCAAGCTCATCTGAGTTCACTGAGTTCATGTTCCGATGCAGACCCAGAACTTACCCACTCCAATCGCGCGCTGTCGTGGGACGGCTTGGCCGGGTTTGGCTCGCATGGGCCGCCTTTTCTGTCACGCCGGGGATGGCATTCCCCAGATTTCTGACAGTAGTTGCGCGAAGCGGCGCACTCGCGCGAGCTTGCGATAGGACTGCTGCTTCGCGTCTAAGGTCCCGACTTCGCGCTTGGTCACTTGAGGGAGGAACCGCCATGATCCTAGGGATGACGACTTTCACTTTCGTACACGTGCTGTTGAGTCTAATCGGTATCCTGTCGGGGTTGGTGGTTCTGGTCGGACTGCTCACCGCAAATCCGATGAACGGCTGGACGCTGCTTTTCCTTGCAACGACGCTCGCGACGTGCGTAACCGGCTTCTTCTTTCCCTTTCACGGCTTCACGCCGGCGGTGGGCGTGGGCGTCCTGTCGATCGTCATCCTCGCCGCGACAATCGCCGCGCGCTACGGCTTCGATCTAGCCGGCGCTTGGCGCTGGGTCTACGTGGTCGGCGCCGTGGTGGTGCTATATTTCAATTCGTTCGTACTGGTGGTGCAGTCGTTCCTGAAGATCCCAGTGCTGCACTCGCTGGCACCAACGGGATCAGAACTACCCTTTGTCGTCGCGCAAGGCATCGCGCTGATCTTCTACGTCGTCACGGGCTTCCTGGCCGTGAAAGGATTCCGCCCGCTCCGAATTCAATCTGATGCCTCGTCCGCCGACTATTTCAAGGCCGATTCACAAGACGCAAGGAGACACTCATGACGCGCACGGTGGCGGAGGTGATGGTGGACCTGCTAATCGGCGCAGGCGCGAGACGTTGCTAACTTCACGAGGGTATTGATATGTCAGCTCCCGTTGTTCTGATCACTGGCGCACTGACCGGTATAGGCCGCGCGACCGCGCTGGCATTCGGCCGTGAAGGCGCCCGAATCGTCGTCTCCGGCCGGCGTGACGACGCCGGTGTGTCTTTAGTCAAGGAACTGCGCGAGCTTGGCGCTGAAGCCGGGTTTGTGCGCGCCGACGTGCGGCATGAAGACGACGTGCAAACCCTGGTTCGGCACACGGTCGAACGCTTCGGCCGACTCGACGTCGCAGTGAACAATGCCGGCACGGAGGGCAAGTCCGGGCCGATTACCGAGCAATCCCCTGAGAGCTACGCTGCAACCTTTGACACCAACGTGCTCGGAACGATTCTCAGTCTGAAGCATGAGATGCGTGTGATGCTGTCCCAGGGCCATGGCCACATCGTCAATCTATCTTCGACCTTTGGCAGCCGCGGCGCCGCCGGCGCCTCGATGTATGTCGCCAGCAAGCATGCGGTCGAAGGGCTCACGAAGGCGGCGGCTCTCGAAGGCGCGGCCGCCGGCGTACGCGTAAACGCAGTGGCACCCGGACCCGTGGAGACCGGGATGCTGAAGCGCGTCGCAGGCGGGGCCGACAAGATAGCTGCGATGGCGGCAGCCGTGCCTGCGCGGCGCCTGGGCACGCCCGAGGACATCGCTGCGACGATCGTCTTTCTGGCCTCCGACAAGGCGAACTTCATCACCGGGCAAATCATCGGCGTCAACGGCGGCAAGACCGCCTTGTGATTTCGACCCACTACTGCCGCGTGGACGCAACCCTGCGTCACCCGGCACGAGAAAGACCATGCTCGAGCTTCGCTACGATGGCCTGCCGGAGGTTCTGAAGAATGTGCGAACGCGACCGCTGTTCGTCATGCATCTGCAGGTGAAACCACTGGTGCTCGTCGGCACGACCCCTGGTGTCGACCGTCGTATCGGCGTGGTACCCGGAGGCGCGTTTGAGGGAGAGCGTCTGTCGGGTCAGGTTATGGATGGGGGAAGCGACTGGCAGGCTGTTCGCGCCGACGGCAGTACAACGCTGGATGTCCGCCTAGTGCTGAAGACCAAAGATGATGCGCTGGTTGCGATGAGTTATCGCGGCGTGCGTCATGGGCCGGCCGATGTGATCACGCGGATGGAAAACGGTGAGGCGGTCGATCCGTCGAGTTACTACTTCCGGATAAATCCCATGTTCGAGACCGCGGCGGCGACTTACGACTGGCTCAATCGGGTTCTAGCAGTCGGCATCGGGCATCGACGACCCGACGGACCCGTCTACAGTGTGTTCGAAGTGCTGTAGACGGGAAGATTTGATTCCCCCATCGCTGCGCGCTCAACGATGAGTGCGCTGAGCGCAAGCGGTGTGCCCCCGCGTTTGAGTAGAACTCGAATTTAGAGTCTGCTCCCAGCAAAGAGGCCGTGCCGTTTCGCAAACCGTTCGGCACTGAAGATTCACAGCCGATAGTCACGCGCGGCCAAGGAAGCGTGCGTAGAATTGTGGCCGCTGAGCGTTGGATTTCTGAACGGCCTTTGCGGCTGTCCGGATCACGTCCAGCACTGCATGCGGCTGGGAGAGCATCGGGACGTGACTGGAGCGCAACTCGACGGTTGTGGCGGCCATGCGCTTCGCGATGAAGCGTTCCAGCTCGGGTTGGACGGTGCGGTCCTTGTTGGCTACGACGTACCAGCTCGGCTTCGACCTCCAAGCCGTGCCTTCAACTTTTTGGTTGAACAGGTCCGCGGCTGGCGCTGCGTGGGTCGCCCAGAGGAGCTTCTGCTCCGCCTCGGGCAGATCACCTGCGAAACACCCGATGCCGTCAGGTTTCATCCAGATACGCCCGTCTGCGACTTCGATGTGTGAAAAGACATCCGTGACGGGGAACTTAGCCACCTGGCTCTGCGACGTTTCGTCGGCGTCCGGCGCGAGTGCCGCGATGTAGATGAGCGCGGCAACGCGCGGATCTGTCCCGGCGGCCGTGATGAGGGTGCCGCCGTATGAATGGCCGACTAGGAGGGCGGGGCTGCTGACCCGCGCTAACGTGCTTTTCACGGCGGCGACGTCGCCGGCGAGTGTGTCGAGGCCGTACTGGGCCGCGATCACGTCGTGCCCCTCGGCATGAAGGGTCGGGATCAATTTGCTGAAGGACGAGCCATCGGCCCAAATTCCATGGACGAACACGATGCTCGGTTTGGCCTGCGTGAACATAGTTCCTCCTAGGGCCCGTGCCCGATTCACGGGATCAGATGAGCGTCGTACGTGCGTGCGTGTCCGGTATGACGCAAAACGCGCAGCCATGTGCCATCGCTATCAGCCCTTCGCCGCGTGCGCCGAACCCCACAGCGCGCCGGGATTCGCCCGATCTGGATATAGCTCGATCATCCGGTCATACAGCTCTCGCGCCGTCCTCGCCGTCTCGGCAAGGCGGTTGAAGTCGCGAATGTACTGGCGTGTCTCTTCGATGATTCTCGGACTGTCGGCCTTCTCGGGCTTCTTATGCCCGGCGATCACCGCTCTTGGTTGGAGCACCTCAATCATATCGAGCGCAGCGATCCATTCGCGGCGGGTTTGTGGGCTTGACTCACTGAGGTAAAGATGATCGTCGTTGTAGGCGACGTCCCCGGCGACCACGAGGTCGATAGATGGGACATGCAGAAAGGTCGTGTGGTCCGTGTCGGTGTGTCCAGCTTCGATCGCAACCAGATCACGCCCTTCGAGATCGATCACGTTTCCATTCAGTGGCTCGGCGATCACGAGGCGCTCCGGGATCTGACCCGGAAAGCGCACGTTCCAGTAGTTTGCGACGTAGTCGGGCGATGCCTGGCGGCGCATGACTTCGACCACGCCGGGCGTCGCAACGGCCTTGGCATTGGGAAAGCGCTTCTGGACCGCATCGATGCCGAAGAAATGGTCGCCGTGGCCGTGCGTGACATAGATCCTGGTTAGGTTCTTGCCGCTGGCCGCGACCCAATCAACGAGTGACCGGGCCTGGTCGATCGTAAGAAAAGCATCGACAAGAACGGCATCCCGCTCGCCGTAGATCAGCGTCGCCGATGTCGGAACCCACATCCATTGTTCCTTACCCGGCGGCAGGTCACGGATGAGGCCTTGCCGCTTTGTCACCAAAACGTCCCACTTTAGGGGAGTGCTTGCTTTGGTACTTTGCATTGCTAACCTTTGAGTGCGTGCGGATGCTCACAACATCCCCAGGGTTTACGCGGTCCTGCGCGGACGGTGAGGAAAACCTTAACGGCGCGGTTAAAGGTGACCGCACGTCTCAGTCTCTGCGCTGCATCCGTCGTCGGATAGCTATTCCTGAACTCGAAGTTCCCTAGCCGAGCCCTGACCGTCGCTGTGCCTACCCAGCCATGTCGGTCAAGCGAATGAGTGCGGGAATTTGACGCCATGTGAGAGGTTCGAAGATTTCGTGTTCGTACCGTGTTGAGAACTACTGGCCCGCGGCAGGCGGCGCCGTCACCCACGACTCGTTGGAGCTTCTGTGCATATTCGCTTTCATTCGTTGCCAATATGGGTATATGCCCGTATTATACCTCGCGTCCATTCAATCGGTCCACCCGATCCAATGACTCACACGTACGCCACCGCGGCCACGCAGTACATCCAGGCTGGTGCGACGCGCTATGCCTACCGGCGTATGGGCCGGGACTCTGGAGTGCCCCTCATCTTCCTGCAGAACTTCCGGCAGGGGATGGACAGCACCGATCCCTTGCTGCTGGACGGGTTTTCAGAGGATCGGCCGGTCATCATTTTCGACAATGCCGGCGTCGCGGGCTCCAGTGGCGAAACGCCCGACACCATCGAGGCGATGGCCGACCACGTTGCCGCTTTTGTTGGCGCCCTCAAGCTCCTCCAAGTCGACGTCTTGGGCTTTTCCATCGGCGGCTATACGGCGATCGCCTTTGTCCTGCGCTATCCGCAGTGGGTGCGCCGGCTGCTCCTGGTTGGAACGGCACCGCGCGGGCAGGAACCACGCACCGATCCGCGGGTCGACCATGTTGCGGGCCGCCCTGTTTTGGGACTGGAGGAATTCCTCTTCCTTCTGTTCTCACCGTCGCAGGCCGGCCAGGCCGCTGGCCATGCAATGTGGGAGCGGCAGAAAGCTGCCTGGGAGCAACGCCGCCAACATGGGCTCGACCTTGATCCGCCGACTTCCCCGCAGACCGCGAAGGCACAGTACGCGGCGATTCTGGAGTGGCGCCAGATTAAGGGCGAGCGCTTCGCGGAATTGAAGGCGATCAAGCAGCCGACCCTCGTTGTGAACGGCTCCAACGACATCATGGTCCCGACGATCAACTCCTGGATCCTGTCGCAGCAGATCAAAAGAGCGCAACTGATCGTCTACGCCGATGCCGGACACGCTGCGCACTACCAGTACCCGGAGCTGTTCCTGAAACACAGCAAGCTTTTCCTGGATTTGTAACCGAACGCCAGTGGACTCCAAATTCAAGTCACCGGCCCCGTTGTTCCGATTTAACTCTCCTAAGGAGTAGAACGTGCTTAAGAGAACTTCGATGCGCTTCGTTGGTGTGCTCCTAGCGGCGCTCGCCAGCGTGGTTGGTGGTTTGACCCCCGCTCGAGCTGCCGCACCCCAGCATCAAGATCAGGTCCCGGGCTTCTTCCGACTGAAGGTCGGGGATCTCGAAGTCACATCCCTATACGATGGGGCCGCCGTATTCGACCTGCACTGGCTCAAGGCAGAAACGGCGACGATGGATGGTGTCGTAAAAGCATTGAACGAAGATCCGCACCTGCTGGATGTCAGCGATACAGCCTTCCTAGTAAACACTGGCAAGCAGCTGATCCTCGTTGATGCAGGCAGTGGCACCTGGTTTGGCGGAGGAGCGTTCGGGCATTTGGTGGAGAGCCTGCGCAGCGCAGGCTATACGCCCGAAGAAGTCGATCTCGTTTTGGTCACACACCTCCACTCCGACCACATCGGCGGCCTCACTACTCGGGATGGAAAGCGTGTCTTTCCGAATGCCGAGATCTACGTCGCCAAGTCAGAAAGCGATTTTTGGCTCTCGCGAGAGACCGCCGCCAAGGCCCCAAAGGAGGTGCAACCCTTCTTCGAGAGTGCCCAAGCCATTGCAGCGCCGTACATCAAGGCCGGCAAGTGGCACACGTTTAATGGCTCGGAGCCGATAGTTGACGGCGTGCAACTGGTCTCACTGTCGGGCCACACGCCCGGACATACTGGCTACGAATTTTCGTCAAAGGAACAAAAGATTTTATTTTGGGGCGACACCATCCATGCACACAACGTCCAGCTGCAGCACCCCGAGGTCACGGTGGTCTTCGACATCGACCCGACTGCGGCCGCAGCGACACGGAAGCAATTGCTTCCTAAGCTCGCGCACGAGGACGTTGTGATCGCAAGCCCCCACATGTTGTTCCCTGGCCTGGGTCGCCTGCACGAGGAAGGCAACGGCTACACCTGGGCGCCAGTGCGATTCACCGATCCGTGGGTCGAGCATGCCTCTTCCTCGCAGCAACACTGATGGGCCGGCAACCCCGGCAGTCTTGTCTTCATGACCGAGAGGTAGCCATGTCCACCGAGCAGTTGACGTCGAAGCGCAAGAAGGGCCTTGCTGTTTGCTCAGCGGTGATCACCCCCCTCCTGATGTGCTGTCCACCTGCCGGAAGCGCTGATCGGGACAGTCAGACAGGGTCAACCCACAACACCGCCAGCAATCAACTCATTGAAACCCACGGTGCATTCCCTGCAAGCAGTCAGCGAGGCTTTGCAATCAAGGTGTTCACCTCCCGCAACGATCAGTTTTGGGCTAACTCCATTATCGTCGAGGGAAAACACGAAGTGATGTTGGTCGATGCGCAGCTGACAAAAACCAATGCTGAAAGCGTATTGCAGGCAATCCAAGATACTGGGAAGCCGCTGTCTCTTATCTATATTACGCATGAGCACGCCGACCATTTTCTCGGTCTGGAGGTCTTTAAGGACGCATATCCGCGGGCGGGCATTATTGCCAATTCTGCGGTAGTAGATCGAATCAACAAGGTCTATCAAGAGAAATTGGATAAATGGGAAAAGATCTTGGGCTCCGGTGCTACCTCTCACGTTGTTGCGATCAGCAAGTTCGATGCCAACTTTATAAACTTTGATGGCTCCAAAATAGAGATCTTCAAGCACGTCCGAGGCGACACCGATGAAAACACGATGCTCTGGTTTCCTCGGCAGAGAATTCTCATTGCCGGCGACGTCGTGTTCAATGACATGCACGTTTACACCGCAGAAACGGACGGTAAGGCCAGAGAGCAATGGTTGAGCTCACTAAAGAGGATCAGAGAATTGAACCCCTCGGTTGTTGTTCCCGGACATAGCAGGGTTGGAGCTCCTCTTGACTCAAGTACCGCCGTGGATTTCACGGAGAAATATTTACTGGTTTTTGAAGAACAACTCAAAAACGCCAAAGATCCGGACAGCCTAATCGACGCGATGAAAGACAGATTCCCCTCCTCCGGCTTGCTCTTGGCGCTCGAACGGGGTGCGAAGGCCAATGTTAAGCGCTGACAAACAAACTGACGATTTGGTGGACCAAGCCTTCATGACTGAGGGCGTGGAAAATCTCCACCGTGCAGTTTCAGGAACTAAGGGACCAGTCAAGACAGACGCAGCGCTGCTCGATGCTTAGACGGCCAAGGCAGCTATCACAACGCTGAACCACCAGGCGATGGATGCCAATGACGAAATACAAGATCGCCATTCTGGACGACTACCAAAACGTGGCGCTTGAGAGTGCCGATTGGTCGGTACTCCGCGATCGAGCGGATATCGCTGTATTTCGAAACCACCTTGCCGAACCAGAGGCGCTGATTGAGCGGTTGCTGCCTTTTGACGTCGTCTGTGTCATGCGTGAGCGGACCCCACTCCTCCGAAACGTCATCGAGCGTCTCCCCAATCTCAAGCTCATTGCCTCGACGGGATCTGCAAACGCATCGATCGATATGGCTGCCGCCGGCGATCGTGGGATCGCAGTGGCTCATACAGGCTATAGATCAGATCCGACGATCGAACTTACATGGGCGCTGATCTTGGCCTCCGCGCGAAATATTGTCACGGAAAGCAACTCTGTTCGATCCGGTGGCTGGCAGCAAACCGTAGGGACAGATCTCCGCGGAAAGACCCTAGGCCTCCTCGGGCTTGGGCGTATTGGATCGCAGGTCGCGCGGGTAGGAAGCGCTTTCGGAATGAACCTAGTCGCCTGGAGCCAGAACTTGACATCCGAGGTAGCGCAAGCCGCGGGCGCAACCCTGGTCTCCAAGGACCAGCTGTTCGAGCAGGCCGACGTCTTGACGATCCATCTAGTGTTGAGTGGCCGTACGCGCGGCTTGGTGGGCGCCGCCGAGCTGGGAAAGATGAAGCCAACCGCTCGGTTGATCAACGCGTCGCGCGGACCGATCATCGACGAGCAGGCTTTGATCAGCGCGCTGAAGAACAAGCAAATCGCCGGCGCAGCGGTCGACGTGTTCGATATTGAGCCGCTGCCTGCGTCGCACCAGTTCCGAACGCTGGCCAGCGTACTGGCAACGCCGCATATCGGCTATGTATCTGACGGTCTTTACAAAACGTTCTACGAGGATGTCGTTTCGAATATTCGGAAGTGGCTCGACACCCAATGTAGAGTTTGAGTTCCTGTTCGACCAGCTGACACCCCGATAGGGCATGCGCCACTCGTAGGAAGAATTCGTCCTTATCCATATCTCGATCCTCCGTGACAAGGTGAGCTCCAACCTCTGGATAAAAGGGTGATGCGCGACCAACCTTAAGGGTCTACCGGGTGCGGTGTCGTCAGTCCTCGCGCACTTCCGTTCGTGCGAATGTGGCCACACTGCCTGGAAGGCTCATTCTCAATTCGTTCTGGAGGAGACTTACCCATGCAACGCTTCATCGGCCCGACACTCCTTGCCAGTAATGAGGCTCAGCCGAAGCGCAAGCCGTTCGAAATTTACGATTGCCGAATTCACGGCTTCACTTTGCGCGTTCAGCCCAGTGGCGTTCGGTCATACTACGGGCGGTTCGGCCGCAATCGGCGTATCGCATTGGGTAAGGAGGCGGACACGGTCGAGCCGGAAGAAGCGCGGGAACGATGTCAGAAGGTCCTCGGCAATGTGGCGCGCGGCCTCCATCCGTTGCACGGACTCGGCGGAACAGACGGTATCACGCTTGGAATGTTCATCGCTGACACGTACACGACGTGGGTCAGATCCAGCCGTCCGCGCACTGCCGCCGACACACTCGAGAAGCTGTATCGGCACCGCTTCATAGGGCGGTCCCCGCTCTATGAAGCACATTTGATCGCAATACTTCGAATTAATTCTGTGCTCTGAGCATACGATCGACTGATCGGCTCATTTGTTTCAAAATAAATCCAGGCGCCACGCGACTCATCATTTTGAGCTGATTCGCCTGACCTGGACGAATTTCAAATCGATCGGTTTGCATTCCCTTGACGGCGACTTTAACCATGTCTTCCACCTTCATGATAGAAACGTCTTTCAAGTCTTCAGAATCAAAGTCACCCAAGAGTTCGGTTTGTGTTACCGGTGGTGCTAGCTCAAATACCTTCACTCTGGTGTTTTTCAGTTGCACACGAAGAGACTCCGTGAAGGAATGCAGACCGGCCTTGGTGGCGCAATAAACCGGCGAAATGGGCAATGCAACAAATGCTAACAGGGATGAAACGTTCATGATTGCCGCCTCTGGTTTTGTTTTCAAATGCGGCAAGAATTGTTTCACCATGCGAATCGGCCCGCTCAAATTGATTTCAATCTCTCGAGTGATGTCTTCGAGGCTTCCAGCTTTGTCGTGAATATTGATCTCACGCATGATG
>JABCZC010000094.1 GCA_013289875.1 Acidobacteriota bacterium | reverse complement strand
CCCAACCTCCCCCCACACCTCCGGCATTACTGAGATGCTACATCCGGCCCGAAAGGTTAGTTCCGATTTCGAAAAAATAGAGACAACGCGAGTTTCGCTTCTGTCCGATCGCGGACAGTGGATCGCACAGGTGGACAGTCCGCCAGTGCGCGCAGGCCTGAGGATGTGTCTATCTGCCCTGTTTCGAACCACATGTCGGGCGGATGATCATGGACCCGTGCCTGCTCTTAGAACTTTGAGGGTCCAACCATGGCCACGCCGTTTCAAGCTTTGCGTCTTGGCGACATCCGCCTCAGCATCCGCCAGCTCCGCAAATCGCCGGGATTTGCCCTCACGGCCATCCTGACGCTTGCCCTTGGAATCGGCGCCGTGACGTCTGTCTTCAGCGTGGTAAATGCCGTCCTGCTCAAGCCGTTCGCCTTTCGCGATCCGGGCCAATTGGTGGTGCTGCGCGAAGTAGTCGAGGAGATGCGGGCGCAATACCCGGCGGTGCCCGTCAACTACCTGCATTATCTGCGGCTGAAGAAGGACTCGAAGACGCTTCAGGATATGGCGCTATTCGAGAACCACGGGGTGAGTGTTTCGACGGGAAGCGACCATCCGCGCATCATCGGATCCATGCTGGTGTCGCCGAATTTCTTTTCGGTGCTTGGGGTTCAGCCGGCAGTCGGGCGGGGCTTTACGCCGGAAGAGGCAACTGAGGGCCATTCTTCGGTGATTGTCCTGAGCTGGGAGGGTTGGCAGGAGCTTTTCAATCGTGATCCTAGCGTTGTTGGCCGCACGCTGCGCATGGGCGGGGAACCGAAGACGGTGATTGGCGTGTTGCCGCAGAACTTTCGCTTTCCTGATGTTGCCATGGCTCCTGGCATGCCCGCGACTCTGAACACGGTGGAACATTCGTTCGGCTATATGATCTTTGAACCATTGGTCCCAAGCCCGCAATGGCTCAAGGATGATGTCTTCGCTTACAACCACCTGGTGGTGGCGCGGCTTCGCCCGGGAGTGAAGATCGAACAGGTACGCGCGGAGCTGGACGCTTTGCAGAAGGCACACACACTTACGGCTCACATGCCGATCCACATAGGCATTTACGTGCAGCCCTTTATGCAGGACGTTACTTCGGGTATCAGCAGCGCGCTCTGGCTGCTGTTTGCCGCAGTGGGTGGGGTGCTGCTCATCGCCTGCGTCAATCTGGCCAATCTGCAGCTTGCCCGCGCCGTCGCTACGGAGCGTGAAACCGCAGTTCGCGCTGCCCTGGGAGCGAGCCGCTCGCAGCTGGTGATCACGCGTCTGATGGAAAGCTTCGTGCTTGCCGCAGTGGGAGGCGTCGGCGGAGTGGCCCTGGCTTTCCTTGGCGTGCGCCTGCTGATTGCTGCCGCGCCGGCCGATGTTCCGCGACTCAGCGATGTCCAGGTGAGCGTGCCGGTGCTGCTCTTCGCGGCTGGGCTCTCTTTGTTTACTGCCATCCTCTTTGGCGTTCTGCCCGCTTTGCGCTCGCTGCAGGTGAATCCGCAGGCAGCGCTGCAATCGAATCCCTCGCGCGTGGCCAACACGCGGCAGGGAAGCGCCACGCGGAATCTGTTGGTGGCCGGGGAAGTCGCCTGCACGGTTGTGCTGTTGATTATCACCGGTTTGGTGTTACGCAGCTTTTCCCAGGTGCTCCGGCAGGATCGGGGCTTTGACTCCAGCCATGTCACCGCTGGCCAGGTCGATCTTTACTCGCCGCAGTATGGAGATTCGCAGCCTGACGCCAAGGCGGTGAAGGCTGCCTTTATCGACCGCGCGATCGAGGCCCTGCGCGCTCTGCCCGGCGTGCAATCGGTGGGTATGACGAGTGAGCTGCCTATGACCGGGGATACGTGGATCGATGGGATTGATCGGTTGGATCATCCACTGCCTCCAGGCGAGCAGCCAAAGGTTAATCTTCGCTGGATCAGTCCCGGATATCTTTCGACAATGCACACTGTGCTGGTTTCCGGACGGGACATCTCGGACGCGGATCGCGCCGATCCGAAGCAGGCGCTGATTTCCGAGAAGACGGCGCGCGATGCGTTCGGAGACGAGAATCCGATCGGGAGGAAGATCAAGGGATTCGGCGGCGATGAAACGATCAAGACCATTGTCGGTGTAGTGGCCGACGCGCGTGTGAATGGGCTCAAGGAAGTCGCCGATATGGTCTACCTGCCGTATTGGGACAATCCGCCCTGGCGGGTCTCCCTCCTGGTGCGCAGTTCGCAAGCGAGTGACGCGCTGATTCCGGAAATTCGCGCAGCCGTCTGGAAGATCGATCCGCAGGTGGCGATTCCCACTCTGAAATCGCTCGATGAGCAGGTCAGCGATTCGGTCGCCTCGGATCGGTTCCAGACCATGCTGCTTACCAGCTTCGGCGGGGCCGCTTTGCTGCTCGCGCTGCTTGGCGTCTACGGAGTGCTCGCCTATTCTGTCTCGCTGCGCCGGCAGGAGTTCGGCATTCGCATCGCGCTGGGCTCGGATAAGTCGCGGCTCACAGCCCTTGTGCTGAAGCAGGCCACGTGGCCTGTGCTTACCGGCGCGGGCGCTGGACTTGTTCTTGCCTTTGCGGCGACGCGGTCGATACGCAGTTTGCTCTACCAGACGCAGACGGCCGATCCGGTTGCGATTGGCGGAAGCCTCGCGTTGCTGATTGCAGCCGCAGCGCTAGCGGCCGTCCTGCCTGCGCGGAGGGCGGCGCGGGTGGATCCGATTGAGGTGCTTAGGAACGAGTGAAAGGGCAGGGATTAGCTGTTAGCCATTAGCCATGAGCTGCTAACCATTAGCCATTAGTGATTAGCCATTAGCTCCTGGTGGTCAAGCATCTTTGCAAGGGCTTTTTCAGCCGTGTGTGGGTGCATTCTCGCTTGATAATCCCTAATGACTAGTGGCTAAGGCTTGTTCCGCACCTTGACAAATCCATCTCCGTAAGCGCACACTAACGTAAGGGATGACTTACCTAGAGAAGGCTTTCGAGGCGCTGGGCGATCCTACTCGCCTGGCTATCTTCCAACGCGTTGCCGCGCGGCCGCACTCCGTGGGCGAAATTGCCGAACATATGCCGGTGAGCCGGCCCGCCGTCTCGCAGCATCTGCGCGTACTTAAGCAAGCGGGGCTGGTGGCAGACGTCAAGGATGGCACGCGGCGCGTTTATCAGGTAAAACCAGAGGGCATCGACGCCCTGAAAAAGTACTTCGACCAGTTGTGGACCCGCAATCTGAACGCATTCAAAGCAGCGGCAGACAAAGCCTCGGAAAGGAAAAATAATGACTCAAGCAGTGGTAATCGAACCGGTAAGAAAGTCATTTGAGGTTGAACTGCCTCCGCCGGAAACTTTTCAGCTCTTTACCTCCGATATGGCGCTCTGGTGGCCCGCCACCCACCATCTAGGTCCCAGCCCCATGATCGAGATTGTCATCGAGCCGCGCGTAGGCGGCGGCTGGTTTGAGGTAGATCAGGACGGCACTACCTGCCAGTGGGGAAGTATCCTCGCCTGGGAGCCTCCACATAAGCTCGTACTTGCCTGGGGCCTTCAGTCGGATTGGAAGTTCTCGCCCGACCTGAGCAAGTCGAGCGAAGTCGAGGTCCGATTTGTCCCGATGGGAGATTCCGCGACACTGGTGGAGTTCGAGCACCGGTATTTAGAGCGGCACTATGAAGGCGAAAAGATCGCTGTGGGTGTCAACTCGGGATGGGATGTAATCCTGGAAGGCTTCAAGGTTCTGGCGGCCAAGAAGTCCAGATAGATCCGCAGCCGAGGTCGGACTTTGGGCGTTCGGTGGCCTCTCTCAACAAATAGAGAGGCCACTTTTACTTGTTTTGAGTCCGCATGATCGTGATTTTGGTTTGGCCGCCGTTCGCGGAAGTATCGGGGCTTATGGTGATGACCAGGCCTTCCTTGTTCTCCTTGCCTGAAGTGATGACCGCTCCGTTGCCGGTCTGGATCACAGATGTGTTCTCGCCGAGTTTGCCTTTGTAGAAGTCGACCACCTTGCCGATCGGGTCGGAGGTCGAATAGACCACGGTCACCATCGAGCCACTGCCGGAGTTGATCTGCATGCCACCCTCAGCGCGAGCGGCTCCGGGATAGATCGGCACTCCCAGGTCCGCGTCACTGACAGCCGTTCTGCCCGCGGTAATCGAGCCAGTCGGCGTCGACAGAGTTACGCTATCGCCATTTTGGGTCGCGCGCACAGCTCTGGAGACTCGCCAGACCCCGATCGCGAAGATTATGGCAGACAACATGCCCAGTCCGACGATCACTCCAACGACGATGAGAATGATTTTGACTGCGTTGCCCGAAGGGGGAGGTGGAGCGGTGGCGGCGATGGGCTGTCCGTACGGGAGGGGAGGAGCACCGGCAACTGTCCCGGCGGGTGCGCCGCAGGCGGTGCAGAATTGTGTATTGGGGGGAAGGGCTGTTCCACACTTGGTGCAAAAACTGGCCACGGTGTTTTCCTTGTAAAAGAGGGAGATGGATGCTGTTGCCTTACCCCAGATGGAGCCGGCGGTCCTGAGCTTTCTGGCTAGACTGAGACGCTTCCGGCGATGTTCTTCGCGATTCCAGCGGCGATCGGCACTTCGAACCTTCTGCCCTGATAGGCCTGAATCATGAGGACGATCCATAGGATCAGGCTCACCAGATCGATGCACCGTACGATCAGGAACCATAGCCCCCAACCGTACACGCCGCTTCCGAGGAAGGCGAAGCTCAACACGAAATGAAGGATAGACAGGGCGCCGAAGACAACGATCGACTGGGCGGCGTGGAAGCGCACGAATGGCCGCTTGTCGATCAGCAAAAAGATAATTCCGGTCAGCCAGCCCAACAGGTAGGAGAGAAGACCAGCTACGTTTTCCTGCAATCCGCTCGTTCCCGCAGGGGCCATCGCCACGGGCGGAGGCGCAGATGCGCCAACCTGGGCGCCACATTGGGGACAGTAGAGAACTCCATCGGGGACCTGCGATCCACACTTGCCACAAAAAGCCATACATCACCTCATCGATTCACATTTGATCAATCGGCTTTGTGAGATTCCCAACTTTTTGGGGTAGTCGAACGGAACCTTTTGAAGTCGCAGGAAGGTTAATAGAAGGTAAAACTCAAGTCAACCGAAAGATGACAGCGATGAGACAGTCAGCGGCGCCCGTCAGGCTCGCAACTTAAATCGTCCGGGACATGGTTGGGTGATCGTGCGGTGCTGGGCGGCAGGCAGCTTCACTCGGAGGATGTCGTTCGGCGATCCTCAAAATGCGTGACCGTAATACAAAACTACGCGCCAGCCGTCCGGGTCTTCAAACGTGTGACTTGTGCCCGTCCAGTACGGGTTCTCTGGCTCGACCGGCTGATAGTCATGATCTTTCATCCGCTTCACTGCTTCTGCATACGCTTTGTCTCCGGGAATATAAAAAACCAGCAGGTTGTCTTTGGTGGGAGCGGGGCAAGGGCTCCCGGCCGTGGCGTGCGTAAACTCGAGATGGAACTGGTCTGTCGGCCTACCCAGGATGACACCTGAATATCCAGCGTGGTCCTCAAAATGAGCGATCACTGGCAGACCCATTCCATCACGGTAAAAACGAACTACCTCGGCAAGCTTATCTGTTGGCCGGGCTACCCTGATCTGCATGTCCTTTACTTCTGGCTTCGAAACCCGGTTCCGTTTGGCTATGGCTGAACGAGCGGTACCTGGGAGGCGATCTGCAAGTCGATGATCAACTGCGCCCGACGCTCCACCTGCTCGTACAGAGCAGTCTTTTTGGCCGGCAACACGGAGCGAAACTTCTGGAAGTAACTCTGGCGCAGCGCCGCGACGCTCGCGTCGACCTTCAGCATGCGCTGGGTCCAGTTGTCAGCCTGCGCGTCGGTCATGGTGTCGTAGCTCTGCGCGTATTCCTTGATGAGCGCATATTTGTCGTTGTTGATCATGACGAGTTCCTGGGTGAACTGGTCGTACAGGGGCCAGAACTTCTGCGCCTCGGCATCGGTGAGGGGCACGTTGGCCGCGATGAGCTGCTTCTTCTGCGAGCGGATGTCTTTGCGCAGAAGGAGGATGTCCTGGTCGATCTGAGCACTCTGGCTCGCGCCAGCCTGCGTGCTCGAATCCTGTGCAAACGTTGACTGGTGGCCGAACAGTACCACCCCGCCTAATGCCAATACTGCCAGCAAGTGCTTTTTCATTGGTGCAGCTCCTTTGTATGTATGAAGAGGCCCGGTGAAGCGTGGACGGGTACAGCGGGGAATTCTCCTCAAACCGTCATAGGAGATCCATCGCCGACTCTAACAGCATGAACAAGATCCAGGCACGGCGTTTGCTTACCGTGGGATTGAGGGCGGAGCGTTTTTCTGGAAGTAGTCGATGGCATCCTGACGGGTCTGGATGGTGCTGAGAACCTGAGCCGGATCCTTGCCCTGTTGCACGGCGTGGGCCGAGACGAGGCTCTTCTGAATCGGGTTCGGAGCTTTGAAGGTATCCGTAGCCTTGACTTCGCCGACAGGCGGCGGAATGACGGGCAGGTCGGTCCGCGCTTCTTGCAGCGTAAGCACCTGCTCGAGCGTAGGGGCCGCGGCGATTCTCGCGCTGGTGAGCATTTTATCGGTCGGAATCTGCAACCAGTCGCGGAGCGTCGCCAGCATGGAAGTGTGGTCGTATGGGGTGGCGATGGGCGAGCGGAAAACCGTCCCCGCCTGAATCCAGGGAGACACCAGGATGGCGGGTACGCGCACGCCGAAGCGATTGAAGGTGAATCCCTCCTTACCGGGGTTGCTTTTGGCGTCGGGCGTGGCCGCGCCGAAGGGCGGGTGCACATGGTCGTAAATGCCGCCGTGCTCGTCGAACGTGATCATGAGCAGGGTCTCCGGCCAGGCAGGTGACTGGCTGACGGCCTGCCAGATGTCGTGGAGGAATTGCTCTCCGGCGATGACGTCGTGGGGAGGGTGCTCGTCGTTAGGGTTGACCAGGAAGCTCGGCTCCAGGAATGAATACTGTGGGAGGGTTCCATTGGCGCAATCGCTTTTGAAGGTATCGAAGAAGCTGAAGTGATCGAGGGAGTATATCCACAGATTGGGAAACATGAGCCAGGTGAGCGATGGGACGATGACGGTATCGTGGTAGACGCGCCAGCTCGCGCCGATGTCTTCGAGGACGTTGAAAATGTTGCGAACATCCCAATCAAATGGGTTGGGCAGGGCTCCGTTCACCACGTTCCCGTTCGAGGTTCCGGCATGGAAGAAGGCGCGGTTGGGCCAGGTGTTGGTGGGAACGGATGAAAACCAGGCATCGGAGATTGCGTAGTTGGCGGCCAAGGCAGAAATCACCGGGAGCTGGGCGGTACTGAACGGTTCCATGATCTGAACCGGAATGTTAGTGCCGGTGACCTTGGCATAGTTGATGACGAAGCCGAGGTTCGGCCATTTCGGAGTGGGACTCGGGGCTTCGGGGCCGAAGAGCTGGTAGCTGACATCGTCCAAGTCCTCTTCGGGATCGGGGTCGGGCATATTAGTGGCATTGGCCTGATCGAAGACAGGATAGGTCTCGGTGGATTGTCCGGTGAAGTAGAGCTCGCTGACAGGATTGAAGTAGGTGGACTTCAATCCGTCGAATTGCTGCGGCCTGGAGGCCGGCAGGAACTGGCTGGGCTGGGGAGTTGTCCCCGGCTTGTAGAGCCAGCCGCAGATGTTGTCAAAGGAGCGGTTTTCCAGCATGACGACGATGATGTGCTTAATTTGGGGAAGTATGGCCATCGTGAGGAATCCTTTCTTCAGGCGACGGTGCCGGCGCGATTCGGCAGGCAGGCGAAAGTATACGGCAGGGAATAGCCGTTGCCATCAAGAACCCTTGAATCTTTTGGACAGCTATTTCGGGCTGGACAGATGGCTCACCCAGCTCACCTTGCCTGAGGGGTCGATGGCGATTTTGAGGTCACCCCGCTGGCCTTGCACGAGGACGGGTCCAGTGGCTGTGTGGGTTTTGCCAGCGGCATCGGTGAAGGTGA
This sequence comes from Acidobacteriota bacterium, assembly GCA_013289875.1. GTDB lineage: Bacteria > Acidobacteriota > Terriglobia > Terriglobales > Acidobacteriaceae > Silvibacterium. Next base: position 8,346 of record JABCZC010000094.1, on the reverse strand, counting down.
GAGTGATGGGTCCCGAACCTTGAATCTTGAAGTGGTAGTGGTAACTGGCGTGGGAATCGAGCGACTGCGTGCCGAAGCTGGCGCTGGGGTAGTCGACTTCGATGAGGTGCAGAGGCGCGGCACTGTCGTTCTGGATGGCGGTTTCGACAAAAGCGGAACGGCAGGCGGTGAGGCTGAGAGAGGCGAGTACGACGAGAAAGAGTGTGGCTCTACGCCTCGTGAAGCCGGTGCGATGCGCGTGCTTTTGTCCGCTCACAATACAGTTTTGCGTTCGAGGATGCGCGCGGAGAGGACGACGCCTGTGGCGCGGGTATGCAGGGTGATGGGGAAGGCGAGGACGTTCCAGACCCATTCTTCACCCTTGCGGGGAAGGTTTAGCAGGCCGCGGTAGGTGCGGTCGAGGTAGGTCTCGCGCTTTTCGGCAACCGTGAGCAAGATTTCGCGCCAGTCGGCGGCGAGCTCGGGCATCTCCTCAAACATGTTGCGGCCGGGGAACCAGTCGCGCGGACGCTCGAGGAGCTTGGCGCAGGCTTCGTTGACATATTGCCAATTGCCCTCGCCATCGAGGATTTCGACGACGACGTCGTCTCCCATGGCCATGTTGATGCGCGAGTAAAAGAAATCGCGGGCATCGACGACGACGGGCTTGCCGCGACGCTTGGCCTCAAAAGAGCGCAAGGCGCTGAGGAGATCGTCGACGGAGCTGTAGCCCTTGAGCAGGTGCATGTCTTCGACTCCGCCGAAGCGATGCTCGAGAGTGGCGGAGAGGATGATGATGGGAACTTCGGGGCGTTGCTCGCGCAGCCTGGAGGCGACTTCGGTGCCGAACTGTCCGGCGCCAAGGTGGTAGTCAAGGACGGCAATATCGATCTGGTCGAGCAAGCTGACTGCTTCCTCAATGGTGGATGCGGTTTCGGTGAGGTAGCCGTATTTGCGCAAGATGGTGGAGCGCAGCAGAAGATTGTCGACCTGATCGTCGAGCAGGAGTACGCGGATGGGCTCGGCGACGGCGAGCTGCACTCCGTTGCGGACTTCGGTTTCTGTTTCGTCGGCCATAAGGTTACTTGGATGCGGCGAATTCGCGGTGTGATCTTGTTTACGAGGCTGACCCGGCCTAAGTTTCGGATCTCTGTTTTCGCTGCAACTGCCGGATGATGTCAGGGAGGCGGTTGAAGATGGCGGTGGCCTTGAGCCACTGGCGATTATCGAACGCAGGGGACCCACTAATGATTTTACTCGGCGGCACGTCGTGTGAAACACCGGATTGCGCAGTCATGATGACGCCGTCGCCGAGCTTGCAGTGTCCGGCGACCCCGACCTGGCCGGCGAGGATCGAATTTTTGCCGATCTCAGACGAGCCGGCGAGGCCAACCTGTGCGCAGAGCAGCGTGTTTGCGCCGACTTTCGATCCGTGGCCCACCTGCACAAGGTTGTCGACTTTGACGCCCGAACCGATGCGGGTTTCTCCCACGCTGGCGCGGTCGACAGTCGAATTGGCCTGAATTTCGACGGAGTCTTCAAGGATGGCAGGGCCGGACTGAACGATTTTGTGCCAGATGCCGGCGTCGTCTTTGGCGAAACCGAAGCCGTCGCAGCCGATGATGGCGCCGTTCTGCAGGACGACGTTGTCGCCGACGCGACAGTGCTCGCGGACAATCGAGTGGGCATGGGCGAAGAAGTGGTCGCCGATTGTGACGTGGGGATAGATGACGACGTGAGGCAGCAACGTGGCGTGATCTCCGATGGTGACGCCTTCGCTGACGACGGTGCAGGCTCCGATGTGGGCGTTTTTGCCGATTACGGCGGTGGGATGAATCACGGCGGTTGTGTGGACGCCGAGCGCGTAATCCGGCTCGCGGTAGAAGATCTGCACGGTCTTGGCGAATGCGAGATAAGGATTCGCGGTGCGCAGGGTTGGCGTTGAAATTTCGGGGAAGTCGGGCGTAACGAGGACGGCAGCGGCGTTCGTGGTCCGGGCCAGGGCGGCGTAGCGAGGGTTGGCGACGAAAGTGATGTGCTCGGGACCGGCTTCTTCAAGGCCGGCAACTCCGGTGATCTCGGCGTCGCCATCGCCGTGAACGTCGGCACCGAGGATGAGCGCCAGTTCGGCTAGCTTCATGGAGCAAATTGTACAGGGGTAGTTAAGGAGCGGGTAGCGACGAAACTGCTGGCATCAGCGGTAAAGGTTTATCTTGCAGACCTGTCTATTGGGATGGAATAGAGGTTTTTCTTGTGCGGGAGTTTGGAAAGGGAAGCGCAGCGAGTAACAATATCTACTTGGGATAGTGCCCTGTGTCTTTCTTTCGCGATCTGAAGATTGCAACCCGTCATCTGTTGAAGTCCCCGGGGTTCTCGTTGACCGCCGTGTTGATGGTGGCGCTGGGTATTGGCGCTACAACCGCGATCTTTTCCATCGTCGAGGGTGTGCTGCTGCGGCCGCTGCCGTTTCCGGAACCAGACCGGGTGATGATGGTGGCGGATGTCCTGCAGGGTGCGGATGTCGGTGGGAATGGCGAGGCCGGGGTAACCGTCCCCGACATACGCAACTACACGCGAGATACCCACAGCTTTACGAGCCTGGGCGGATTTCAGCAATCGGGATATGAGCTTTCAGGCATTGGCGATCCGGCGCAGGTGAATGCGGCTCGCTTAAGCGGCGGGGTATTTCCGGCACTCGGGGTTCAGCCGCTGCTGGGGCGTGTGTTCACCCAAGAAGAGGACGACCAGAAACAACAGGTGGCGGTGCTAAGCTATCCGACCTGGCAGGACAGATTTCACGGCGATCGAAACATTGTGGGGCAAAAGATCCTGCTCGATCGCAAGCCGTACGTAGTGATCGGCGTGATGCCGCGTAATTTCGAGTTCCCGCTGGTTCCGGGGCATTTGAACCGCAGCGAGTTGTGGGTTCCGATGAGCTTTAACGATCAGGAGCTAGCGACGAGCAACTCGGCCAACTGGAGCTATCTGATCGTGGGACGGCTGAAGCCCGGGGTGACCGCGACACAAGCGGCAAGTGATGCGGGACGAGTTGCCGCGGAAACCGTGAGGAATTATCCGGCGTTCATGGCGGGCTTCAGCATGCATCCCGTGGTTCGTCCGCTGCAAGAAGAGACGGTTGAGGATGCGCGTCCGCTCGTGCGAACACTGTTCCTGGCGGTAATCGTGGTGCTGCTGATTGCATGCGCCAACCTGGCGGGGCTGCTGCTGGTCCGTGCGATCCGGCGGCGCAGAGAGGTTGCAGTTCGCCTGGCACTGGGGGCGCGGGCCTTGACATTGCTGAAGCAAGCGATTCTCGAAAGCCTCGTATTAAGCGTGACGGGCGGGGTCGCGGGACTCGTGCTCGCTGCGATCGCGCTGCGTGTGGGTGTAAGTCTGCTGCCGGAGACGCTGCCGCGAATCAACGAAATCGGGATTGACTGGCTAGTTGTGGCTTTTGCGCTGGGACTGGCAGTGCTGACGGGCGCCATTTGCGGGTCGGCGCCAGCATTTGCCGCCATCCGGACGAACGTGAACAGCGCGCTGAAGGAAGGTGGACGGACCGGCACCTCAGGAGGCGGTCATGCTTGGCTACGCTCGGCGCTGGTGGTTGCGGAGATCGCTATCGCTCTGGTCCTGCTGGCCGCATCGGGCCTGCTGCTTCGCAGTTTTGAAAAGATGCGCGAGGTGGACCTGGGTTTTCGGCCGGATCACACGCTGGTGGCTTCCTATTACCTGCCTCAGAAACAGTATTCGACTCAGCCGGCGGTCAATGAATTCAACGATGAGTTGCTGCGCCGTCTCGGCGAACTGCCTGGAGTCAAGAGCGCAGGGCTCACCTCATTTTTGCCGGCATCGGGAAATCTGAGTAATAGTGCGTTTTCGGCAGATGGGTATGTCGCTCCGACGGCCGGTGCGTTGGACCTCGCCACCACCATCACTGTGCAGGGCGACTACTTCGCCGCGATGGGAATACCGCTGCTCCGCGGAAGGACGCTGACTCCGGCAGACAAGGAAGGGGCGCAGTTGGTGGTGGTGGTGAATCACAAGCTCGCACAGCAAACCTGGCCGGGCCAGGACCCCATCGGCAAGCGGCTTCGCATCGGCACAGAAAAGATGGAGACACCTTGGGCAATCGTGGTGGGAGAAGTTGCAGATGTGAAGGAGAGCTCACCAGATATTCCGGCAAAGCAGCAGTTCTACGCTCCTATCGAGCAGACACAGACGTTGGCAGGATCGCTGACCACTCCAGATAACTTGAATGGCAACGGAGGATATATCGCGATACGGACTGCGATGTCGCCGGAACGGATGGAAAATGCGTTGCGCGCGACCGTGCGTTCGATCGATCCGCAACTGCCGCTGAACCAGGTGCAGACGATGGAACACACGATCTCAGACAGCGAGGCTCCGCGACGTTTCAACACTGCACTGATTTCGTCGTTCGCCGCCGCAGCGGTGCTGCTCGCGGTAATGGGAATCTACAGCGTGATTGCGTTTTCGGTTGCGCTGCGCGTCCAGGAGATGGCGATTCGCATCGCCCTGGGATCGCAGCGGTCGGGGATTGTCGGTCTGGTGCTGGCTTCGGGGGTCAAGCTGGCGCTTATCGGCTGTGCATTCGGACTGGTGGGAGCGCTTGCGGCTTCGCACCTCATGCGGACTTTTCTATTTGGGGTAAGCGCGCTCGATCCACTTGTTCTGGTTTTGGCAGCCTTGTCTGTGTTGTTGATGGCGGTGGCCGCTTCGCTGCTGCCGGCAGGACGAGCAGCGCGGATCGATCCGATGCAAGGGCTGAGGGAGAGCTAGAGGCCTCTTAGCTCAAAAGAGGCTCTCCTGCCGATCTTCCAGCGTGGCAGGGGTTGACTTCTTCTTCGCGCTGCGGCCGATGACGGCGACGACTTCGAGTTCGACGAGGGAGGTGGTGGGAATCCAGAGGCGCTGAGTGTTGGACCGGATGTCGGGCGGGGTGAGGAAGATTCCTTCGCCGGAGATGAGGCTGAGGTCGTTGGCGGCGATGCCCTCGATCAGGTCGCCGTCGGTGAGTTTGGCGCGCAGGAACAGGCCTTCGGAGCGGGGGCGACCGGCGAAAGTCTTGCGGAGCAGCCGCTCGGGGTTCGAGGGTTCTCCTGAGTTGAAGTCGCGGACAAAGCAGACCCACTTGATGCTCTGCAAGCTGAGCGAGATGACTTTGCCGTCCAGAGCCAGTAATTCAAAGGCGCCATTCCGGATAAAGCTGCCGGGAGAGAAACCTGCAAAGGACAGATAGCCGGCAACCCAGTCGTGGGTGAACTTGCGGGCGATGGCTTTTTTGCGGCTGGAAGGCATTCAGTACTGAGGTCCCGGAGTAAGCATTGTTGCACGCAGGTGACTAACCGCAGCGAAAATTGTGCAAAGCGGTAGCCAAGCGATTAACCATGTGTTACATTGGACCTTTGCGACTGCTCCTGGCGTGACCGTAAACTATTGTTGAATCGATATTTAGCAAGGTGTTCGGGCCGGGACGCTAACACCTCTTCCCAGATTGTCAAGGCATGCCCGACTACGTATATCTTTTAGAAAACCGCCTCTCTTCCGCACAGCAAGATGCGATAACGCAGATTCGCAACGCAGCCCGCGACCATGGGATGACCGTGTTCTTGACGGGTGGCGCGGTTCGCGACCTGACAACCGGCTTTCCTGTCCGCGACCTTGATTTTTCGGTTCATGGAAATGCTCTCAAACTTAAGAAATCATTGGAGAAAACAGGGGCTGCCCTGTGGGGAGAGCACGAGCCTTCGCGAACCTTGTTTTTCTGGTTCAAGGGCGTCCGAGTAGAAGTTTCGAGCGCGCGGCGAGAGGAGTTTCCCAAGCCGGGAAAGCCGGTTTATCACTGGGCGACGATTCTGGAGGATTTGCGGCGGCGTGACTTTACCGCCAATGCGATGGCAATTTCGCTGAACGAAGGCTCCTATGGACTGCTGCTTGATCCGCTGAATGGCATTGCCGATCTCGAAGCGCGAACCCTGCGGCTGGTGAGCAACTATGGTTTTATCGAGGATCCGTCACGGATGCTGCGCGCAACCCGTTTCCAGGCCCGCATGGGGTGGGATTTGGATGAGCGGACAAAGACCCGCTACCACAATGCGAAAGAAGACGGCGCGATCAACGCAATTACCTCGTACCTCGCCGGCTATGAACTGGAAGAGATTGGGCACGAGGAGGATGCGCTCAAAGCGCTAAGGGCGCTCGAGAGCGAAGGCTGGATGAAGCATATCTTTCCGGCATGGACCACTGCTAAGGCGGATGTGCAGGGCCTGGAGGCATTGCATCAGACATTGATTCAACTGCTGATCCAGGGAATTCATCCGGATCTTTCTGCGGCGCAGATGGAGTTTCTCACCGCGAAGATGCCACCAAAGGACTTGTCAGCGCTCAAGAGGATGTTTCCGCGGCCTGGCTTTGTCGCCTATTGGGAACACCTTGAGGATGCGGCGAAGGAGTTCCAGAAGGAGCTGCTGGACAAGAAGAACGCGGCACCCTCGGCGACATGGAAGTTGTTAACCACCTATGCACCCGAACCGGTGCTGTGGCTGGCACACACCAGCAAAAATGCCCAGGCGCAGACGAAGCTCAAGAACTTTTATTCAGTCTGGCCTGAGGCGAGGCAGAAAATTCCGACGACTTTGATGCTGGAGATGCGCATTGTTCCCGAACTGCCAGGTTATCAGGAGCTGGTGCAGGAGATCTTCTACCAGCTGATGGATGGGAAGCTGGCGACCGAGGAGGAGATGCGGGCGTTTCTGGAGCCGCACTCCCCGCCGGCTCCGCCGCCCCCGGTCAAGATCAGCCGCACGCGCGGGAAGAAGGCTGAGGCGAAGTCCAAGATCAGGGATGACGAGGAGGAAGGCGAAGAGGAATTGCCTCTGGTGGGTCTCCTTGACGAGGACGCTGAAGAATCAGGCGCCCATGATGCGGAAAGTGACGAGGACGACCATCATGAGTCGATACCGGCGCTCCCGTCGACCAAGACGGTAAAGCTGCCGCCCGTCAAAACTGAAGTCGCCGTCGAAAAGAAAGCCGTCAAATCGGCCGCGACACAGGCTCCGACAGTCGAGAAAACGCTGCGCGAGAAAAAGCCAGCGGCGAAGGCTGCGCCGGTGACAGAGAAAACCTCGTCGCCAAAGAAGCCAGCTGCTAAAGTGGTGCCTGCTGTAAAGACGCCGGTCATAAAGAAAATCGCCGCGAAGGCTATGGCGAAGGCGGGCAGGGCAGCGCACAAGCCACCTATGAAGGCCGCTAAAAAGGCTCCAAGGCCTGCGGCGAAACTGACGAAGAAACCAGTAAAGAAGGCTGCTCCCAGACCGGCTGCGAAGATTGTGAAGAAGCCTGTCGCTAAACCGGTCAAAAAGAAGCGATAGGGCGCCCAGGCTCCTGCCATCCGTGTGGAAGCGGTTTTTGAGCCTGTCGTCCAAAATGCGAGATTTTCTTCGCACCCTTTGTAGTATTGTCTCTACATTCCTCTGGAGACGATTTCTCATGCCCACAAAGCTATGCCGGATCGGTGTCTGCTCAGTCTTGTTCGCTCTCGCCGCGTTTGCTGCGGCTCAATCGAGTTCGACGCACCACGACTCGAGACTGGAAGGCTCCTATCGCTTTGAGCGCGGCGGCTGGACCTATGTTCACCTGCAAGGCTCGCCGGAACAGATCGGTTTCCAGCATGGCTATCTGCTAGGGGCGGAAATTGAAGACACCTACCACGTGCTGAAGCTGGAGGCTGAGCATTCGACGAAGCGGGACTGGGCGTTCTTTCGCGACGCAGGACGCACGATCCTCTGGCCGCACATCGACGCCGAATACCAGAAAGAATTGCAGGGCATTGCGGATGGGGCGGCGTCGAAAGGCGTGAATCTCGACGTGTGGGATATTGTCGCGATGAATGCGCAGATTGAGCTGACGCAGTACTACGTGCCGTGGCTGGACAAGCAGGAACACGCGCAGGGTTTGCGGCCGGACGACGGGCCGGAGATCAAGGCTCCGGGCAATTGCAGCGCGTTTATCGCGACTGGCAGCTACACGAAAGATGGCAAAATCGTGATTGCGCACAACAACTGGTCGTCCTATGCGGAGGGTTCGCGCTGGGTGATCGTTTTCGACATACAACCGGAGCAAGGGCACCGCATCTTGATGGACGGGCTGCCGTCGGTGATCACCAGCCAGGACGATTTCGGCATCAACGATGCGGGCATCATGGCAACGGAGACGACGATCACGCAGTTTATCGGGTGGGATTCGAAGGGCAAGCCGGAGTTTGTGCGCTCGCGCAAAGCGCTGCAGTACGCCAACTCGATTGACGATTACCTGGCCACAATGATCAAAGAAGACAACGGCGGG
>JABCZC010000093.1 GCA_013289875.1 Acidobacteriota bacterium | reverse complement strand
ATGCGGCGTCATCTGAAAAGCGTAGAGATGATTTTGGCGAAGAGCAACCTGAGCGACCTTGGCGAGAAGCCGCGGTAGCGGGCCTGAGCGACGAGCCTATTTCGCGCAGGTTCGGCGGGCAGCGGTGAATCTCTTGCGCAGCTCGGCCTCGGCGAAATCTTCGAAGGCGGCCCGAGTGTCGTAACGAAAACGAAAATCCAATGCCGACTGCACCGCCTGGGTCTTCACTCGCCAGGGATGACGCAGCAGCGCGATTGCCTCCTCCGGGACGTTCGTCAGCCAGGAGAGTCGCATCTTCCAGGCGATCGCACCGAGAGAGCGCAGCGCTGGATATGGCACGGTAAGCGAGTAATTGTGAAGTCGCGCCATCATTTGGGATGCCGTGAGCGCGCCGTCGGCGCCCACGTTGAAAATTCCGTCTGTCGTGCGATGAATTACTCTGCGAAGGATTTCGATCAAATCCTCGATGTGGGTCAGCTGCAACGGAGATTGAGCCCCGGGCAGTACAGCAAAACGGCGGCTGATATGCCGGAAGAGCGCGTTCCGGCTGTTTGGACCAGCCACGAACGACGGGCGGAGCACTGTGACGGCGCGGAACGCTGCCTCGCGCCTGAACTGTTCGACGATCCCCTCCGCCGCTACTTTGTTTTCGGCGTATACGAAGCCGCGATTCGGACGCGGGGGACTCTCTTCCGGTATCGGCTCCTGCTGGTCGGCGTGCGCCCCATAGACGGTCGCAGAGCTTAGGTGCACGAAGCTCTCCACCTTTGCCGCAGCAGCACTCTGCACCACGGAGCGTGTCCCTGCCACATCGATTGCGTATTCCAGCGCGGTATTGTGGATGGGGTGGACCACAAATGCGGCGTGTACCACCGTGTTGATGCCGTGTTGACGGAGCAATGCGTCCAGCGGCTCGCGCACATCTCGGGCAGTGAAATCAAAGCGGCCGCCATGAAATCCGTCGGGTGGCCGTACATCGACGCCGACGACGCGTTCGATCTCCGGATCCAAAAGCAGAGTACGCACCAGTGCGCTGCCAATCTCTCCGGAGCAGCCTGTGATCAGGACGCTCTTCACGCCGGCTTGCTCGTTAGCGGGCGGGACCACGCAGGCGCATTCCTAGGAATGGTGCGGAGCAGAGTCCTACGATACTTATAGAAGTCGACTTCAATGCGATGCCGTGGCGAGTCAATATACCTGAACCCGCGCACCACCTTGTCGCGCGCAATTTGCCGGTCCATCTCACGAGGGTCGTGAGGGAAGTCGACTCGTCCACTGAGGTGATTGGCAAGCAGTTTAGCCTGCAAATCCGCAAGCGGCCAGATGGAGCCGGAAGGCTGAAAGAAACCCAGGAAGAAAATCCCCCGAAGGCGCGGTTGGATGATTTGCAGATAGAGCGGGCAAGTTGGCGGAAGCTCCGCGGGGTCAAGATCGAGAAAGCTAAAACCAGGATCGTAACCGGTGCATGCGACGATCACGTCCACTACGGTCGTGGAATCATCTCTGAACCTGACCAGGGATCCTTCGACGCTCTCCACGGGGCCGCGGATGGTGATCGATCCTTTCGCCAGGGCAGCTGACAATTCCGAGTTGATAAGCGGATGCGTCGCGAACAGCTCGTGGTCGGGTTTGGGCATGCCGGTTCGACCTGCACTTCCCTGCAGGGCGCGAATGAGCGCCGCGGCTCCGGCACGGAGCGGCCGTCCCGGCATCCAGTGAAGCCAGAGTAAAGCCACGTCTGACGGAATGCCGAAGAGATGCCTTGGGATAATGTGATATCCGCGGCGCAGACTCATGGTCGTGTGACCGCACCGGCGCGCAAGATCGACAGCAATGTCTGCCCCTGAGTTGCCTCCTCCAATTACCAGCGCGCGTTTGCCGGCAAATGGCACAGACGTTTTAAAGTCGTGCGAGTGCAGGAGCTGCCCGGTGAACCTGCCGGGCAATTCTGGCATATTGGGCCGGGAGTGGTGGCCGTTGCAGACGATCACGTGATCGAACCCCCGCTCCTGTCCGGTGGCAAGCGTAACCTGCCAGCTGCCGCCTTCAATGCGTCGCACGCGCGCGATCTCGGTGTTCAGTTGGAAATAGGGCACAAGTCCAAAGGTTGCAGCATACGCCTGCAGGTACCGGAGCAGCTGGTGACGCGTGGGATAGTCTGGTGTACCCGCAGGGAAGGGAAGATCGGCGAAGGCAGTCAGGCGGCGTGAACTGATCGACCGCACGCCCTCGTATACGCTGGAGTGTCCGGAGGCGTCCGATTCCACCCAGTTGCCTCCGATCTGCCGCTGGCGATCAAAGACGACGAAGTTGCGGAGTCCAACCTGTAGGAGATTCTTGGCCATCGCCAGTCCGCATGGTCCTGCGCCAATCACGCAAATGCGCGGCTGCGATGCCACGTCTTGTTCCACGACGTCGGTGGAGCGCACCTTACTCATGCCTGCCCGGTAACGGCCTGCAAAGTCACTTTGTCAGGTGGGAAGCCGTCCAGACCCAAACGGAGGAATTCCGCGCGCTCGAATTTCTCGATCGCTGCGAGCCCGAGTCCATCGATCCGCCCGTCCGGTTCGAAGGCAAACATCAGGGACATGGTCGCGACCCTCTCGCTCCCGAGATGAATAGTGCCCGCGCAGATGGCAGACTCTTCGCGCAGGGCTTCGAGCACCGTTTCGATCCGCAGCTCCTCGCCGGGGCCAACAAAGCGCCGCAGCTTCGCTTGGTTCACCATGGTTAGAAAAGGGAGAATCAGCACACCGCGCCTTTCAGATGCGCTGATCTCGACGAGCTTGCCGCCGAGTTGCGCACACATTTCAATCAGCAGGACTCCGGGGGTAACGGGGATGCCTGGGAAATGATCGGCCAGAAGATCTTCGGGAAAGTTGGTGACTGCCGTTGCCGCTGCGCGCTCCCCGGGAACTAGTTCAACAATCTGCTGTAGAAAGCGCCAGTTCATGGGATGGGGTTTCCCTGATCTATGGAGGAACAATGGCTGGTTCGGAGGAAGTATAGCATTCGATCAGACAGCGGGTCCGCCCGCGATGAACGCGGCTCGGGTCGAATCCTGCCGAGCCTTAAGAGTACTTTCACATCTGTCTCTTCGTGGCTATTGTAGATGCGTGAGTCTCCCCCACACCACCAACGAGCCGGCAGCTGAGGAAGTCCCGCTTGCACTCCGGAGTGTGCGAATTGCTGGCGTTGCACCGCGCTCTAATGGCGTGAATTGGACGATGGCTGGACAAGATGGTGGCCAGTCGATCCCGCTCGATTGCGGCTCGCTGTTTGTCTTTTCGGATACGCTGATCGCACTGGCTCCGCGACAGGCGCTGTCTTCACTCGCGATTCCGCTACGCCGGGAGCAGGCACAGTTTCTGGGGAACTGCGCAGCGATCTCGGATGCCACCGACTTGCCCGGCGCGATGAGCTCACTACACTACTTCACGGACGCGCAGGATCGTCCTCGCGAGATCCTCGTTCCTACATTGGCTGAGCGGCTCGCGGGATATCGCTTCTGGCCACAGCACGGCATCACCGTCGGCACCCGCGTGTATCTCTTTTATCTGGGCATCCTGCACCATAACCAGACCGATCCGTGGGGTTTCACCGAGCAGGGAACAGGCCTGGCAGTGCTGGACATTGAGACAAGTGACTGCCGCCGTATCTGGCTAAATGACGACTGGCGTCTGTGGCCTGCCCTTCCGGCTGAATGCCACTGCGGGGTGCAGCTCCTGCGCGAGGCTGATACCGTCTACATCTTTTCGAGCCGCCGCGGATATCCCGGATATGAGGCGTTCCTAGCGCGCGTCGAGCAAAGTCGTATCGAAGACCCTTCGGCCTACGAGTTTTTCTCCGGGCCGGCGGGCTGGAGCCCCGAAATCTTCGACTCCGTGCCGCTGACCGAGTGCAGCTCCGAGTATTCGGTCACCTTCAATGCCTACCTCGGGCGATACCTGATGCTGTATGCCGATGCCATGTCGAAGGCGCTCATGCTGCGTACAGCGCCGAAGCCCTGGGGACCATTCAGCAAGCCGACTATTGCGGGGGGGCTGCCGCATCAGCCTCACGCAAACCTGGTCTCCGTGTGCTTCCAGCACGCGCAATTCAGCGGGGACGAAGGCCGCAGCATAGTTCTCTCTTATTCGCAGCCGCAATTCGTCCAGAACACCTTCGTCTCAATCACCTTTGAGTAGGGTCAGTATCCGAACTAGCGCCGCTCTCTAACAGACTGGATATCAGCCAGTGCCAACGGAAAGCGATTGCATCCCATCGGTACTCGGGGCGGGTCGCATTACGGAAAGCGCTCTCTCCCCAATGGTCGCGCTCCTGCTCGTCCCGGTAGAGGCGCTCCAGCGCGTGTGCGACCGCTTCGGGAGCTACCGTCGTCCCTTCTTGCTCCGCTTCAGTCTCGAGCATGAGAGCCGATCCCTCCCATAGCTCCGCACACGCGCCATGGTTCGGCACCAACTGCGGAGACCCCGCGGCGCCGTGCTCAAAGGCGATTAGCCCCCAGCCCTCTTTTTCGGACGTGTTCATGCCTACATCGCATGCGTTGTAAATCACATTTAACGCAGCGTCATCGACATGGGGATGCAATTCTTCACGTGTCGTCGTCAGAATGCGATGCCGGATGTTGAGCCGGTCCACCAGCGGCATTTCGCCCGGCGCGGGCCGTCTGCTTGCCATGTGGAGATATAACCTGACAGACTCCGGCTTGTCTTTGGCAAACAATGCGAAGCCTTCAAGAGCGATATCGATTCGTTTGAATGGCTGGTTGCGATTCGCATTCAGTATAAGGAAATCTCCGGCGCGCTCATCATTCGCGAACAACTGCCGCCGTGCGGCAAGGCGCGAGAGCCTCCGCGATTCCCGCAGGTTGGCAGCGGAAACGATGGGCCGGAAGACGCTCGTATCTACGCCGTGCGGAATGACCTCGATCCCTGGCGACTGTTCGATGCCGAGTTCCCGAAAGCCTTGCAACAACAGCTCGCGTGCAAAGCGGGTAAACACCACCAGGCAGTGGGCGCGGGCCAGTTTTAGCAGAACCGCAGGCGGCAGAGATTCGCGGTCGTCGATTGCGCAATAGCAGACGATGCAAGCCGATGACGACGCGACGGTATCTACTCTTTGGGCGCAGACCCAGGGCACATCAAAGATGACGGCGATCTTGGGCTGCACCTGCCGGAGCAATGCCTCGAGTGTTTCGGCGTTGTGCAGTGTCCCTCGATTGCCATGCACAGTCCAGCCACGCTGCTCTATTGGTTCGGTGCGATTGATGGCGAGATGATGAAGACGATAGCGGGGCTGGAGACGCACCAGGCTTTCCAGCAGGCTCTGGATCACTCGCGAAAATCCGTTCGGGATCTCTCCGTGGCCGATGAAGAGTACCGGCGGCAACGCACCGGGGGAGTCAGCCATCGTTAATAGAGCGCCAGCGACGCGGTGTTGAAGGGATATTGATGGGTACTCTTCAGATATCCGTCGATAACCTGAGTCAGGATACTGCCTAACGCGCTCAGTTGCCCGGACTGGTTCATGATGGTATTCACCTGGGACAAGATACTGTTAAGCGCCTGAGGGCTGTTGAGGGCCTCTGTGGCGGCATTGTTGTATGTCTGACTGTTGACATTCGGCGGAATGCTGGTAATGTCCACGGTGATAGTAACGGCCGGGTTCCCTTGGTTGGTCATTGGCGGGACGATGTTCACGTTCTCAACGCCTATCGTCAGTACGCCCGGGGAAAGATCGGTGATCCTAAATGTAATCGTTGCGGTGGCGGATCCGATGACAGTCGCGATGAAGGTGCCAGTGCCCGTCTGCGCGTCCGGAGTCGTGGTACACACCTTCTGGTCGTTGCTGCAGCAGCAGTACTCGGTTAAAGTGAATTTACCTGAGATAACCGCGTTCGGCGGGTAATTTGGGAGAGTGTTGAACCGGGCAATTGCAATGATCGTGTAAGGATCGCTTGCCTGCGAGGTCATGGAAGCCATATAGGCGTTGGAAAAACCGGAAATGAGCAGGCCTCCGAAGTCTTTATCATCACCGACCTCAAGTGCCGGGGCGGTTCCGGGAGCCGCTATGTAGAATGCTTTCGGCTCCGAGCAAGGATCGCCATTCTGGTAAATTTGCGCACAAATGCTGCCTGCGGTCTGAATGACGGCGGGATCGTTCGTACTGAGCGACCAATATAATTTCTCGGCCTTGCCAAATGGATCGTATCCATTCGTCTGTATCCACGTAGGGAGATAGTAGGGACCGCCGGGTGTGTTGATGATCGGCAGCACACTGTTGAGCATGTCCTGAATCACTTTCTGTATAGAATCAGACATCGATCTCCTCCTTAGAAACTTCCTTCGGTGAAGCCGTCGAGCCTGCTCTGCGTGCGTCGGGTCACGGCCCCTGGCGAAATAAGACGCTTCGAGCAGGCCGGAGGCGGGTCGAGGCTCTTGTTGCGATGCGGCTTGAAAGAACCGTCATTCCCGGTGACGGCCATCGTCAGAAGAGCGCCAGCGACGCGGCATTGAACGGATATTGATGGCTATTCTTTAGATATCCATCGATGACTTGAGTGAGGATGTCGCCCATCGTCTCCAACTGTACTGGCTGGTTCATGATGTTGTTCATCTGCGACGCGATGTTGCTGAGTCCCTGAGGGCTGTTGAAGGCCTCCATCGCGGCATCGTTGTAGGTCTTGCTGTTTACACCTTTGGGAATGCTGGTGATGTCGATCTTGATCGTAATCGCCGGGTTTCCATTTTTGATCGGCATAACAAGGTTTACCCCTTGAACGCCGATTGTCAGAACGCCAGGAGCAAGGTCAGTGATCTTAAATGTAATCGTCGCGGTAGCAGATCCGTCGATCGTCGCAGTGAATTTGCCGCTGCCCACCGCCGCCTCGGGAGCCGTGGTGCAAGCTTTCTGATCGAGACTGCAGCAGCAGTACTCCGTAAAGGTAAATTTTCCGGAAATGACCGCATTCGGCGCGTAATTGGGAAGCGTTGAGAACTTGGCGATTGCAACTATCGTGTAAGGATCGTTCGTCTGGGAGGTCATGGAGGCCATCACCGCGTTGGAGAAGCCGGAGATCAGCAAGTCGCCCGGACTATTGCCTCCGGCCACCAGCACCGGTGGGTGTCCGGGAGCCGCAATGTAGAAGGCGTTTGGGTCTTTGCAAACTTCCCCATCCTGATAGAGCTGCGCACAAATGCTGGCAGCGGTCTGGATGACGTTTTTGTCAGTCAGGGTGACAGCCCAGGTAATTCCGTCTTTCTTGCCATAGGGATCGTAGCCGTTGGTCTGGACCCAGGTGGGTAGATAATAGGAGGTCCCTGGGGTATTTATGGTGGGCAACACGCTGTCGAGCATGTTCTGAATCACTTGCTGTATCGAACCGGACATGTCTGGCACCAAAGTGTTGACTATCGAATCGTACAATCGTCGTCAGACTAGGGCCAGCGAGGCTGTGTTGAACGGATATTGATGGCTATTCTTGAGATAGCCATCGATGACCTGAGTCAGGATATTGCCCATCGCGGTTAACTGTGCGGGTTGGTTCATGATGGCGTTCATCTGATTCACGATATTGGCGAGACCCTGAGAGCTGTTGAAGGCTTCCATCGCGGCATCGTTGTATGTCTGGCTGTTGACATTCTTCGGGATGCTGGTGATGTCGATGGCAATCGTTATCGCCGGGTTACCACCGCTCATCGGAGGGACGATGTTCACTCCCTGAACGCCGATTGTCAGGATGCCTGGAGCGAGATCGGTGATCTTAAATGTAATCGTCGCGGTTGCAGATCCCTTGACCGTCGCAGTGAAAGTGCCACTGCCCGTTTGCGCGTCAGGAGGAGTTGTGCTGCAAACTTTCTGGTCGAGACTGCAGCAGCAATACTCCGTAAAGGTAAATTTTCCGGAGATGACCGCATTCGGCGCGTAATTCGAAAGCGTCGAGAAATTGGCAATCGCGATGATCGTGTAGGGATCGCTTGTCTGCGATGTCATGGAAGCCATCACCGCGTTGGAGAAGCCGGCGATAAGCAGGTCTCCCGGATTGCCGCCGAGCACAAGGGTCGGTTGTGTAGCGGGAGCTGCTATATAGAAGGCGTTTGGGTCCGAGCAGGGTTCTCCACCCTGATAGATTTGCGCGCAAATGCTGGCCGCGGTCTGGATGACGGTTGGGTCGCTCAGGCTGACCGACCAGGTCATGGCCTCAGTCTTGCCATACGGATCGTAGCCGTTGGTCTGGATCCAGGTAGGCAGATAGTACTGTCCGCCAGGTGTGTTAATTGTGGGCAGCACGCTGTTAAGCATGTCCTGAATCACTTGCTGTATCGAACCGGACATCATCTCCCCCTAAAGAATTCGTTCAGAGAGGCCATCGGGCCGGGCTCAAGCGCATCGAGACCGGCCCCGGCGACTATGTTGTTTCGAGCAGAACCAGAAGCTCCCTGTAGCTCTTGTTGCGGTGCGGCTCAAGCCCCGTGATTACCTCCTGCGCCGATTGCCGGAACTCAGGACTGGCCTGCGGCGCTGTCACGTTGATCACGTCGATGACCATGGGCAGATAAACACCAGAGGCGAACTCGGGGCTTTCGACGTGACGTTGTACGATTGCCCTTACCTCCGGATTTCGCCGCATCAACAAATCGGCTTCGTCGCGATGCAGATAGTAGTGATATAGCAGTGTCTGGCCGTTTGGCGAATCGGTAAGCTTCGCCAGAACCTCTGGAATCGTTGCGACCTGCGTCGACCTCACAAGACCATCCGGAGTGCTCACCTCGGCAAGCGACACGCTCGAGCTCATCGAATCGTTGCCGGTAACGACAGCGCACACCTTCACCAAAGCGTCCCAAATGTCGGAGACGAGCTGGAACGCGTCGTCGAATAGCATCTCAAAGAAAGCTGCAATCGCCTTGGCGACCTCCAAAACCTCCTGCCCGAGCCATAACAGGAACTTTGCGGCGAGCTCGGCGACATTGAGCAGGAAAGCGAGGACCAGCTTGGGGCTTTCCAGCAGGAAGTTAACCAGGAACTTGCCGAAGTCGTTGAACGCGTTCGCAGCGGAGCTGAGGTCAAGATCGACGTCAACATTGAAGTTGAAGTCGCCCCATGCGAACTTGAGGTCGAAATGGAAGTATGGTGCCGAACCGGGGAGCCATCCATCCGTGCACGGAGCCACGGTGGGAACGACGGTGCCAAGCGCGAGGCACACGGAAACCTTCGGTGTCGGAATCGTAAACTGCGGGATGATCAGATAGGGTCCGAGCACGATGTCGGGGGGCGAGAAATCCATGTCTACCGAAGCCGCGAAGTTGTTGCTGCTGGGGTCCAGAAAGACGTGCAATTTGTCGCTGAAGACGGTTGAGACACTGAGGTCCACGTCCAGCTCGAAGAGATTGCTGGCTGCCGCAGCAACAACTGAAAGGTTCGCCAACCCGAGGATGCTGATCTTCCCATTGATGCAGAAGTAGGCGTTGGTTATCCCGCCCTGGCAGGTGCAGTATCCGGAGGCAGTGGTATCGATGCAGGCGGACGCGCCCAGCTTGCCGGTCGAGTCGGAGATCGTCAGCCAGGTAATGCCCCCACCCGTAATTACAATCGGGCCGCCGTTTTGGCTGATCATGCCCTTGGCCTGCACAGCCACTGAAGGCGATGTGATCAGGCAGAAAGCGAAGTCGAGTTCGTACCCGAAGAAGGAGATTCCGCCGCTGGCGCCAATGCCCGGCTGATAGTTTTTACCGTCGATTACGATCGGCGCCGCCACCGCCCAGAATTTGAGGTCCGTAAAGGTGATGTCTTTGAGTAGGGGAACCGAGGTCAGGTTCAGTGAAGGAAGAAAGTCGTCGATGAGAGCGGCCAGCGTGACTGGCTTGCCCCTGTCAGCCTTCGAGAGCTCCGCGGCGAGGAAGCTCGGCACTTCGAAGTCGTCGAGGCCCGCGCCCACGTCCAGCAGCACGGATTCCGGGCCGGTGCCGATAGTGATCTCGCCGGCAAGCGCGATGTTGATGCCCTCATCGGACAGAGACAGGGCGAAAGCCACGGAGTCAATCGTCAGTTGAGGAATACCAAACGGATGCAGCCAGCCGCCGGGAGCGGAAAGTGTCATGCCGAGGTCAAGACTTGGCGACTTACCGTAAACGAAGGTTCCGGTTCCGGTAATGTCCAATGGCTGTCCGGCGGAAAAGTTGATGGTCGCCGTGACGGACAATGTGATGGTCCCTGAGTCGGCGGAAGTCGACTGCCACGTCAGCGAGAGATCGCTGATTTCGAAGTCGCCCGTAGGGCTGACCTTTGCGAGAGCAGCCGAGATGCTGGCCTTGGACAAACCGCCATCCTTGGGAACGATCGCCGTCAACTGCAAAGTCGTGCCGCTGGCAAGGAAATCCTTGAGCCGCGAGAGCGAGTCATCGAGTTCAATCTGGGCCAGAAATGTTAAGCCTGGCTCGATCGAGTCAGGCACGAACGGGAAACCGGTGAACGCGCTCAGATCGCTTTCGGTAATGGTCGAAAAGAATGCGCCGACCGTTCCAGTGATGGTCAGGTTCTGGAGCACTGGAATGTCAGTGCTTGGACTCCATTTGCCCTGCGCGATAAAGCCGCCCAGGAAACCGAGTTCGCTGTTTTCATACTGCACTTCGAGCAGACCCGTTCCCAGCGTCGTGCCTTCATAGCTGACGGTTGGGCTGATCTTCAGGTCGAAGCTGGTGTCTCCTGGATTCACGTCCAGCGCCAGCGTTCCGCTGGTCAGTGCGAGCTTGTTGAAGGGATATCCGTTCAATACCGCAGGCCAAGCATCGGAGAGAGGAATGTTCCCCTGGATGCTGCCGTTGAACTGCATCGTGACATTTTCCCCGGTAGCCGTAAAGACTGCGGTAACCGAGAACGCGGAGAGCAGCGGAGCAGCGGAGCCGGTGCCCGTGACAGTCGCCAATCCGGAATCGCCCGACAACTTGAACGTCGCGCCGCCGATCTGTATGGAGCCGGAGAACAGCTGCTGGATCGCCGTGCCGATCGCCGCCCCGAACTCCTTTTGGACGTCGGGGGTGATGCTGATGCCGCCATCCTTCTCAAAGATCTGCAGTGTGCCGAGGATATCTAAACTCATCGAAGCCTCCCATGTTCACTGTGCTGCCCGCAGAGGTGCGGGCCGGTGCGGGCGTATCCGTCTAACTGACGGGGCCGAGTTTTTCACTCAGGGCGAGGGTCATCAGGCGTCCCATATGCGGCAGAAGAGCGGATGTAGCGATGCTCGACGTGATTCGTCTGGCGAGAATGGCCTTCAGGAAATTTGCTTTCCCGACTGCCTCCGCGAGGTGTGGATGAAGTCTGCCGGGAAAGACGCCCAGCGCCAGATTTACCTCGGATACGACGCCATCGATCCCTGTGAAGTTGACTACGGGGCTACCATCCTCAGCTTGCGCCACAGCACCAGTGATGGTTATCGGCGGAGATGGGACATACGAACGGAAGCCGCTGTGAACGGGACGGGCGGTTTCCTCTCGCAATATCACGCCGCGTCGCACGTCTTCCTCTTCCTTTTCAATCTCCTCGATGATCGGCTGTACCTTTTTGCGAATCTCGATCATCCAGTCCGGTTCAGGAACGACAGCCATGGCAACCAGGCTGTCCTGGGAGGGCGGCGGCGTGGTGGCGACTGTCGTCATCACATTGTTGACGGTCTGGGGGGTACCCGACGGCGTCAGGGTGGCGGCTTTGAAGCTGTAGGACGCGGAGCCGGCATCGGTATTGCCTTGCGCATTGCACGCAGTGGCCACGAGGAGCTGCATTGTGAAAGCGTGAGGAGAGTAACTCGGATCTCCATTGACGTTGACCGATTGCGTGTTGCCGGGCTGCGCCGCATTCGTTGTCTGTGCCGCAAAGTCAGAGGTGGTCTTGCCGCCCGTCTGGAGGAACTGCCAGTTCTTCAGCAGCTTGGTGTTCTGGAACGCTGATGCGTAGGCGTCATTGTGCGTGTAGTAGGTGTTGAGCATGACCTGGCCGCTCTGGCCGGCGGAGTGGCTTAGCTGGTTCTGATAGTTCTTCGCCAGCGTGATGCCGTCCGTTCCTCCGGTCGCGGCGGCGGCAGCCGGGGCGAGCGAAGGATGCGGCTGCAACGCCTTGCTCGCAATCTTGATTGCGGAGGATGTGGCTCGCCCGCGGCGAACTTCGTAGTCGCCAACAAATTTCAGCTCTTTGAAACTTACCCTTGCACTGATGGCGCCAGTCGCCGGGTCGTATGTAAATCCTTCCGGGTGGATGGTTTCAAGCTGGGAGACAAGGCCGTTTTTCAGGTTCACCGTAACGATACCCCACGGGTCACGGTTGAGAACGACGATGGGGCCGCTGTCCTGGATCGGGATCGGCGGAACGGGCCGGAACCAGGCCGGACCCTGGCGCGTTTTCTTCTTGAGTTTACTCGGCAGGTGGTAGACGCCGTTAGGCGTCCACAGAGCGTTCCAGGCATCGTTCACGGAAGAGGCAGAAATGTCGGGCATGTACTTCTCCTCGGCTGCGGGTTGCAGCCATCCTGATGAGGTTGTAGTTGTCGGAGAATCCGTGGCCGTCGTGCTGCGGCCTTCGTCACTCAAGCCTGCCGCAGGTGGGTTTCAGCGACGGCAATGGTGTGAAGCAATCTGGGAAACGAAATATAGCACCGTCCACATTCGAGTGTGAAGTTAATTTCTGAAGGCGGCGCTATGAATTTTTCGTCTGAGTGAATATTTGCGCTCGGGATCGCCAGCTTGCTAGAGTTCTGGAGTTTAGGCTGGATTTGTCGGCGCCCACTCTCAGTGGGTCATCCCTCCATAAATACTTTCGCTTTACATTGCGAAAAAGACTCTTCCCCCAGGGGTGTCACCACTTTGAGCGATCCCGTTCGCAAAGCAAAGCTGCTCGTCGAAGCCGATTTCGTCCGCTTCGAAGAGACACTGCTCGAAGCCCTCAAGCCGCAGGCCGACTACCTTACCGAAGCTGAATATGAAACCTATCGCCGCGGCAAGAAGCTCCGCCCGTTACTCATGATTCTCTGCGCGCGAATGGCTGCGCCCCCTGGCTTGACTGATCTCCCTGCCAAGGTCATAAAAGGTTCGGTATCGCTCGAAATGTTGCACGTCGCCACGCTCATCCACGACGACATTGTCGATGTCGCGCCGGTTCGTCGTGGGCTGCAGACCGTCTACTCCGAACGTGGTCCCGAGATGGCCGTGCTCATCGGGGACATGCAGTTCATTCAGGCGATCCGCTGTTTCGTCGAGGGCATCGACGCGCAGAAAGACATGGATCTTGTGCGCATGGTGCTCA
This sequence comes from Acidobacteriota bacterium, assembly GCA_013289875.1. GTDB lineage: Bacteria > Acidobacteriota > Terriglobia > Terriglobales > Acidobacteriaceae > Silvibacterium. The sequence goes on along the minus strand of JABCZC010000093.1, from coordinate 3,307 downwards.
ATGTCGGCTTCGATCTTTGCCGTGGCGAACTCGATGAGATCCTCACTGACCCCTCCACCGGCCTGCTCGAACTTCAGCACCGCTATTTCCGCACCATCGAACGCAAGACAGCCACGCTCTTCGGCCTGGCCTGCGAGTCGGGCGGTCTTCTCGTCGACTGCGGCAAAAATCAGGCTCTCCGCCTGGGGCGCTTTGGACGCCGCTTCGGCACGGCATTTCAGATCATGGACGACATCTTTGACATCGTGCGTCCCGAAGAGCTTGCCGGCAAAACCCCGGGCATCGACATTGAGCAGGGCCGTCTTTCGCTGCCCATCCTCTATGCCATGGAGGGCCTTACCGAAGACCACGTGCTCTGGCGCATCCTGCGGCGCGAGCCGCACACCCCGGCCGATCTGGCTAAGTCGATTAACGCCGTCGCCGATTCGCCCGGCCTGCTGCGCGCGTACTCAAAGGCGCGCGAGCTGGCGTTGGAGGGCATGGATTTCCTCGAAGAGTTTCCCGAATCTCCTTACCGGGACTCTCTCGAAGAAATCGCCTCGCACATCGTCGATCGCGGCTTCGACTCACCCGACTAAGCCGGCGGCGGGTCGGGCACCCTGCGTGCAAGGATTGCAAGCTCCCCCGACTCGTCGCCGCCGAGACGCCGGAAGAGACGCATCCAGCGCTTTCGCTCCGGCCCAAGCAGTTTCGGCGAATGCACTCGTAGCAGAGGCTCGAATCCTGTGTCACGAAGCAGGCGGCTGAGCGATTCCTGATTGAAAAATTGCGGATGCGCGATAGGGCTGACCGCGTCCCACTTCTTGCCAAAAACACGGAACTGGAGGGACTCGCTGTCCGGCACCGCCACGTAGAGCAGGCCGCCCGAATTGAGCGCCGCATGGACCTTCGGCAGCGTTTGTCGGGGCTTCGCCATGTGTTCCAGCACGTGACTCATCACTGCCTGATCAAAGTTCCCCCAGGGCAATGTCTGCTCGTCCACGTGCATCTGCTGCAAGCGATCGCCGAAGACCGGCTTCAGCGCATCGGAGCTGACCGCTGACGCATCGACCCCATAAACTTGGAACCCATACGCACGCGCCATGAGCATGAGATACCCGGCCCCATGACCGAGATCGAGCAGTCTTTGCCCGGTCGAATATTGGCTCAATGTCCGGCAGATCGACTCCGCGTAAATCTTCTGCGTCTCCAGGAACGGATCGTAGGCAGTCTCGGCCGATTCAACCGCGAGTTGTGCGCTGTACTCGGAGCGTAACCGGGGACTCACATAGAGATGCGTACATTCTGCACAGCGGTTGAATCCAAAGCCCTGCTTGCGAAATACGACCTGCGGACGGTCCCCACCACAGGCCGGACACGCAACCCGTTCCAGCGCCTCAACTCCGCGACGCTGCACGAATTCCTCGAGGCCCGAGTGCCACGCCAGTCCTAGCTTCGCCGCGGAGCGTTCGGTCTTTGAACCGTTCGTCTTCGCAATTTCGGCCGGCTGAACAAAGAATCCAATGCGTTCGCATGCTCCCTGCATCTCCCCGATCTTCAGCAGGGCGATCGCCCGCGCAGGTTCGGGCAAGCTTCTTGCTTGTCGCCCAAGCTGCAGCATCTCGTCGGCCAGAGTCGTTTCGATCGAGTGGAGCACCTCGCCAGTCGTCTCGGCTCCATTGTCTGCAACACCCGCCACCAGCCGATGGATCGAGACGATGTTTGGCCGTCCCTGAAGTTCGTCGCGGGAGTAGTCTTCAAGGTCGTTTACCTTCTGCGCGAGCGCGTAGTAGCGGGCGAGGACCGGATAGAGCGGTGAACGATGCGCCGGATCGAGCGCGTCGTACAGCAGTCTCCAGTAATCAACATTTTTATGCTCAATGAGGCGTTCGTAAAATTCGAGGCTCCATAGCTCTGGCCCCGATCTGTCCATCAGAATGCCGATGAGAAGACCGCGCGCCGAACGCAGCACTTGTGCTGCCAGTTTTTCGCCGGCGGCACCACCCTCCTGTACTTGCACGAGACCCTCAACCGTGAGCAACACAGCCATTAGCACGGTGAGGGCATCGGCCTCGCCACCCAGGCCGCGCTGGTCGGCCAGCGCGGAAAGAAGCGTGAAACGCCGGCCCCGATACAGATGGTGTCGATCCAGAAAGTCGTCGAGCACCCGTCCGGCAAAATAGACAAGCGCGCACCCCGGAAGGTTCTGCTCAATCTGCTCCTCAGAGGGCGAGATGGCGAAGGCGAAGTACGGCAGATCGCCCAGAGACCAGCGCATCCATTCGACATAGTTTGCGGTCTGGCCAGCGAGATCGCGGCAGAACGCGTTCCCTTGCCCCAGCTCCGCGACAGCTGCTTCCAGGCGCTGCAGACCAAGCCGTAACGCTCCGTCGATAGCGTCGCGATAGTCGTCGATCTCCTGTTGATGTCGCTGATGGAAATCCGCTCCCGCAGCTTCTGCCTCATGCTTCTGCCGCTGCAGTCCCTCCCAGGTTGCGACGGCTAACATGTCGATCTCCCCGCATCCTCATTTGCCAAAGCCTGCGCCATGGTGCGGAGAATGATCGCAAGTGTTGCCGCTGGGGAAGCCACGAAATGCCGGAGAGGATCGTGCTCCAACAACCACGGCGGAGCCGGATCATTCGCGAGCGCGTCTATGCCGCGATCAAGCTCCGGACCTCGATGTCCTCGATGCAGCAATGAGGACACGGCGAAAGCCATTCGCAATCGGCTTCCCGCAGGTGGAATAGCGGAGGGCGGGCGATCGCGAATCGCCCTGCCGAAGACGATATGGCCGTCGTGCTCCACCTGATCCATCGCCCAGGCGACCGGGATCGGATCGCCGATCTCGTTGGCGATCAGCTGGCCCACAGCCTGCAACGAAACCGGGTCCGGCTCGCCCGCAAGACTCAGCAAACGAAGACCGAAGAGCCACCCCAGTGCATCACCCGGTTGCTCCGCCATCAGCCGGCGAACCGCGCCCACATGCCGCGCCGGCGCGTCATGCCGTTCTTCAAGGAGCAACGCGGCGGCGCAGGCCGTCGTCGCAAGATCCGGAGCGGACGATCCCGATCTGCCATGCAGACGCCACAATCCTCCGGCATCCTCTTCCGCCGCCAGGTAGTAGCGGATGCGCCAGCGAATCGTAATGATCACTCGCGTGCAGGCTCTGCGCCGGCTTGCCGGAATAAGATCGTGCAGGCGTGGTGAGAAATACGGGGAGCGGGGATCGAGGCAGGTCAGTGCCTCCGAAGCCAGTGCCGAAAACAGCGGATACGGATACGGAACCGCATCGCGGCCTGGCTCTTTGCGATAACAGAGCAATTCA
>JABCZC010000092.1 GCA_013289875.1 Acidobacteriota bacterium | reverse complement strand
GATTCGCGGGAGCGGTTCGCTCGATTCGCAACTCCAACAGAACGTGGAATCGATTTCGGGGGCCGTGGTCATCGATCGCTACGAGGCGGTTAAGGAGCCGCACGGAAAGATCAGCGTTTATCGCGTGTGGGCCCATCGTTAGGGCCAACTCGCCTGTCCTCCTGGGCCCGCATCCAATCTCAACGGAGCAGAAATAGAACTTCTATGAAGAAAAGCAATCTGCTGCGCACGTTCGCAGTAATCCTGATTTTCACGCCTCTTGCAGCACTGGCGCAGAACGCCGAGCTGCAGAAAGTCCTGGCCGAGATGGATGAAGCTTCGGCTAAGTTTCAGAGCGCGCAGGCCGACTTTGTGTGGGACCAGTACACGGCGGTCGTGCAGAGCCATGATTATCAAAAGGGAACGATTGCGTTTCGGCGTCTGGGCAATACTACTGAGATGGTCGCGCACATCAAAACCGAAAACGATCAGCCCTCTCCGAAAGATGTGCTGTACAAGGGCGGAGAACTTGACTATTACCAGCCGAGCCTGAAGCAGGAGACGATTCTGAATGCGGGCGCGAATGTTGAGCGATATCTGACGCTCGGATTTGGCGGCAGCGGAAAGGATCTGGCAGCCCACTGGAACATCACGTACCAGGGCACGGAAAAGATCGCTGATGTGGACACGGCGAAGCTCGATCTGACTCCGAAGCAGCCGGGCAACAACGAATTCACACACATTACCGTGTGGGTCGATGCGAAACAGGCCATCTCGCTCAAGCAACAGGTGTTTCAGGCGAGCGGAGATTGGCGCACGGCCGTGTATTCGAACATTCGGTTGAACAGCGTGCCTCCGAGCGCGTTTGTGTTGCAGCTGGCTCCGGGGACGCAGAGAGTCAGGAAGTAGCGGCCTGGCGGCGGGGAGCGAGTGCAATTGCCGCTAACGCAATAATCATCGGAAAACACTCCAGAGTGTAGCGCGGCTCGGGCGCTTCGATGGTTACGAGAAGGGCGCAGCGGAGCAGGATGAAAGTCACCATCGCGCCTGCAAGCGGCGGCCGGCGTCTCACACCAAAAAGCGCAGCGATCAGATACAAGAGATTGAGCCCGGCGTAGGCCCACGCAAAGATGGTCTCGCCCTCATGATGTTGGAATTCCCACCAGCGCAGCTCAATCCACAGCAGTTCGGTGCGCGGACGTAGCCACATATCTGCCAGGCGTGCCAGGGGCAGTGCCAGGTAGTAGCGCAGTGGTCGGGCGCTGACTCGATCCGCGGCCAACTGCGCGAAACGTTCGTCCATTGCGGGGGTTAGAGTCTGCGTCTTGTTGTAATCATCGAGAAGCTGCCGGGTTTGCTCGTACTGCATCGAGCGGTCGAAGGCGCGCGATGGAAGCTTTGCGATGTCGATTACGTCGCTATCAACGTTCCAATAGACCTCCCAGGTGCAGGTCAGATCGACACAGACGGTTTTCGTCCAGCGGTTGAAGCCGGGATCGGTGAATTCCCCGGGGTCTGTGGCGTAGCGCGGGGCCAGGGGCTGAAAAACGTGAAAAGTGCGCCAGTTGCGTATGGTCCACGGAACAAAAGGAAGCACGGAGAGTACTGCAGCGACCGCTGCGTAGCGTAGCAGGCGCTTTGTGCCCCAGAGCTTGCCTCCGTACCAGACCATTGCAGGACAAAGAGCGACGGCAAGAAGGGCTCCATCGGGGCGCAGCACAGCGGCGTAGCTCCAGGCGAGGGCTTCGAGCAGGGCCCAGCTCCAGCGCGGAGCATCTGTGCCAAGAAATCGCGCGAGTGCGTACAGAGCGACGGAGATCCAGAAGATCTCCAGCGTCTCAGTCAGAGGAACAGCTGCATAATTTGCCGTGAACGGGCAGAGCACAGCGAGCCACAGAGCCCACCACGCGGCTTTTGCACTCCAGATGCGGCCCGTGAAGGCGGCGATCAGTAGGCAGCTTGCGAGGTCCATGGCGGTCTGCAGGAACATAACCGCGTGGTAGTGTTCCATGCCGAAGAGCTTGAAGCAGGCGGCGAGGAATAGTGGATATCCGGGCAGACGGATAAGTGTGGGACGAAGGACTCCGCTGGTCGTCTTTCCATAGACGCCATGCAGCATCCAATTCTTTGCGATGTTTCCGTAAACGAGCGGATCGCCTTGAACTTCGGGGTAGGAGTGAATAAACCAGAGCCGTAGAGCCGCGCCTGCGGCCAGCGCCAGCAGCCCCACCCACCATTTACGAGGAAACGCAACTCGCATGAAGATGAATCATACAAGCGACCAGGAAGCGGCCTCAGGAAATCCGCGCCCAGGGTAACCTATAAGAGGAGCAGAAATGCCTTGTGCAGTAAGCTGGAAATTCGCCCCACGACCTGATGAAACAAATCTTCTACGATCCGCAACGCAAGCGATGGAAGCGCCTCCGGCGCATCATGGACGTCACCGCAGTCGTCTCGACGATTGTGTTGATCGTCTTCTTTCTGAGCGTGGTTAAACGGCAAACGCTTCCCGAGCTATTACTGCCAGCGCAGAAGAGGAATTACAAGGCGCTCAAGGAGCGTACCGGAGATCCGCTCAGGAAGAGCGCGCCTCGCCCAGCCCGCCGAAAGACTCATCGCCGGCCGTCGGAGATCCCTCTGAACGGCGATGAAGGACTTCGCGCAGCGTTCTATACCAACGATGAGGCGAGCTATTCGTCGCTCAAGGCGCACATCCACCAGATCGATCTGCTCTTTCCCGACTGGTTGCACGTCTTTGCGCCGAACGGCGATCTGATCGCCTCCACATCCCTCTTTCCGGTCAGCCTTTATAACGTTGTGGACAAAGCCGGGGTGGTTCACGGAGTCGATCCGCAGAACAGGGTGCAGCGCGTGCTTGCGGCCGCCAAGGAAGACACAGAAGTCTTCCCCATGCTGAACGATTACAACCCTGCCGATTCGCAATGGCATGGGGATACGATCGGGAAGGTCCTGAAAGACCCGGTCGCCCGCGAGAATCTGCATCATCAGATCGACAAGTTCCTTTATGCAAACCCCAACTACCACGGTATCTGTCTTGATTTCGAGCAGGTTCCGGACGAGGACCTGAAGGTTTATACCGAGTGGATCGGCGAGCTTTATCACGATCTGCATGCGAAGAACCTGCGCCTCTATGTGGACGTGGAGTCAAGCGCCGACGATTGGGTCATGAAGGCTCTGGCGAAGAACAGCGACGGCGTTATCCTGATGAATTACGACCAGCATGAAGAGGAGAGCGATCCTGGCCCAATTGCCGCTCAGGACTGGTTCGAGAACAACCTCCAGCGGGCGCTGAAGGTCGTTCCCAAACAAAAGCTGATTTGCGGGATGGGCAACTACGGATACGACTGGGCGCTGCCCCTTCCGGAAAAGGGCAAGAAGCCCGCCCAGCGAGTGGCGAACGTGGATGACCTGAGCGTGCAGGAGGCCTGGCAGCGAGCCGCCGACGCCGATGCCGATGTGCACCTGGAAGGCGATGAGTTAAACGCCCACTTTGCCTATGACGACGAAGACGAGCACATGCGCCACCAGGTGTGGTTCCTTGACGGCGTGACGGCTCTCAATGAATTGCGCGCCTCGCGCCAGATGGGGATCAGCACATTCGCGCTGTGGCGCCTGGGTATCGAAGACGGATCGTTATGGTCGGTGTGGGATCACCCCAGCGCGAAGGAAGCGCCGCACCAGCTTGCGGTGGTTCCTCCTGGAAACGACGTCGACACCGAGGGGGAAGGCGACATCTTGCGCATCATCTCGCGGCCGCAGACCGGCAGGCGTACCGTCAACATGGACGCGGATAACTTTACGATCACCGACGAGCACATGGAGTCGTTGCCGCGGTCGTACGTGGTCCAGCAGTACGGATACCATCCGAACAAGCTTGCGCTCACCTTTGACGACGGTCCCGATCCCATCTGGACGCCAAAGATTCTCGATGTGCTGAAGCAGTACAACGTAAAGGCTGCTTTCATGGTGATCGGAGAGCAGGGTCAGGACTACACCGACATCCTGAAGCGCTATGTTCGCGAAGGCCATGAGATCGGCAATCACACATTTACGCATCCAGACATAAGTGAAATATCCGACCGTCAGATCCAGCTGGAGTTGAATCTCACCGAGCGGCTTTTTGCGGCCGAGTTGGGCATCCAGCCTCTCTACTTCCGTCCTCCTTACTCGATCGATCAGGAGCCGGACACAAATGACCAGGCTGCTCCCGCCGATCGTATCCAACAGATGGGCTACACCATCATCGGCGACAAAATCGATACCGACGACTGGAACGAGCACCCCCGCAAGACGCCGCAGGAGATCACGGACAACGTGCTCGCGCAGCTCGCGATCATGAAGGACAAGCCGTGGTTTCGCGGCAGCATCATTCTGCTGCACGATGGAGGCGGCAACCGCTCGGCGACGGTGGCCGCGCTGCCTTTGCTCATTACGACACTCCGCGCCAAGGGATACGAATTGGTGCCGGTCTCCGAGCTGATGGGCAAGACCACCGCCGAGGTGATGCCGCCTATTTCGCCCCGGATGCGCTGGCAGGCGCGCATCGACTCGGTTGCCTTCTTCTTCTTCTCTTTCTTCAGCCATTTTGTTGTCGATGTTTTCTTCGTGGGCGACGTGCTGATGAGCGCGAGATTGATCCTGGTTGGGATTCTGGCGCTGATCGCTCGCATCCGGCGTCGCCGTATCCCGCCGGGTGAGTATGATCCGCGCGTTGCCGTGGTCATTCCGGCGTACAACGAGGAGTCGGTGATTGTTCGCACGATTCGCTCGGTGCTCAACTCCGATTACCGGAACATCCGTGTCATCGTAATCGACGACGGATCGACGGACAGCACCTTCGAGGCAGCACGTGATGCGTATCCTGCCGAACTAGCTGCCGGCAAGCTGACCGTGCTTACCAAGCCGAATGCTGGTAAAGCGGAAGCGCTGAATTTTGCGTTGCAGCATCTGGATGAAGAGGTCTATGTCGGAATCGACGCCGACACCGTGATAGCTCCGGACGCGGTTTCGAAGCTGGTGCGTCATTTTGCTGACGAGAAAGTCGGCGCAGTTGCAGGCAACGCCAAGGTTGGCAATCGCGTGAATCTTTGGACGCGCTGGCAGGCGCTGGAATACATCACCAGCCAGAATTTCGAGCGCCGGGCCCTCGATTTGTTCAATGTGGTCACGGTTGTGCCCGGAGCCATCGGGGCATGGCGCACTGCCGCTGTTCTTCGTGGCGGCAGCTATCCGATCAATACCGTCGCCGAAGACGCCGACCTCACGATGAATCTTCTGGAACAGGGCTACAAGGTAATCTACGAGGACCAGGCGCTGGCATTCACCGAAGCGCCGATCAACGCCAGGGGCCTGATGCGCCAGCGCTTCCGCTGGTCCTTCGGAACCTTGCAGGCGGTCTTCAAGCACAAACAGGCTTTCCGCACGAACAGGGCGATGGGGCTGTTCGCTCTGCCCAATATCGTCATTTTTCAGATTCTGCTGCCGCTGGTCTCGCCCTTTATTGACCTGATGTTCATTGCCGGCGTCATTCATTACTTCATCGACCGGCATTTCCATCCGGAGGCCGCCAGCGCAGCGAGCTTTGAGAAGCTGCTGACCTACTTCCTGGCTTTCCTGATTATCGACTTCCTCACCTCGACTCTGGCTTTTTCACTCGAGCGCCGACATCCGGCCAACAAAGGAAATGGGTGGTTGCTCTTCCACATCTGGTTGCAGCGCTTTGCTTACCGGCAGATCTTTTCCGTGGTCCTATTCAAGACTCTGAAACGCGCGATCGATGGACGACCATTCGCCTGGGATAAGATCGAGCGCACGGCGAAGATGTCGCGCCACACCGAGAGCATTACGGCGAGCGGCTAGCGACTGTTAACTCTATACTCGGGCCAACTTGCATAGATTTCTTCCTCGGGATGCAGTAGCCTGATGCCGGGGGGAAGGTTATGCCACCCACCGGTCGCCACTTCTCTGAAAGCTGCATGGAATGCAGCCATCGCGGACTACGCCTCTTCTGCAGCCTGACTGATCACTCGCTGCAACGCTTGGACGAAATCGGGATGCACGTCGCGCTGCCCAGCCGGGCAGTTGTTTTTTCTGAAAGCCAAGCCTCAAAAGCCGTTTTCATCGTCTGCGAAGGCCAGTTAAAGCTGTCCGCCTCGTCCAGCGGTGGCCGCACTATGATCCTGAGGCTCGCCGGCCCGGGAGACCTGCTGGGACTTAGCGCAACGCTGAATAATCTTCCTTATGAAGTCACAGCCGAGACGTTGGAGCCGACGGTGCTCAAGAGTGTGCGTCGCGCTGACTTCCTGAAATTCCTGCAAACCTTCGGCGAAGTTAGTTCGAAGACAGCGCAAGTGATGGCAAAAGAGTATCGCGAGGTGTTTCTGGATGCACGCCGCCTTGCGCTTTCCGGCTCTGCCTCGGGTCGGTTGGCCTGCCTCCTGCTGGAGTGGGCCGCGAGCGCGGCTTGCGGCAAGCCCGAGCTTCGCTTCACCATGGCCCTGACTCATGAGGAACTTGCAAATATGGCAGGCACTTCCCGCGAAACCGTAACGCGGCTGCTGAATCAGTTTGAACGCGATCAACTCATTGCGCGCCACGGCTCCTCACTCGTCATTCTCAGCCCGGATCGGCTGAACCTGCTCGCCGAATAATTCTTCTCTCGCCGGGTCCAACGCAGCTTTCTTTTCCGGGTCGAAGACCGCATTCATCCGGCCATGTGATGCAGATCACATCCAGCCGTGAGTTGCATCACTGCCGCGCTATCTCTTTCAGCCCATAGTGGAGAAGAAATAGGAGAAAAGAGATGGAGACCAACAAACTCAAATTTGGAACCATCGTGGTAGCGACAGACCTTGGCAGCACAGCATCGACTACACTTCGCTACGCTCAGGCGATTGCGCGTTTCCAAGGTTCTACGTTGGTGATTGTGCACGTGATTGATCCGGTCGGCTATGCGTTTCCAGACGGAGCGCCAGATTTCGCGGTTGCGGACAAGGCCGCCCGCGACGAGCTGCGTAGGATCGAGGCGGAGAAACGCGATGAGGGAATTCAGATTCATTCCGTGGTGGAGACCGGTGTGATCTGCGAGCGCATCCTGCAAGCTGTTTGCGACCACCATGCTGATTTGCTGGTGGTGGGCACGGGGGCCAAAAGCAGGCTGGGCAAAGTTGCACTCGGGACAGTTGCGCGACAGCTAGTCGCCAGGACTCCATGCCCGATCCTGACCGTTTCGCCGGAAGCCAACACGCACTTGCCCTGGGCCGGAGGAGGCTGGCGCCGCGTCCTGGTGGCCACGGAGTTCTCCCCAATTTCCCGCTTTGCGCTAAGCTACGCGCAACAGATCGTTCACGAACAACTGGTTGTCGTCCATGTGGCGCGTTGCTTGGACGAGGGGAAATGTGCGAATTGCAGGGAGCGGCTGCGCTTTCTTGCGCCATTCAACGAGTCGCATACTGTTCCGGTCGATCATGTTGTCGTGTCGGGAAACGCCGCCGATTCGATTGCCGAACACGCCAATAAACTGCACGCGGATCTGGTCGTGCTTGGCGCTCCGGTCAACGAACTTACCCCGGACGAGTTTCATTCAAGCACCGTGTTGCAGGTCATCTCACAAGTCTCTTGTCCGGTGCTTTGCGTGCGCTCTTCCAGGACAACTTCTCAACAGGAAGTCATTGAAGAGGTCGCATACGCGTAGATCGCAACGAGTTTCCCAACATATGCCTGAAAGGAGAACGAGCCATGCTTAATCCCATCGAAGAAACATTTGAAACCAAAACCTTTGCCGCTCCCAACATGATCGTGATGGCGACTGATTTAACCGACACTGAGGAATTGTTGCCACATGCAATTGCCCAGGCCAAAGCCTCGAATGCTGCTTTGCGCTTCGTCTATGCCATTCCACCTTACGAGACTTTTGTGCCGGAAGCAGGCAAGGTTGCCTACATCGATCCGGCGGAAAGGGCCCGCGATGCGCGGATGGTGCTGGAACAGCTGGCAAAACAGGTGTCTGCGCAGGGCATAAACTGCGCCGTGACGGTTCGCTGTGGAGAACCCGCGGACATTGTCGCGGAATTGGTCAAGGAAACCGGCGCACAGCGAGTTATCGTTCGCACGCACGGGCGTACTGGAGTAAAGCGGCTGTTCCTGGGTTCAACGGCTCGCGAGATTCTGACCTGGATCGATGTACCGGTTTGCACGATCGGGCCACATTGCCTGCCGCCGTCCAGAGATGGCGTTCACACGATTATGCATCCTACTGCGCTCGAGTCCGATTGCTTCATAAGTGGGCGGCTCGCGCTCGATCTGGCAGAGTATCACCGTGCCGAGCTGACAATGTTGCACGTGGTAAGCCCCGATACCGCTATCGAGCCGTATCTGGACCCGCATTACGCTTTCGAGAAACTGGCATCGATGTTGCCGTCGGAGTCTGAGAATGCGCACATCAAGGTCCACACGCTGGTTGTCCCTGGGGATACGACGAAGGAAATCCTGCGCGCTGCGGAGGAGATTCATGCGGACATGATCGTTCTGGGCGTTCACCCCGGGCTTCCCCACGGGGCACTCGGAAAGGACGAGCACGCGTATTCTGTTGTGACTTCCGCGCTGTGCCCTGTGCTCTCGTTCCGGACGCCGGAGCGTAAGGGAAAGAAAAGCTCCGATATGGTCCACAATGCGTGCGTGATTTGCTGACTGTCTCCATTGGAGAAGAGGTTGCGACGGTCGGCGTTGAAGCAGTGGGGCTGTGGCATTGTCCCGGGAAGTTCAATCGGGCAAGGTCACGGCCTTTGCTGCCTTGATAAAGATTTTGGCCGAAGGGAAGAGCCTTCCACTGGGCGATTCATAAAAATCGCCCGGCCTGGAACGGTGGCAATGAAAACGGGATAAACTGGAGAGTTATGGCTACTATCACGCTCCCCACCGTCATCCTGCCGCGCTCCCCGAAAGGCGAGTTCAAGAACGAACCATTCGTCGATTTTTCGAAGCATGACAATGCCCACGCGATGAAAGAGGCGCTCACTCGTGTGGGCGATATGCTCGGCCATGAGTATGAGCTGATCATTGGCGGAGAGCGCTTGCGGACTTCGGGCAAGATCGAGTCCCGCAATCCGGCCCGACCTGTGCAGATTGTCGGTATCCACCAGAAGGCAGGCGCCGAACATGCGGAGCAGGCGATTCAGGCAGCGCTGCAGGCTTTTGCCACGTGGCAATATGCTCCGGTCGAAGAGCGCGTCTCGCTGCTGCTGAACGCGGCGGAAATCATTCGCGCCCGCAAGTTTGAATTCTGCGCATGGCTAACCTATGAAGTCGGCAAGAACTGGGCGGAAGCCGACGCTGACGTGGCTGAAACCATCGATTTCCTGGAGTTTTACTCGCGCGAAGCATTGCGCCTTGCCGGGTCAACTACGCCGATTCAATATCCCGGCGAGCGCAACCAGCTCATTTACATTCCGCTGGGGGTTGGCGCGGTAATTCCGCCTTGGAACTTCCCCTTTGCCATCATGGCAGGCATGACGACTGCCGCCATTGTCACTGGCAACACCGTCGTCCTCAAGCCGTCGAGCGACTCGCCGACCATCGCCGCAAGGTTTGTCGACGTGCTGGAAGAGGCCGGGCTGCCGCCGGGGGTGGTGAACTTCTGCCCGGGTTCCGGTGCCACCTTTGGAAACGCTGTGGTCGAGCATCCCAAGACGCGATTCATCGCCTTCACCGGCTCAAAGGAAGTGGGACTCGATATTCACGAGCGGGCAGCGAAGACCCAGCCCGGTCAGATCTGGATCAAGCGCACGGTGCTGGAGATGGGCGGCAAGGACTCGATTGTTGTTTCCGCCGACGCGGACCTGGATCAGGCAGTAGAGGGTGTGGTGGCGGCGGCCTTCGGGTTTAGCGGTCAGAAATGCTCAGCGTGCTCCCGCGCGATTGTCGAAGAACCGCTCTACGACGTCTTCATCGAGCGCGTGCGAGAGCGTGTGGAAGGTCTGACGGTTGGCGATCCGGCGGCGAATGCGAATATGGGCCCGGTTGTGAATGAAGGCGCTCTCAAGACAATCGTGCATTACATTGCGATTGGAAAGAAGGAAGGACGACTGATTGCGGGCGGCGAGATCGTCGACACTCCGGAAAAGGGTTACTTTGTTGAACCGACGGTGATTGCGGATATCGCGCCTGACGCGCGCATTTCCCAGGAAGAGATCTTCGGTCCGGTTCTGGCGATTCTGAAGGCTCAAAATTACGACGATGCACTGGCAATTGCCAACAATACCGAGTTTGGGTTGACAGGCGCGGTATATTCGAGCGACCCCCAAAAGCTCGAGCGAGCCCGCCGGGAATTTCATGTTGGCAATCTTTACCTCAACCGCAAATGCACGGGCGCGATGGTCGGAGCGCATCCCTTCGGCGGATTCAATATGTCGGGTACGGATTCAAAGGCAGGAGGACCGGACTATCTCTACTTATTCAGTCAGGCTAAGTCGGTTGCCGAGAAACCACGGTAACCAGAGATATATTCGATCGAGCAACCGCAAATCGATAACTTCGCACATTTGAGATAACCTAATAACATGCGCACGAAAAGTCTGATGCGCGGAGACAGCCGTTGGCAAAGATCCTCTGCGTAGATGATGATCCAGGCATCATCTCGTTTAAAAGAATAATCCTGGAACAGGCAGGGTATGAAGTAACAACCTGCACTTCTGCTGAGGATGCGATTCGAGAGATAGAACGGGTCGTTTTTGATGGTGTCGTGACAGATTGGCGCTTGGGGTCTGATCGTGGCCGCGCCATTGTCGAAGCGGCAAAGGCACGTCTCACGGTGCCCGTGGTGGTCGTATCGGGGTATGTGGCCGAAGCGTTCCAGGCGGCCGAGCCGTTGGCAGACATTTATCTGGAGAAGCCCGCGGATCCTCGCGAGCTCGTACAGATATTACGTACGCTGCTCCAGGCGATGGTGCTTCGTAACCACAATCTTCCTAGTTAGCAGGCCACGGGGCTTTTGCAGAGCGACGGTGTTCGAGAGCAGCGACCGCGGGGCAGGTCCCCAGACCGCCCCCCGAGCCCTTTGCTCAGTTCAGTCGTCGCGAAATCGCCTCTAGTGGGTTTGCAGGATCAGGTCTCCGGCTGCTGCCGCCGCTTCGGCCAGCATGCGATGGTGAATCGTAAATAGCGCAAGCTCCAATCGATCGGATACGCCGGTCTTGTCATAGATGCTGCGCAAGTAGTTCTTGATCACCTGCTCGGTCGTGGTGAGGCGCATGGCGATTTCCTTGTTCTTGCAGCCTTGAACAATGAGCGCGACAATTTTCATTTCCTTGGGAGTAAGACGGTCTCGAACCCTTGCCCCCACGTGATCTTCGTCCTGTGAGCCTGTTCCCAGTCCGGCCACTTTCACGCCGCGCTCGCCACGCACCACGCGGCGGGTGCAGTCGATCAGCGCTGGCCCGCTTACCGAGCGGTGCGCCGCGCCATGCACGCCCGCGGCGAGATAGGAGTTCGTGGACTCGCTGTTCTCGGCGATCACGATACAAAGACTGCCTTGAGCGCGAACCCGCTCGACAAGTTGATTGATGTTCAGTTTGAGCGCGGAAGCGAATAAAAGTGTCGCTCCCCTGAATGCTTCCAAAACCTGATAAAGGCGCTCCGCATCGCCGCACTGCGCAATGATGCGGAAGTCATCTTCCATGGTTAGAACTTTTGCGGTTCCTGCACGGAAGATGGCCTGATTGTCTGCCAGGATTATCTTATTCATACTCACAGCCATCCTTGCTGTAAAATGCCGAGACCCGGCACACGAGTGTGCGGGACTCGCCGAAATGATCGACTGCAGGCTGGCGCATCACAACACGCGTACATGACTTATCGACCACAAGGCAATGTTATGTACTCGGTGTCTCTTACTCAGACACTATGAGTACCCAGACGATAACTTCATTTCTCCGAAGCTATTACCAAGAGTTTGTGGAACTTTGATTTGTATGTTCCCAATAGACTATCCGACGATTTCGAAGTTGCAAAGAAAAAAGTGTCCCCGAGGATAACATTTTCTGACGGCTGGAGGCCGGGATCCCGTTAGGGCGTTCGTCATCGGACTGGTAATACACTGGAATATATGGGGAAGCCAGTCATTCTCGCAGTGGACGATGACGTCAGCGTTCTTGAGGCCGTGATCCAGGACCTGCGCCGGAAATATGGCGCCGGTTATCGCATCCTGCGTGCCGGCTCAGGACAAGCGGCTCTCGATACCTGCATTCAGCTCGAGCAGCGGGGCGACGCTGTTGCGCTGTTTCTCTCCGATCAGCGGATGCCGGGCATGTCGGGTGTGGATTTTCTGGAGAAAGCCCAGAAAATCTACCCGGAGGCCAAGCGCGCCTTGCTGACCGCGTACGCCGATACGGAAGCCGCGATCAAGGCCATCAATACGGCCAAAATCCACTACTACCTCACTAAGCCATGGGATCCGCCCGAGGAGCAGCTCTATCCGGTATTGGATGACCTGCTCGAGGCCTGGAAAGAAGGCTACCGCCCGCCTTTCGAGGGCCTCCGCGTGGTCGGCCCCCGGTGGTCGCTGCAGGACCATCAGGTCCGCGATTTTTTGTCGCGCAATCAAATTCCGTATGTGTGGCTTGATCCGGAAACCGACAGCCAGGCCTTCGATCTCCTGGCGCGCTACAAGCTGAACGATCGCCAGCTACCGGCAGTTCTCTTTCCCGACGGATCATCGCTGGTTCAGCCCACGCAGCAGGCGCTGGCGGAGAAAGTTGGCCTGAGCACCCATGCGGCGAGCGACTTCTACGACCTGGTGGTAATCGGAGCAGGTCCGGCGGGCCTGGCGGCCGCCGTCTATGCGGCATCGGAGGGCCTGCGCACGCTGGTCATCGAGCCGGAAGCGCCCGGAGGACAGGCTGGGTCGAGTTCGCGCATTGAGAATTATCTGGGCTTCCCGTCAGGATTGAGCGGAGCCGATCTTGCCCGCCGCGCCTACGTGCAGGCCTCGCGCTTCAATGCCGAATTTCTTACCCAGTGCGTGACTGGTATTCGCGCGGAAAATCAATACCGGCTCGTCCGCTTGGGAGACGCCCGCGAGGTGTCGTGCCACGTCTGCCTGATCGCCATTGGCGTCAACTACCGGCGTCTGGACGCCCCTGGCATCGACCGCCTCACTGGATTGGGTGTTTACTATGGCGCCGCCCTGGTGGAAGCCCGCTCCTGCAGGGACGAGCACGTGTACATCATCGGGGGCGCAAACTCCGCGGGTCAGGCGGCCATGCATTTTTCAAAGTATGCCGGCCGGGTGACGATGCTGGTTCGCGCCGAGTCGCTCGAAAAGACAATGTCGAAATATTTGATCGATCAGATCGCTCAAACATCCAATATAACGGTGGAGACACGCACGCAGGTGATTGAGGCTATGGGAGAAAGCCGGCTGGAGTGCCTGAAAATCCGGAACGGCAGCGGAGACCAAGTCCGCCCAGCCTCCGCTTTATTTGTGTTCATCGGAGCGGCGCCGGTGACCGACTGGTTGCCCGAAGAGGTCATGCGCGATCCGAACGGCTTCGTTCTCTCCGGGCCTGACTTGAAGGTGGAGAATAAGTTGCCGCGCGGCTGGAAGGAAGACCGGGAACCGTATCTGCTCGAAACCAGTCTGCCCGGTGTTTTCGTAGCAGGCGACATCCGGCATGGCTCGGTGAAGCGCGTTGCTTCGGCCGTAGGCGAGGGATCGATCGCCGTACAGTTTATGCACCAGTATCTGGCACGTTTTTAAGGGTGACGAGAAAAGCGAATCGATGGAAGAGAAGCAAACCAACCTGAACACGAAAACGATTTCCGCGCGAGAATTGCTCGCAGAAATACGGCAAATCCCAATCTTTCAACTGACTAAAGAGCAGGACCTGGAGTGCCTGGGCGAGGTCGAGCTGGTCGAGGCTCCGGCCGGCGCGGTTCTCTTCGATCGCGGCGAGACACGCCTGTCCTTCTGGGTCGTCCTTCAGGGTGAAGTACGCCTGGTAAAGCCGGAATTGGACAACGGGATCACCCTCCTCGGCTCCCTTAAGGCGGGCGACACGTTTGGCGAGGTGCCTCTTCTAACCGGTATTGCGGGTGCCCCGGCGCGGGCCGAGGTGACCGCGCCGAGCCGGCTGGTGCGCGTCAATGCCCCGTCCTTTTGGAGCCTAATGGGTACGTGCCCGGTGGTGCGTGCCGGGATTCTGTCCAACATGGGCCGCCGTCTGGAAACCTATCAGGCGCTCACCCTGCACCGTGAAAAGCTCATCTCGCTGGGAACCCTTGCCGCAGGGCTCATGCACGAACTCAACAATCCCGGGGCCGCCGCCCGGCGCGCCGCCTCGCAGCTGCGCGAAAATCTTACCCGCCTGCAACAGATCAGCCTGCGCTTTACGCGCACGCCGCTTACTGCCGAACAGAAGGATTGCCTGCGCGATTTGCAGGAGGAGGTTCTGAAGTTCGAGAAGCCAGCCGCGATGAGCACGCTCGACCAGGCTGACGCCGAAGACGAACTCCTCAGCTGGCTGGAGAGCATCGGCGTCGAGAATGCCTGGCAGATGGCCCCGATCCTCGTGGCTGTTGGCTGGACGCGCGAAGATATTGAATGCGCCCACGCGGCTTTCCCGGAGGAGTTTCTTTCCGACGCGCTCAATTGGCTGATGTCGCTGATTTCGAGCATGCAGCTCGTGGGCACGATCGAAGAAAGCATCACGCGCGTCACCGACCTGGTCATCGCCGTGAAGAAGTATGCCTACGACGACAAAAATCGTGAGCGCGAGATCGATGTGCACGACAGCATCCTGAGCACGCTGACCATCCTCGCTCACAAGTTCCGCTACAAGCAGATCGTCATCGAGAAGCGCTTTGCGCCCGAGATGCCGACCGTCAAGACCAGCGGCACGGGACTTAGCCAGGTGTGGACGAATATTCTGGACAACGCGATCGACGCTTCGCCGGAACAGGGCAAGATCGTCATTCGCACCTGGACGGAAGATCATCAGGCCTGCATCGGCATCGCCGATCAGGGAACCGGGATTGCGCCCGAATATCGCGATCAGATTTTTGAGCCCTTCTTCACGACCAAGCCGGTGGGCATCGGTACAGGACTGGGCCTCGATATCGCGCACCGTATCGTCGTCGGCCAATTTGGAGGCACCATCACTTTCACCTCCGAACCGGGTAACACGGAGTTCATCGTTAAAGTGCCTGCGGGAAAGTGAACGCGACGCTCAAGACGGACAGTCATCGCATCTGAGGGTTTGTGACAGCACAGCCTAAGCAAACTGACGAGAAGCGCGTTTCACAGGACTGAACCCCACCTATGCTGACAAGGCCGCCTTCTCAATCTGCTTCAGCCTTTCCGTCAGCAATTCCTGCTCCCGCAGGTTTTGCGTCATCGTGATTGCGCGTTGGATTTCCTCACGCGCCTCGGTGAACCTCCCCATCTTCATAAGCAGGTCTCCGCGAACACTGGGAAGCAGATGGTAGCCAGCCAGGGCAGAGTCAGTGCCGGGCGGGTCCATTGCATCGAGTGCATCGAGTCCAGCAGCAGGGCCTTGCGCCATGCCAATGGCGACCGCACGATTCAGTGCCACGATGGGAGACGGGCTGATCTGCATCAGAGCGTCGTAGAGAAGGACGATCCGCTCCCAGTCGGTCTCTTCGGCTGTGCGAGCCCGCATGTGACAGGCAGCAATCGCTGCCTGCAAAGCATATTGTTTAGCGCCACCGTCCAGCTTTTGCGCGTGTTCGAGCGCAGTCATTCCTCGCTGAATCTGTGCGTGGTCCCACAAAGAGCGGTTCTGGTCCGGCAACAAAACTGCCTCGCCCTTTGGTCCCCGGCGGGCTGCAGTGCGCGACGCGTGTAGTTCCATCAGTGCCAGAAGACAGTGAACTTCAGATTCGCCGGGAAGAAGTTGCGCCAGTATGCGTCCGAGCCGCAGCGCATCGTCGCAGAGGGCAGCCCGCATCCATTCATTTCCCGATGTCGCGGTATACCCCTCGTTGAAGATCAGGTAGACCACGGAAAGTACTGACTCCACCCTGCGGCGCAACTCGTCCCCGCGCGGCGTCTCAAAGGGAACGTTGGCTTCCGCGAGAGTCTTTTTGGTGCGAAAGATACGCTGGCCCATCGTCTTTTCAGGCACAAGGAAGGCGCGGGCGATCTCCGCCGTAGTAAGGCCGCCGATCAGACGCAACGTAAGCGCGACGCGTCCTTCCACCGCAAGCACCGGATGGCAAGCGGTAAAGATAAGCCGCAGGACGTCATCGTCGATCACCTGATCCAGTGCCTGGTCCATAGCCTCTCCGAGCCGCTGCTGTTGCGCTTCAAGCTCCCGGGCAATTTCTTCGTGCTTTTGTACAAGCATCTGTCCACGGCGGAGAGTATCAAGAGCGCGCCGCTTGGCCGCCGTCATCAGCCATGCAGCGGGATTTTCGGGAATACCTTCCTCGGGCCACACCTCGAGGGCAGTGACGAGAGCGTCCTGGGCGAGTTCCTCTGCAACGCCGATATCGCGGGTGACGCGGGCAATGGCGGCGATAAGCCGTGTGGACTCGATCTTCCACACGGCTTCAATCGTCTTAGGCACATCTTTCATGCCTGCTAGATTACGGCGTTCCGGTATTCACTGACGATGTCGCGTCGTCGAACTATCCGGTCTTCAAAGGGTCAACGACC
>JABCZC010000091.1 GCA_013289875.1 Acidobacteriota bacterium | reverse complement strand
GGATCAATCTGAGAGAGCGAGTCGATTTCGTCGCCGAAAAGCTCGATGCGATAGGCGTTCTCGTCGTAAGTGGGATAGACCTCGATGACATCGCCTCTGACTCGAAAAGTTCCGCGGCGGAAGTCGGAGTCGTTGCGCTCGTACAGGATTTCGACCAGACGCTTCGTGATATCTTCGCGCCGGATCTTCTGCCCCTTCTCCAGCAACAGAAGCATGCCGTAATAGGCTTCAGGCGAGCCAAGGCCATAAATACAGGAGACCGAAGAGACGATGATAGCGTCGCGGCGTTCGAACAGGGAACGCGTGGCCGAGAGCCGAAGCTTGTCGAGCTCCTCGTTAATGGTGGCTTCCTTTTCGATGTAGAGGTCGCCGGAGGGGATGTAGGCCTCGGGCTGGTAGTAGTCGTAATAGGAAACGAAGTACTCGACGGCGTTGCCGGGGAAGAACTGCTTGAACTCGTGATAGAGCTGTGCGGCGAGCGTTTTGTTGTGCGCGAGGATCAAAGCGGGGCGGTTCAGTTCCTCGATGATCTTGGCCACGGTATAGGTTTTGCCCGACCCTGTAACGCCAAGCAGCACCTGATGCCTTTCGCCGGCACCGAGGCCCTCGGTGAGCTCCTGGATGGCTCGCCCCTGATCGCCGCGCGGCTTGTAGTCGCTTACTAACTGGAAGTCCACATCATCATGGTAATGGAATGTTGCGGACAGCTTCAGTCCTGATACTCGTTGGTGGCAGGAAAGGTTGGGATGGCGTTATGCTGACCCGGTATGCATAAAACTCGATCTGTACTGCTTTCCGGCGTGGCGGTGTGTATCACGCTGACGACTCTGGGCGTAGGAACGGCGATAGGACAACAATCAACCGGTGAGCAGGCAAGGAGCGAAACCCGCGCTTCGGAGACGACCTACAGCCCGGTCGCCGATCCGAAAGCTGTGGTTACCCTTGGAAATGCGCGGTTCACCGTGCTGACCTCGCAGCTGATCCGCATGGAGTGGGCAGCGGACGGCAAATTCGAGGATCACGCCTCGTTTGTGTTTCTGAACAGACGGCTACCGGTACCAAGGTTCACTTCGACGGTGACCAAGTCCGGTACAAACCAACTGCTGAAGATCAAGACGAGTGATCTCGATCTCTCCTATTCGTCTTCTTCCAGCGATGACGGCAAGTTCACGGCTGACAACCTCAATATCACGCTTCAGCTTGACGGCAAGCCTGTCACCTGGCACCCAGGAATGCCTGACACCGGCAACCTGCAAGGGACGACGCGCACACTGGATGGAGCACTCGGCGACAAGACGAAAGAGCCGATCGAGCCTGGACTGCTCTCGCGGGATGGGTGGACGGTTGTCGATGACTCCACGAGGCCCTTGTTCGATTCGGATAACTTCAATTTCGCTCAAGGCGAGAACAGTCTTTGGCCGTGGGTCATGCTGCGTCCGGCGGGTGACCGGCAGGACTGGTACTTCTTTGGATACGGGCACGAATATAAGCAGGCGCTGCACGACTTCGTAACTGTCGCTGGACGTATTCCGCTGCCTCCGCGCTTTGCGTTCGGCGCGTGGTGGTCGCGCTACTGGGCCTACAGTGATCAGGAACTCGATGATCTGGTGCGAGGCTTCCACGAGAACGATGTGCCCCTGGATGTGCTGGTGATCGACATGGATTGGCACCTCAATGAAACACAACTTCAGGAGGCGCACCAGGCCGATCAATCCGGCCATGGCCTCGGCTGGAGCGGCTACACCTGGAATCCTCTGCTTTTTCCCGATCCCGGTGCGTTTTTGAAAAATCTGCACGATGAGGGCCTCAAGGCCACGCTCAACCTGCATCCGGCGTCGGGCGTGCAGCCGTGGGAAGCGGCGTATCCGGCAATGGCGAGGGCAATGGGGATCGATCCCTCTACAAAGAAATATGTGCCCTTCGACATTACAAACAAGAAGTTCGCGACGAATTACATGGAGCTGCTACACCATCCACTCGAAAAGCAGGGCATCGATTTCTGGTGGCTCGACTGGCAGCAGGAAGCGAACACGCAAACACCCGGCGTGAACCCGACCTGGTGGCTGAACTACGTTCACTTCAGCGATCAGGAGCGTGAAGGAAAGCGGCCACTGCTCTTTCATCGCTGGGGCGGTCTCGGCAACCACCGATACCAGATCGGCTTTTCCGGTGACACGATCTCCGTGTGGGATTCGCTCGCCTTCCAGCCCTGGTTTACAGCGACTGCTGCAAATGTCGGCTACGCGTACTGGAGTCACGACATCGGCGGCCATATGCCGGGCGCCGTCGAGCCAGAGCTGTATACGCGCTGGATTCAATTCGGCGTCTACAGCCCCATTTTGCGCACGCACACCACGAAGAACCCGGATTCGGAGCGCCGTATCTGGGCCTATCCTGAGCCGTACTCGGAGATTTTGCGCGAGAGTTTTCACCAACGCTATGCCATGCAGCCCTACATCTACAGCGAAAGCCGCCGGACCTACGACACGGGCGTAGCCTTCCTGCGGCCGCTGTATTACGACTGGCCTGAAGCCGACGAGGCCTATTCCAACAAGGGCGAGTATGTCTTCGGGCAGAATATGATCGTCGCTCCCGTAACCAAGCCGGTAGACAAGGATTCGTTGCTTGCGCAGGAAAGCGTCTGGATTCCGAAAGGCGAATGGATTGAGCAGCCCACGGGCAAACACTTCACCGGACCGCAGGCGGTGCAGCGGAGTTTTTCGATCAATCAGATTCCGGTGTATGTGACGGCAGGGGCGATCGTGCCGATGCAGCCGCAGATGGAGTACACCGGTCAAAAACCGATAGACCCCCTTATTCTGCAAATCGAACCATTACGAGACAACACAACATCTGCGTACTCGGTCTACGACGATTCAAGCAAAGGCGAGGATTACAAACGCGGCGTCTGCACATGGACAGATGTCGATGCCAAGCAGTCGGGTGACGATCTCACTGTGGAGATTGCTCCAGTTCGCGGCAGTTATCCGGGCATGATACATGAGCGCGGGTATGAAATTCGCCTGCCGGGAGACTGGCCTCCGGATGATGTAACCGCGAATGGCACAAAACTGCCGTTCGCCATGCACGGTTCCAAGCCGGGCTGGCATTATGAAGGAAACACGCTCACCACAGTCATCACCACGCCGCGTTTTTCCGTCGCCGAGCGGGCAATCATTCGCGTCCACCGTGCCGCCGGGTCGTTGGCCTCCCGATCACAGCTGGATGGCTTCGCGGGAGCTGAGACTCGGCTCCGAGCAGCCTACGACACGCTGAATGCCGGGTCGCCGCTCATGTGGTCTCCCAACGTGCTCATCGATGTCTGGCAGACGGGCGACCGCCTCAGCTACAAACCTCAGACTGCAAAGCAGGAGCTAACGCGCTTCCCGCAGTTGTACGCGGAGGGTATGGCGCGAGTGCAGAATCTCGCCACGCAAGCGCATGTTTCCGACGCGGACCTTATGGAGCGGTTCGCACAGAACCACCCGAAGAGCGTTTCTCTGGAAGCCGCCCGCCTGTACATCAAAGAGCACGCCACGCCGGAGCGCCTGCAGCGCTATCGGGATCTGCTCGATCGTTCTCTGAGGTTGCTCCAGGATGGAAAACCGCAATGAGAGAAAAGCCCGCAGCCGTGAGACTGCGGGCCTCCGCGGTTGCGGAGATCAATCTGCGGCGATGGATTCTTCCACGCTGGTGTCGCGTCCCTCACCTGACGCGAGGTCGAAGCGATCAAGGTTCATCACCTTGTTCCAGGTCGCCGCAAAGTCATGGACAAACTTCTCTTCCGCGTCCGAACTTCCGTAGACTTCGGCCACCGCCCGAAGCTGGGAATTCGAACCAAAGATCAGGTCGACACGCGTGCCGGTCCACTTCAGTTCACCTGTTTTGCGATCGCGCCCTTCAAACACATCCGCAGCATCCGAGACCGGTTTCCACTCCGTGCCCATATCAAGTAGGTTGACGAAGAAGTCGTTGGTCAGCGTCTCAGGTCGCTTCGTGAAGACACCATGCTTCGTCTGTCCGGCGTTAGTGTTCAGGACACGCAGACCGCCAACGAGCACGGCCATTTCGGGCGCGGTCAGCGTGAGTAATTGCGCCTTATCAACCAGCAACGTCTCAGCCGACACGCTGTACTTGCCTTTGAGGTAATTGCGGAAACCGTCCGCGATCGGCTCGAGCACGTCGAAGGTGTCCACATCGGTCTGCTCTTG
Organism: Acidobacteriota bacterium; assembly: GCA_013289875.1. Classification (GTDB taxonomy): domain Bacteria; phylum Acidobacteriota; class Terriglobia; order Terriglobales; family Acidobacteriaceae; genus Silvibacterium. The sequence goes on along the minus strand of JABCZC010000091.1, from coordinate 12,580 downwards.
CGAGGCGTCCATGCGTCCCGGAGAGAAGGGGACGGTCACGTTGTGGCCGGCTTGCTTCGCTGCCTGTTCGACACCTGCGCAACCACCGAGCACGATCAGGTCAGCGAGCGAGACCTTCTTGCCGCCGGACTGCTCGCCATTGAATTCGCTGTGGATACCTTCGAGCATCTTAAGCACTTTCGCCAGTCGATCCGGCTGGTTAACTTGCCAATCCCTCTGCGGCTCCAGACGGATACGCGCACCGTTCGCACCGCCGCGCTTGTCGGATCCGCGGAAGGTGGACGCCGACGCCCACGCGGTCGAGACCAGTTGCGAGATCGACAGGCCCAAAGCCAGGATCTTGCCCTTGAGAGTGGCAATGTCCTGCTCATCGATCAGCTTGTGATCAACCGCGGGGATTGGATCCTGCCAGAGGAGTTCTTCGGCAGGAACTTCCGGGCCGAGATAGCGTGCACGAGGACCCATGTCGCGATGCGTCAGCTTGAACCACGCACGGGCAAACGCATCGGCGAACTGATCTGGATTCTCGTGGAAGCGCCTGGAAATCTTTTCGTAGTCAGGATCGAGGCGAAGGGCGAGATCGGTGGTCAACATGGACGGGGTCCGACGCTTTGAGGGGTCGTAAGGATCCGGGATGGTACCGGCGCCTGCGTCACCCTTCGGCTTCCACTGATTCGCCCCGGCCGGGCTCTTGGTGAGCTCCCATTCGTAGCCAAACAGGTGTTTAAAGAACTCGTTACTCCATTTTGTCGGCTTGGTCGTCCAGATGACTTCGAGGCCACTTGTGATCGCGTCGCCGCCCTTGCCGTTGCCAAAACTGTTTTTCCAGCCGAGGCCTTGCATTTCGATGCCAGCGGCTTCGGGTTCAGGCCCAACATGCGAGGATGGGCCCGCACCATGGGTTTTGCCGAAGGTATGGCCGCCCGCGATCAGCGCGACGGTTTCTTCGTCGTTCATGGCCATGCGGGCGAATGTTTCGCGGATATCGTGGGCCGCTGCGATGGGGTCCGGGTTGCCATCCGGGCCTTCCGGGTTCACGTAAATCAGCCCCATCTGCACTGCAGCGAGCGGGTTCTCCAGTTTGCGCTCATTGGAACCGCCAGAGGTGCGATCATGTTCGCTGCCATGCATCTCCGCGTCGGCCACGAGCACGCCATCCCCGGATTTGCCCTTACCGTAGCGAAGATCGCCGCCGAGCCAGGTGGTCTCGGTGCCCCAGTAGACATCCTCGTCCGGCTCCCAAACGTCTTCGCGCCCGCCGCCGAAACCAAAGGTCTTAAAGCCCATCGACTCCAAGGCGACGTTGCCGGTGAGGATGATCAGGTCGGCCCAAGAAATCTTGTTGCCATACTTCTGCTTGACCGGCCAGATGAGCCGGCGCGCCTTATCAAGGCTGACGTTGTCAGGCCAGCTGTTGAGAGGAGCGAATCGCTGCTGGCCGGAACCGGCGCCGCCGCGGCCGTCACCGGTGCGGTAGGTTCCGGCACTGTGCCACGCCATGCGAATGAAAAGACCACCGTAGTGACCGAAGTCCGCCGGCCACCAATCCTGCGATGTAGTCATCACCGCCAGCAGGTCCTTCTTCACGGCTGCGAGGTCGAGGCTGTTGAACGCTTCGGCGTAGTTGAAGTCCTTGCCCAGGGGATCCGAGAGGGGGGAATGCTGGTGCAGTATCTTCAGTTTCAACTGGTTCGGCCACCAGTCACGGTTCGTTGTGCCTTCACCTGCGGGGTGATGGAACGGACACTTCGCTGCGTTTGAGATCGGATTCTCTGACATGTTTCTCCTTCAATTTCTGTGACGGAATGTCACGGTTACGAGGGTCTCGAGAGAGGGCCGCCAAGTCACAACGTGGCTTGCCGCATTTTGTCACACCAAAGCCAATGTAGCATCATGGATATAGATAGCTCCAATACATAGTTCCCATTCGGAGCATAGGCATTCCCTATGGAATTTCATCAACTCAGATATGTGTGCGCGATTGCGGATACGGGGAGTTTCAGCCGCGCGGCGGAGCGATGCCATGTTGCGCAGCCTTCGCTTTCTCAGCAGGTATTGAAGCTTGAAGAGGATCTGGGATCGCGGCTGTTTGACCGGCTTGGAAGAAGCGTTCGTTTGACCGAAGCAGGGCGCGCGTTTCTGCCGCATGCGCGGTCCATCCTGCAACAGCTGGAGGCCGCGCGCACGGGCGTAGAGGATAAACGCACGGATGTTCGCGGCAGTGTTGCGGTCGGAGTGATTCCGACGATTGCACCATACCTGATGCCGCAGTGCGTGGCGGCGTTCTCAAAGAAGCATGCGGAGGCCAAGCTGCGAATTGTGGAAGAAACCACTCCGGTGCTGGTGGAGAGCCTGAGAAATCTCTCGATCGATGTGGCGATTCTCTCTCTGCCTTTGCGGCATAAGGAATTCGAGATTTTTCCGCTCCGCACTGAGCCCCTGTTTGCTGTGCTGCCAAAGGATCATCCGCGCGCTGGCGCCCGGAGCCTGTCACTGAAGGAGCTCCGCGGTGAGTCCTTCGTGATGCTGCGGGATGGCCACTGCTTTCGAGATGTAAGCGTGGCGGCGTGTACACGCGCAAAGGTGAATCCGCGCATCGCATTTGAAAGCGGGCAATTCAGCAGCCTGCTGGGTATGGTCGCGGCCGGGGTAGGCGTATCGCTGGTTCCGGAAATGGCCATCGACAAGACCGCGCGATGCAGTTATGTGCGGATCTCCGATGTGCAGGCTACGCGGACCATTGTTGCGGCTGTTTTGCGAGGTCGATCGTTTAACCGGGTGCAGAAGGCGTTTTTGGAACACTTAGAGTCACCGGCGCGTCTGAACCATTGGCTCTCCCGAAGAGTATAGCCATCAGGGATGAAGCTTATTTTGGTGTGTTTGCCAGATTGAGCGCAGTCGCCCACTCCGATGCTGCATCGACCAGGCAGTCGGCAGGGATATTTTCCAGGGTGTGAGAAGAGAGCCCAAATCTGCAACCGATAACCCACGCGCCAGCCCGCCGCGCGGTGAGTATATCGACGTCTGAATCGCCGATCATCAGCGTCTCCTGAGGGGCGACCCCGGTCTCGGCTATCAGCGTGTTAAGCCCTTCCGGGTCGGGCTTTTTCGTAGCGAAGCTGTTGCCGCCGTAGATCTGAAAGAAGTGTGGACTGAGTCCGAGCGCCTCGCAGATAGCTCGCGAAGGACCGATCGGCTTGTTCGTGAGTACCGCCATGCTGCGGGCCGAGCCATCCGGCTTCGAGCGCATGGCATCAAGCGATTCGAAGACCCCGGGATAGACGTAGGTGTGATCGAGTTTGTGCTCGCGATAGTGGGCGAGGAATCGGTCGAGGCCATCTTCGACCAGGTGCCCGTCTTCGGGATCGCCGAGGGCGCGACGAACGAGCATACCGGCTCCATCTCCGATATAGGCGGCGATGATTTCCTCCGGCAAAGGCTGCCGGTTGAGTTGCGCGAGCATGGCATTGATCGAGTTAGCGAGGTCTTTCTGCGAATTGATAAGCGTGCCGTCGAGATCGAAGACGAGAAGTCGGATCGATTCGGCAGGGATGGGATTCAGAACATGCAGCATCTCTTCCAGTTTAGACGGATGCCAGGCCGCCTTACATCGCGCAGAGCAGTGCGACTGCGATGAAGAGAACCTGAATCGCGCCGCGAGGCACAACTCCAAGCACAGCCCGTCCGCCGATGGTGAGACGCTGCGTCGCTGCTCGGACGTTCGCCGGAAACATCGCGACAAAAAATATGGCGAGCGCAAATCCCGCCGCGCGATGCGTAGGTTCGTAGATAAGCCCGATCGCTCCCGCAATCTCCAGAAGGCCCGTGATTGTGACCATCGCACCCGGCGCAGGAATCCGGGAAGGAACCATTGCCACCAGATCCCGCCTTCGCTTTCCCCAGTGCGCTGATGCTGTCAGCAGCATCATGCACGCTAGTGCGGCGCGCAAAGCGTGTGTCCACGGATGAAACCACGCGACGCCCACGAGCCCCATGAACAGGAACAACACAAATGCCGCGACAAGAACAATTAGCGGAAGCACTACCTCTCCTCAATCTCAGATTTTCTGCACCTTCCACTTTCCGCGCCGGAACAGAACCAGACTCACCAGGGCAACGACACATTCAGCGCATACAAACGCAACAAGAACGCCCTCCCATTGAAGGCGCGTGTGAACGGCGAGCAGCCAGGCGAGCGGAATTTCGAGAACCCAGAAGCCGAAGAAATTCACGTAGGTAGGAGTGACCGTATCGCCGGCTCCGTTGAATGCCTGCAGAAGAACCATGACATAGGCATAGGCAATGTTGCCACAACTGAAAATGCGGAGACAGGTCGCACCGATGGAGACAACTGCTGGATCGTGCACAAAAAGCCGGAGAATTGGAGTTGCGAAGAGAAAAAAGAACACTCCAATCGTTCCAAGAAAGATCATGTTGTAGAGACCGGTGCGCCAGACGGCTTGTTCTGAGCGATCCGGATGGCCTGCTCCCAAGTTCTGGCCAACAAGCGTGGCAGCAGCATTGCTCAGGCCCCAGGAGGGCAGGATGAAAAAGATCACGATGCGAATGGCCACGGTATAGCCGGCGACCGCAGAGGCTCCGAAAAGAGAAATGATGCGCACGAGGCCGATCCAGCTCGCGTTGGCAATGGTGAATTGCAGGATGCCGGTCAGCGAGACGCGCAGGAGACGCCACAATACTTCGAGGTTCAGCCGAAGGTGACGCGTCAGAACGTGAATCCGCTCCGTTCCCTTTAACAGCCGGTAAAACTGATAGAGCACGCCGATGCTTCTTCCAGTGAAGGTGGCCAGAGCTGCGCCGGTTACACCCAATCGTGGAAACGGTCCCAGGCCGAAAATGAGGCAGGGATCGAGGATAAGGTTGATGATGTTCGAGACCCAAAGCAGACGCATGGCAATAGCTGCATCGCCTGCTCCACGAAAGATCGCATTGTTGAGAAAGAGCATGATGATCGCTCCGCAGCCGCCAAGAGCGATGCGCGCGTAACCGGAGCCGACCGCAACGATGTCCGGCGACGCACCCATCGCCCGTAGGAGTTGCGGTGCGAATATGCCTGTGGGAATTCCAAGGCCGAGCGAGATCATGAGTCCGAGCGCGATGGCCTGGACCGCTGAGATCGCCGCATCTTCGGGATCTTTCTCACCGGTGCGGCGCGCCACCATGGCCGTGGTGGAGAGAGATAAGCCCATTCCTACGGCGAATACCAACGCAAGCATCGATTCGGTGATACCAACGGTGGCAACAGCGTTCGCTCCGAGCCGCCCGACCCAGAAGACATCCACGACGGCAAAGAGCGATTCCAGCACCATCTCAAGCACCATGGGAATCGCCAGCAGCAGGATGGCGCGGTTCAGATTTCCCGCAGTGTAATCCTGATGCGAGCCGCGCAAAGCCTCCCAGACTGACGGCCAAAACGCCGGGGGGTTCGCGCTCGAGACGGCTTCGGAGGAAGGATTCATGCTAGTGACCAGTGGGACTACAGGATATCCTGTAAAGATGCTGAAGAGTTTGACTGTTGCTGCGCTGGTGGTCGTGTGCGCAGTCTCCGCCCGTACTGCTCGTGCTTCGGATGAGGTACATTTCCCTTCCAACGAGGACCTGCGGCATGTTCGTGCGGTGTCGCAGCCACGGCTCTCGCCGGACGGACGCAGTGTGCTGATTCAGGTGACGGACTCAACTGCTGACGGCGCCAAAAGCCACCTCTGGCTGGTGGACATTAAGCAAAACACATCGCGCCAGCTGACGTGGTCGACCCCCCAGGACAAACGGGGCGAATACTCCGGACGATGGATGCCCGATGGGACCGCAATCCTGTTCCTGGCTCATCGCGGCGAGCATACGCAGCTCTATCGGTTGCCCACGGAAGCTGGAGAAGCGCGCCCATATGATCTGAAGATCAAACCGCCGGTCGATGTCTCCACTTTGCCTGACGCGATTCCACCCCAAAAAGATGTTGCAACAGCAAAGACAGAGCCGGTTGCGATTGACGTGGAGAACTACGATATTTCTCCCGACGGAAAACTGATTGCGTTGCTGGCGCGCGACCCCGAGACTCCAGGCGAGAAGAAGCAACACGATGACAAGGCCGATGCCGTCTGGGTGGGTCACGAACAGCACGGGTCGCGGCTGTATTTTTTGAGCCCGGAAGATGAAAAACTGACGCCGGTGGCCGCGCCTCCGGATGTGCATGGAATCGCGTGGAGCCATCAAAGTGATCGATTGATTGCCATTGCCGAGGGCATGAACAACGCAGGCGACCTGGAGCCGGCAAACCAGGCATGGATGGTCAGCGTCGGCGACCCTGCGCATCCGCGGCAAATCAAAGAGCTACCCGCGACGATTCAGGGCGGCGCATGGTCAGAGGATGCGAAGCGCTATTACTTCCTGGCTCAGGCAGAACAGGATGCTCCGCCGGGATATCACGATCTCTTCGTGCTGACGTTTGGCGACAACAGCGTGAAGAACCTGAGCGCCAACTTCGATGGATCCCTGTCTCATGAGTTACCGCTTCCAGAGGAAAGCAAGGTGCTGGCGGGGATCCAGATGGGCACGCGGGTAACGGTATTGCGCATCGATGCCGGAAAGACCGGGGCCGACAAACTGGAGCCGATCAAATTCGACACCGCCACGGTGACACAACTGAATACCAACGCAAAACAAAATGGCTGGGTATGGCTGGGATCAAGCAGCACGCAACAACCGGCTCTGTTCTACGCTGAGAGGCTGGGGCACAACGGTAAGTCATTGAACACGCCATCGTCGATACCACAGAGCTGGCCACGGGTTTCATCGCAAATCGTGCAGTGGAAGAATGATGGATTGTCAATCGAGGGGCTGCTCTATCTGCCTCCTCAGGCTGCTTCGCAAAAAGTTCCTCTCATCGTGGACGTGCACGGAGGTCCGACCGGCGCTTTCGAAGATGGCTACTATCCGCTGATTCAGCTTTTGATGGGGCAGGGCTGGGCGGTCCTGCGCACGAATCCGCGGGGCAGCACAGGATATGGCGCGAGCTTTGCCGCGGCTAACAAGAACGACCTGGGGGGTGCCGACTATCGCGACATTATGGCTGGCGTGGATACGGTGATCGCGCGATATCCCATCGATTCGAGCAAGCTGGGACTGATGGGCTATAGCTACGGTGGCGAAATGGCCGCCTTCGTCGAAGGAAAGACGGATCGTTTCAAGGCGATCATCAGCGGGGCTCCGGTTATCGACCAGCACAGTGAGTACGGGACCGAGGAGAGTTCCTGGTACGATCGCTGGTTCTATGGCAAGCCGTGGGAGCATGCGCCCGATGCATGGCGGCAGAGTCCGCTGGCGGAAGCGGGGCATGCAAAGACGCCTTTTCTTCTGCTACAGGGTGAAGCTGATAAAACCGACCCGCTCGGCCAGAGCCAGGAGATGTACCGCGCGCTGCGACAGATGGGCGTGCCCGCGGAGATGGTGACGTATCCACGCGAGGACCACGGACCGCTGGCGGGCGGGATTTTTGGCAGCCCCAGCGCGGAGCCATGGCATGGCTTCGATGGACGGCAGCGAATTTTGAAGTTCTTCAAGGCAGCGTTTGGAGAGTAGAAGCGAGACTCCAGCTGAGCATCAGTGATTACTTCTCCGCTGATTGACGTGCAAGAGCACGGCGCAACACGACTTCTAGCGCTAACTTGTTCTGTGCATATTCGGGATCGGACAACTTCCCTTCCAAGTGCTCGGTTTCGAGTGCGAATAGCTCCTCTTTGAGCGCAGACAAGAGCACGCGGGGGGTCGTGTTCAAAACGCCGAGTGCATGCTCAGTAGGTACAAGCGGCGAGGGCACGGGTGGCCCAACTGCTGCTACGGTAGTTCCGGGCCTGGCACGCAGGAAGAAGCCAGCTGCAATCACGAGAACGAGGGCGAGGCCGCTCAAAATCCACCATTTGTATTTCTGGAGCGGATCGGGTGTGTCGATGGGGTTGCCGAGACCGCCTCCGGGCCGCGTGTCGGATGCGGCAGAGGGCTGGTCGGCTGAGGCCTGTGTTCCCGGCGCAGCCTGACCATTGGGCGCGCTGGCACCGGTTTGTTCCGAATCGCGGGGCATCACGCCGGTTCCCGAGATAGTGAATTCGAGCGGCTGTGATGGCTGAACGTTCTTGGCAAGAAATGTCTGCGCAGTTGCGTCAATGTCACTCATTTGGAAAGGCGCGCCGCCGTCAAACTGCATGCTCTTGGGGAGCATGATTGCCATGTTTTCAGTGGGCAGGGCGATGCGCGGTGTGAACTTGTAACTGCCACTGTACGGAAGGGTGTAGCTCAGCTGAAAGCGCGTTTCGCCGGGGCGTACAGGAAAAACGAAGGCGTAATGGCCCTTGTCTCCAAGCGATACCGGAGACGAAGCCACCGGCATGCCGCCGGGACCCATGGCCGCTGATCCTTCGATTTTGGCGTCGGGTGGGAGATAAATTTCGTAAGCCTGCTTGCTGAATTGCGTGCGTGGCGGCTTCGAATCGTTCTTGACAAAATAATTTTGAATGACGTGCAGACCCTGGGGACCAGCCTCGATGCGCATCACGTTCGCCTCAGTCGAAACTCCGGCAACTTTCGGCTCTACGTCGTACACGGCAATGTCGACGCTCGATGTTCCGGGAGGAACGGGCTCAAAGTAGGCGGCTTTCTGATGATCGACGCGCACCAGGTGCATGCCGTTATCCGGGACATCGATGGTGAAATGACCATGGGCATCGGTTTTGGTGCGCCCGGCTTCCTGCATACCCTGTGCCAGAGCGATGAGAACCACGTCGTCATCTACTGCCGGTTTGTTGGTGGTCTTATTGGTGACATTGCCGCTGATCGAAGTCGCCTGAGCAGCAAGGGAGGCCGTAAAGACAAGCACGGCGAGAAGAAAGACTCGGCGATGGCGCGAGGGTGCGAATAATTTCATGATCTTCCTTGAATTATAGGGCGCGAAACGTTGTCAATTAACGAGGTTGGCTTTCGAGTACATCGATCTCGGCCAGTACCTCGGCCGTCTCGTTTTCGAGATCGGCCTGTTGCGTGGCATAGTCCTCTTGGACGTATTTTCCGGCGCGGTACTCGAAATTGAGGTCTCGCAGGTTGTCATAGAGAACGTCTTTGCGCTCGCGCAGGTATTCAAGACGCGTCTTCTGATGCTGCTCCTCAACGTGGCGCTCAGGGTAGAAGACATAGAAGAGAATTCCCAGGAAGAGAAGGCCGCAGGCAATGATGATCATAGTTGCGTCTCCCTTCGAATTCTTTCGCGCATGGCGGGGAACTCCGTTGCGCGCGGTGATGCCGGAATCGCGGCGGCACGCAGGCGCCACCGACGCACCAGAATCACTGTGGCTGCGATGCCGAGAAAGAGCACCGCGGGCGGCACGATCCAGGCGACGATGTTGAACTTTGTGAGCATGGGCGCCGCGAGCACCGTGGGGCCGTATTTGTCTTGAAATGCCGTAAGAATGGCGTCGTCGTTCGATCCGCCGGCAAGGCTGACGCGCAGCTCGCCCAGCATGCGATCGGAGTCTGGACAGCCAAGATGGTTGCACTCGATGAGGATCTGATTGCAGCCGCATACGCACATCATCTTGTGCCCCAGCTCGTTGTAGCGGACGGCGGTGTTGGCCGATCCCATGGTAAGAACAGCAACGAGCACGATGACAATACCGCGTCCAAGGCGAAACAGCTTCGACATTAGTCTCCACCCCGGGCGGGAACGGCTGCGGCTGCCTGCGCGGCGGCGGGAACACGATTGCGAGCGGCGGCGAGCGCAGCCGTCATGTTGGGAAACAGCGCGACTCCTGTACCGCCGACGATAATGCCCACACCGATCCAGATCCACGCGATCAGCGGATTGAGGAAGACCTTGATGATGGGCTGACCTGTATCGGGATTCTTGCCGGCGTAAATGACGTAGAGGTCCCAGGCGAGTGTTGAGTGGTTGGCGACAATGGTCGAGGGCTGCTGGCTCGCGGCATAGAAACGTTTTTCCGGTGCAAGCTGGGTGATCTTCTTGCTGCCGCGATAGACATCAAGGAGAGCGTATTCCGTGTCGTAATTGGCGTTCGAATCCTGCGAGTAGCTTTGGCACTCGACCCGGTAGGGACCAATATTGAGACTCTGTTTGTAGCCGAGTTCCTCTTCCCTGCTCTGGTTGAAGGCTGAGCCTGCGATTCCGATAAAGATGACAACGACGCCGAAGTGAACGATGTATCCACCATAGCGGCGGGTATTGCGACGGCAGAGCTGGACCATGGATGCGAAGAGATTCTGACTGGTGTGGCGTGAGATAACACCCGCACCGCGCAGAAACTCCGCGCTGACGGCAGTGACTACCATCGCTCCCAATGAGAAGGCGAAGAAAGCATAGAACGAACCCTGCTCATTCGTGGTAAAGATCTCCCACGGATGTACTCCGCAGGCGATGACAACGACTGCGGCCGCCAGACCTGCAATGCTGGGAAGGACAAAATTCTTTCGTATGCTTTTGAAGGACGAGCTGCGCCACGCGAGCAACGGGCCGATGCCGGTGAGGAACAGAAGAAACAAACCGATGGGCACGGCGACCCGGTTATAGAACGGCGCGCTGACTGTGACTTTGTTGCCCTGAATATATTCGGAGAGGACAGGAAAGAGCGTTCCCCACAGCACGGTGAAGCATGCTGCGAGCAGCACAAGATTGTTGAAGAGGAAACTGGATTCGCGGGAAACAAGCGACTCAAGCTTGTTTTCAGCCTTGAGATGATCGCGCTGGAGGATAAACGTGAAGAGGCATACGGACATCACGATGATCAGGAAGGTCCAAAACCATGTGCCGATGGACGACTGGGCGAAGGCGTGAACCGAGCTTACCAGGCCGGAGCGCGTAAGCAGCGTCCCAAAAATCGCCAGCATGAACGTCGAGAAGATGAGCCACACGTTCCAGCTTTTCATCATGCCGCGCTTCTCCTGCATCATGACGGAGTGCAGGAAGGCGGTACCGGTGAGCCACGGCATGAGGGATGCGTTCTCTACCGGGTCCCAGCCCCAGTAGCCGCCCCATCCCAGGACGGAGTAGGCCCAATGCGCGCCGAGGAAGATGCCGCAGGTGAGGAAGAGCCATGTGACCATGGTCCAGCGGCGAGTGATGTGGATCCACTTCTCGCCGGGATAGCGCATCATGAGAGCCCCTAAGGCAAACGCGAAGGGTACAGCGAAGCCTACGTAGCCGAGATAAAGCATCGGCGGATGGATGACCATCTCGGGATATTGCAGAAGCGGATTCAGGCCAAAGCCATCCTGCGGCACGGGTCCGCTGACCAAAGAGAAAGGCATCGCCGCGAAATTGAGCAGCAGCAGGAAGAAGACCTGCACGCCGGCGAGGATCGTCGATGCGTAGGCGGTGAGCTTCACGTCGACTTTGTGGCGCAGGCGCAGGACGAATCCGTAGGCCGACAGCAGCCAGGCCCATAGAAGGAGCGAGCCTTCCTGTCCGGACCAGAGTGCGGCGAACTTGTATGGGCCGGGCAGGGCGCGGTTGGTATGGTGCAGGATGTAGGCGACGGAAAAGTCGTTGTTAAAGGCTGCCCAGACCAGTGCGAACGCCGCTGCTGTCGTGGCTATGAAGCTGCCGATGCCGGCGCGACGGGCAGTCTCTGCCAGACGCTCAGGGGCGACGCGGGCGCGCGCTCTCATCGCAATCTGGTAAAGGGCCACAGCGCCGGCGAGCAGGGTGTATCCGCTAAGGGCGAGGGCCAACAGGAGTGCGAAGCTGCCAAATGTAGGCATGGATGAACTCCCTATTGTCGCAGAACGCGCGGGCACGCAGCAATGACTGAGGGCGGTTGAGACCGGAGAAATCTACGGGGGGATCAAGCGGTACGGCTCATCGGCTCTTCAAGGAGAGAGTCGACGAGGGCCAACAAATGATCAGGAGCGATGGGCTTTACGCGGACGATAACGTCTAGGCCGGTATATTCCGCTTCTACATCCGGCAAACCGCTAAGAACGAGTACGGGGATCGCGGGCAGTCGACGGCGAAGCAGATTAACAAATTCAGGGCCGTTGATGTCCGGCATCCAGTGGTCAGTGATGACCAGCCCGATCGAGTTTAAGAGTTCACCGTCTTCAAGAATCTCGAGGGCCCGACGCGCGCTTTCGGCTACAGCGACGATTCTTCCGGGTAAGGAAAGGATAGCTTTACGGGTGGCAGCCTGAAGGGGGCTGTCGTCAACGAGGAGAATTTCAGCGGTCATTTATGTCGATTAATTCAGTTGCCGTATTAATGTCGCCTTACTACAGTTGAGAAAGTAGATGCAAGCCCGATGAGAAATGGTTGCCCAACAGGACCGCGTATTTATAGTTCGTCAACCATACAAACACAGAGATTCAATAGTCAAGGCCCAAGAATCAGGAGGCTACCCCCTCCCCCCCACCCATCCCTCGATTTCGCAACTGATTCATTCTAAGGTGGTTAAACAGGACGTCTGTTCGTACCTAACAGACAACATTGAACTTACAGCTACTTAATAGAAAACAAAGGGTTTAAGGCCAGCCACATTGAAAGTGCGGCCCTTATTGCTCGTCATTG
>JABCZC010000090.1 GCA_013289875.1 Acidobacteriota bacterium | reverse complement strand
CCGACCCTTTCGTTCCACTGGGGTAAGGGGAGCTACAAGGTGGAATAAGAATTTGGGTTCAGCTGCGTCTAATCATTGCGAGTGGCGGATGCCTCTTGAACAAACGATCAGCAATCCGATGGAAGATATTTGCGAACCTGACTCCTTTATTGTGCCTCTTTGCTCCTTTGCCCCTGCAGTCGCAGAGCGGCCAGGAGGCGATTCCGACGGGGACGCCCTTCGCGGTAGAGATTGATCGACATTGCCCGATGAAAGTCGGCATACCGATCGAGGCTCGGCTGCTGTATTCCATCTATGAAGACAATCGGATAGCCATTCCAGCGGGCGCGCAGCTTCGCGGGCGAGTAGTTAAACTTACTGCAGACGGGTCGCGCCGAGTCCACGCGCGGTTGCACGGCGACTTCACTCCCTTTCATATCCCCGTGGTTCACTTCGACGAGCTTGTGCTTGCCGATGGCGGCGTGCTACCGCTGTCGAGCGGCGACGCAACTGACGGTGCGCCGATGCTTCGCCTGACGGCTCCAGCGAAGACAACGAGGGGCGGCTTCGTCAAGCAACAAATGGACCAGGTAAAACAGATGGCCAAGGATCAGGCGACCGTCTTTACAGCGCCAGACAAAGGCGACCGTGCCCTTCAGTTTCTTTATGGGCAACTGCCGTATCATCCGGAACGCATTGAGAAAGGCACACTGTGGACGGTGGAGCTAACGCAGCCGCTGGCCGTCGCCAAAGATATTGCAACCGTCAAAAGTGCCAGCCCAGTGAAAACACAGACGGCGCCAGAGACACCGACGGCACAATTGAAGACGCGTCCTACGCCTGACAGTACAACAAGCACCGCAAGCGCGAATACGGTCGCTTCGGCCCCTGCTCCCATTTCTCCCGCTCCCCGTAAGGTTTGGCACCTGAACTCTTATCTTCGCCAGGCGGTAAGTTCTGCTGAGGCGAAGCAAGGCGACGTTGTGGAAGCCTGGGTGGCGGAACCGGTGTTGAATGTCGACCGAAGCGTTGCGATTCCGCAAGGCACGTTGTTACTGGGAACAGTGACGCAATCGAAGCCGGGCCGATCTTTTGGGCGCAAAGGGAAATTACGCTTCAATTTTCGCGAGATGCGGCTTCCGGAGGGTCCCGAGCAACACATCGAGGGGATACTCGCGGGGGCGGATAGCGCTGCGTCTGCCGATCTGGAGATGGATGCAGAGGGCGGCGTAAAGCCGAAGCCACGGAATCGAGTGATCGTACCGCTGGTGCTGGCACTCCTCGCCAATTATGCGCTGGATGATGACGCCAGTCAGGCCGGGTCAGCAGCGGCGGGATCGAATGGGCTCGGGCTGGTGGGCCGCGTCGTGGGCATCGCGGCGGGATCGAGAAACCTCGCCGCGGGCATAGGTTTTTACGGCGCCGCACTGGCCTTTTACGACCGCTGGATCGCAAAGGGGAAAGACGTTGTCTTTGCGAAGAATACGCGCCTTGAGATTACGGCGACCCCGAGCCGAGAGAGCCTGATTCCTTCTCCGCCATCGAAGTAACGTTGAGGTGCTATCTGGACGAGAGGGTAATGTCCATCTGATAGAAGCGGAAGAGATTTTCCTCTCCCGGCGCGTCGGCGGCCACATGCCGATAGCGATCAAGAACATCGGTGATGAAGACAAGGCGTAAGGCTTCCGGCAGATGCTGCGTCCACTCGACAAAGGTGACGGAGCCGAAGGCGAGGAAGGCCGAACGCGATTGAAAATCCCAGGCCTTCGCTTCGGTATGTGTTCGGCTGACGTGAAGACCGCACTGCTCGGCCAACACTCCCTATTGCTCGGGTGTGAGGTGGAGGTAGGGATCGTGGAAGGTCGTGAAGTAGTCACTCCAGCGCTGTGAGAGACAGGTCTCTCCGATGACGTTTTCGAGGCTCTTTCGCTCGCCCTTCGGCACCAGGCGCAGCTGCGCGAGACCGTCGGGCTTGAGAGCGCTGCGTATGGATTGAAGCGGCTCGGCCTGCTCGGAGATCCAGTGCAGGGCGTTGAAGGAGACGACGAGATCGAACTCCTGCTCAAAGGTCAGATGCCGGGCGTCGGCGACTGCAAATTGCAGGTTGGGCGCGGAGTTATTGTGAGCCGCCGCGAAGGCGACCATGGCGGCTGAGGCATCCACGCCCAGGACTGTGCCGTTGGGAACGCGCGCCGCGATCTCGGCAGTAACCTTGCCGTTGCCGCAGCCGATATCCAGAATGCGCTCCGTGCCGTTGAGCTCGAGCAGGGCGAGGACCTCTTGGGCCATGGCGGCCTGCAGGGCCGATAGGCGGGCATATTCAGGGGCGTTCCATTCGGTCACAGGTGTTCGTTCCAGTCAGACTTCGAGTCTCCAGCCACAGCAAGGATTCTATTGTGGCTGAACGCGGTCACTGCGTCGCTAATTCTTATCTTTCTTTCGGGGTAACTCCCGGCTATAATTGATCGTGCCCGCCAGGTACGTCAATCCAAAACAATTAAAGAAAGTGACGCCGAAATGTCCTCCAAATACATTTTTGTGACGGGCGGAGTTGTGTCCAGTCTGGGTAAGGGGCTGGCCGCGGCTTCGATCGGCTGTCTGCTCGAGAGCCGGGGGTTGAAGGTCAACCTGATGAAGTTCGACCCGTATCTGAATGTCGATCCGGGGACGATGTCGCCGTTCCAACACGGCGAGGTCTTTGTGACCGACGACGGCGCGGAGACGGATCTCGACCTGGGGCACTACGAGCGGTTCACGCATGCGCATCTGACCCGCGACAACAACCTGACGACAGGGCGTATCTACGAGCAGATCATCACCAAGGAGCGGCGCGGCGATTACCTTGGCAAGACGGTCCAGGTGATTCCGCATGTGACGAACGAGATCAAGAACGCGATGCGCAAGGTCGCGGGCACGAGCGATGTGACGATTGTCGAAATCGGCGGGACGGTGGGAGATATCGAGTCGCTGCCGTTTCTGGAGGCGATCCGGCAGATGCGTCAGGAGCTGGGGCGCGACAACACCGTATTTGTGCATGTGACGCTGGTTCCGTGGATCAGCGCAGCGCAGGAGTTGAAGACCAAGCCAACGCAGCATTCGGTGAAAGAGATGCTGTCAATCGGGATTCAGCCGGACATTCTGTTGTGCCGGACGGACCGGTTTCTTTCGCGCGAGATCAAGAGCAAGATTGCGCTGTTCTGCAACCTGGAAGAACAGGCAGTGATCACGGCGAAGGATGTGGAGTCGATCTATGAGGTTCCGCTGACGTTTGCGCGGGAGGGTGTAGATTCGCTGGCGCTGCGGTATCTGCGCATGGATACTCCACCGGCTGACCTAAGCCGCTGGGAAGAGATCGTGCGGCGTTCGTACAACCCGCAGGACGAAGTTTCGATCGGCATTGTGGGCAAGTATGTTGAGTACGAGGACAGCTACAAGTCGCTCAAGGAGGCCCTGGTGCACGGAGCGCTGGCGCACAATCTGAAATTGCGCGTGACGTGGATCGAGGCCGAGGGTCTGGAGGTCGAGAACTTCGAGACGCAACTGGCGGGGTTTGATGGCATCCTGGTGCCGGGGGGATTCGGCAAGCGCGGGATTGAGGGCATGCTGAATGCGATCCGGTATGCGCGCGAGAACAAGGTTCCCTACTTTGGCATTTGCCTGGGCATGCAGACGGCGTGCATCGAGTTTGCGCGCAATGTGTGTCGCCTGAACGGGGCGAATTCGAGCGAGTTCGATCCGGCGACAGCGCATCGCGTGATCTACAAGCTGAGAGAGCTGACGGGCGTGGAAGAAATGGGCGGCACGATGCGGCTGGGCGCGTGGGCCTGCATGCTCGAACCTGATTCGATGGCGTACACGGCATATGAAAAAACGGAAATCAGCGAACGTCACCGTCATCGTTACGAATTCAACCGCGAGTACGAGGCGCTGCTGACGGGCGCGGGGCTGCGGATTACGGGAACGACTCCCGATGCGACGTATGTGGAGATTGTGGAACTGGGGGATCATCCCTTCTTTCTGGGATGCCAGTTCCATCCAGAGTTCAAGTCAAAGCCGCTTGAGCCGCATCCGCTATTCAGCGCGTTCGTGAAGGCGAGCTACGGGAACCGGATGAAGGCATTGCCGGAGTCTGCGGTGAGTGTGGAAGTGGCGCGGGCTTAGGGGCGAAGCAAAATTGCATCTTTGAGGCGCGACTTTAACCCCTGGTCAAAAGTCATAAGACGGATTCCAGACGCAACCGAAAACGCCGCCAGGTAAGAGTCTGCCCATTCTTTCGGTGAAGAACGCGACGGCCGAGCGAAAGACCGGAGGGTTTCTTCGAGGCGAAGTGGCTCCTCAAGCAGAACTACTAAACCGGTCTTCAGCCATTGGTCGTATTCGTCCCACGCCTGAGCCTGGGTAAGCGTGTCGTTGCCCATGACGGCTTCGGTGGTTAAAAGGCGCAGAAATCCGAGCTGCGTGTAGCGACAAAACGCGAGATCGATTTCGTCCTGGCCGCGAAGCCAATCCACAGCCTTGAGATGATGAGCGTGACGCGTTGACGAGAGCGCGATCCAGACGTTGATGTCAGGGAAAACCGATGAGGTCAAATATTCGCTCATTGTCGAGGTTGAGTGTTCCGGGCTCTTTCGATTTCAAGATGGGAAGGCGTATTTTTTGCCTGGACGTTCTCTCTTTCGACTTCGACGGCGGACGAAGTTCGCCTTCCACGCCGCGGAGGATCAACTCCTTGACGCTGCGGCCTTCCATCGCGGCTTTGCTCTTGAGTTCACGGTAGAGCGGATCGGGAATGTCGACGGTGGTGCGCATGTTGTTAGCCTACCATATTTATGGCACAGAGTTGGCAGACTCGCTCGTTAAATCAAGGCGGCCTGGACGGCCAAAAGCGTCTCAAGAACACCCTTCACATCCTTCAAATTCAGCGCGTTGGCACCGTCGGACTTGGCTTCGGCGGGGTTATCGTGGACTTCCAGGAAGACTCCGTCGACCCCTGCGGCGACAGCGGCGCGGGCGAGCAGGGGGATGAATTCGGGCTGGCCTCCGGAGACTCCGTTGGCGGCGGAGGGTGTCTGGACCGAGTGGGTTCCGTCGAAGACGACGGGCGCGAGGCGGCGCATGATGGCCAGGGAGCGCATGTCGACGACGAGGTTGTTGTAGCCGAAGGTGGTCCCGCGCTCGGTAAGGAAGACACGGGTATTTCCGGTAGAGGTCACCTTTTCGACGGTGTGGTTCATGTCCCAGGGGGCGACGAACTGGCCCTTCTTGACGTTGATTGCGCGGCCGGTTTTGGCCGCGGCGACGAGGAGATCAGTCTGGCGGCAGAGGAAGGCCGGGATCTGGAGCACGTCGACACCATCGGCGGCTATGGCGCAGTGTGCGGGCTCGTGCACGTCGGTGAGCACCGGCAGGCCTGTGGATTCGCCGAGGCGGCGCAGGATAGCAACACCTTCGGTCAGGCCGGGACCGCGGAAGCTCTTTACGGAGGTGCGGTTGGCCTTGTCGTAGGAGGCTTTGAAGATATACGGCACGCCAAGGTCAGAGGTAATGCGCTGGATGGAGTCGGCCATCTTGCGGACGTGCTCTTCGCTCTCGATAACGCAGGGTCCGGCGATGAGAAAGAGCTTGCCGGCGCCGACGTGGACGGGGCCGATATCGAATGCTTCACTCACAAGAAGTATTCAATCACACCGGAATGAACGATCGAAGGCGGCCATGCCCGATCACGAGGGCAGAATGGTAAATGGCTCCGCCTCGCCCAGACTGGAGGGCTTGCGAAACGCAAGAATCTGTTGCGCCCTCTTCCAGCCCTTCCCTACTTTGGCGGAGGCCATGAAAATCCTGCCGGCCGTGAGCGATCCGGCTACGGGATGGCGTCCCACTGCGGCGAGACCCATGGAGGCGATGCAGCCGCACTGTTCGCAGTCGGGATCTCCTCCGAACTGGCAGGGCGTGATCTTTGTCTTCAAATCCGCCGATAACGTCTGCGTGGTCTGCGCGAAGATGCACTCCTCGGGACTTTTTGGAGGAGTCGCAATTTCGCGAATCAGCTCTTCGGGCATCTCCAGAATCGGGTAGAGCCGTCGCAGGCACAGCAGTTCTTCCATTACGGAAATTCGCTGTGACGTGGTCAGTATCTCGGGATCGGTTGCGCCGCGCTGCGGAGTAAAGAGGCTGAACCAGATTCTGGCGATTTCGGGGCGACCACTCCAGAAGCGCACAAACTCTTCAAGGTAGCCAGGCCGCGATGCGAAGGTGCTGGTAATGGTGCTGTGGATGGTTACGCGCGCCTCGGAAATGCTCTTCAGGATGCGTTCGTAGGTCGCCGGCTTACGCCGCTCATCGTGCTCCGGCTGCAGGCCGTCGATGGAGACCACAACATACACTCGCTTGAACTTTGCCCATTCCGGCGGGATGACTCGGAAAGCACTGGTCACGATCTGGGTGTGGATACCGCGCGCTTCGAGCTGCGGCACCAGAATCTCCAACTCCCGGTATCGAACCAGCGGGTCTCCGCCGACGAGTGACAAATGCAGGGGTTTATACTCGTCAACCAACGCGAGAATTCTCTGCACCAACTCGTCGCCGCGGTAGTCGGAGAGTTGCCGCAACTGGGTTTCGCCGCCCAGGTGCGCAGCATCAAAGGCGTAGCAGCCGGGGCAGCGCAGCGGGCACTCTTTTGTGATCTCAATTGAAAGGGATGGAAATTGCCCTGTGAGGATTTTTCCCCAGGCTTGCAGGACTTGTGATTTCTTCATCGTCTCCTTTGGCGCCGCGATTCGCTTGTCATTGTCAGTTCCATGAATGCGAACATCATTGGCCGCATCGGCAGGAACGGTGGGTCTCAGGACGATCGATCAATTACCCAATAGTTCGACGCAAACAGGCGCGAAACAGACCAAAGTCAGTCTGGGCCAGAAGCGTTTTTCGCTAACGATTCAAGAGCTTCAGTTCTACTCCCATTCGCCTTCATCATGATCGGTCGTTACTCCGGCCTCGCATGAAGGGCTTGATGAATAGGATACAGGGCGCGGCCTGAGAATCGGCCTAGTCAACCTGGACCTGTTCGAAGCCGAAGGTGAGGAGCAATTTAGTGAGCGTGGCGGCGGCGTTCTTTCGGGCCGTGTCGAGGATGCCGGCGGTCTGGGCGGAGTCGTAGAGATCCTTCTCGGCTTTGGCGCGAACCTCCGATTCAAGGTTGGGGTCGGCGGCTACAAAAAGACCGGTGCTACGAGAGTAGACGCGGGTCTTGCTGCTATCCAACGCGGAAACGAAAATCTGCGCCGGCGGCAGGTGAACCGTGACCGACTTGCCGGTTACCGTGACATCGGAGGATTTCAACTGGCCAAGATCGACGCCTGCAATCGCCGTCCCGTGGACGGCGAGGAGAAGTTTGTCGCCCACAAGGAAGTCGGGCAGGATGTCGCTGGTGCGATTGCCTTCGACGACTTTGTCCATGGTGTAGGTGACGGTTTCAAGGCGCTCGAGGCGCTGGATCTTGTCGACCACCGTGGGCTGAGAAACATTGATCTCGAGGGCGCGGCCCGAGACTTTGGTGGCGAACCTGTCCCAGATGCCGTAGGCGGCTTCATGGAGGAAGATGGCGAGGGCTCCTGCGCCGATGAGCAGCCCAAGGACCACAGCGACCAGAACGGTGAGAGCGCGGGTACCCGAGCGTCGCGGCTCCGTGACTGTGGGGGAAGGATTCACCTTTACATAGATGGTATCGGAAGGTGGGAGGGATGGCGTGAAGAAATCTTTGCCTCACTCTTCCCATAGACGATCGAGTGGTGTAGGCTTGTTCCCATAGAAGGTCGAGTGGAGGGATGGTTCAGGAAATGGCGCGCGGCAAACAAGTTGATAAGAGTGGCGAAATGCTGCAGGGAACGCTGGACATGCTGGTGTTGCGGACGCTGGTGACGGGCGACGCACACGGGCACACGATTGCGAAGGTCATCGAGCGGACATCGGAGGATGTGCTCGAAGTCGAGCAGGGATCGCTGTACCCGGCCCTGCACCGGCTGGAGGATCGCGGCTGGGTTTCGTCGTACTGGGGCGCGAGCGAGAACAATCGCAAAGCGAAGTTTTACCGCCTGACGGCAGCGGGCAGGAAACAACTGGTTGCGGAAACAAGCCGTTGGCGGCAAATGGCGCGAGCGATCGGGTTGGTGATGGGCGAAGACATGCTGTCCGGGCAATAGGGACTGCGCCCCAGCGGTACGCTCCTTCGGCGCAGCGACAGATATGAGTGAGGTCCAGAATGAGTTTGCGTAGATATTTTCGGCGGCGGCATTGGGATGCTGAACGCGTGCAGGAATTTGAGGCGCACATCCAGAACGAAATCGACGATAACCTGGCGCGGGGTATGTCGCGGGAAGTAGCGCGGCGGCAGGCGTATCTGAAATTTGGAAATCCGGCGCGGGTGCGCGAGGAGATCTGGAAGATGAACAGCATTGCTCCTCTAGAAAATCTTTTGCGCGACGGGCGCTATGCGTGGCGAACGCTGCTTCGTAATCCCGGCTATGCGCTGGTTGCGGTGTTGACGCTGGGTCTGGGCATCGGCGCGAATACGGCGATCTTCACGGTGATCAACGGCGTGCTGCTGCGGCCGCTGCCGTATGCGGAGTCGAGGCAGATTTTGCATCTGGACCAGGTGGCGGCGCGGCTGAGTCCGGACCCGATTGGATTTTCGGTGCAGGAGATACGGGATTACCGCGAGCAGAACCACGTCTTCTCCGATCTGGCGGAATATCACTCGATGACTTTCACGCTGCTGGGGACGAAGAATCCGGAGCGCGTGGCGACGGGGGTTGTCTCGGCGAATTACTTCGATGTTCTGGGTGTGAAGCCGGTGCTGGGCCGGCTGATTACGCCGGCCGATGAGAGCCTGAATGCGCCTCCGGTGCTTGTGCTGACCTATGCGTACTGGATGAAGGAATTCGGCGGCGACCGGAAGATCGTGGGGCGGGCCTTTGAGATGAATGACCGCGTGCACACGGTGGTTGGTGTGCTGCCACCACTGCCGGAATATCCGGAGGCGAATGACGTGTATATGCCGACGACGTCGTGCCCGTCTCGTTCGAGCGAGAAGATGATCGCCGACCGCGATATGCGCATGATGACTGGATTTGCGCGGCTGAAGCCCGGGGTAACGGCGGCGCAGGCGCGCGCCGACCTCGCGGCCATTCAGAACCGGCTGGCGATCGCGTATCCGAAGTCGTATCCGGCAAGCGCAGGCACTGCGGCGCTGGTGACTCCGGTCGAACAGGAGCTGACCCATGCGGCACGGCCAACGTTTCTGACGCTGCTGGGCGCGGCGGGGCTGGTGCTGCTGCTGGCGTGCGCGAACCTTGCGAACCTCGCGCTCTCGCGCCAGATGCGGCGTTCGCGGGAGATGGCCATACGCATGGCAACCGGGGCTAGCCAGTGGAATGTCTTTCGCCAGTTATTGACGGAGAGCATGATGGTTGCGCTGGCTGGCGGTGTGCTGGGCGTGGGCATTGCCGCCGCTGGATCGAAGGTGCTGATTGCGTACGCGGCGCGCATGACGCCGCTTTCGGGAGAGATTCGACTGGATGGCTGGGTGCTGCTCTTCGGGTTTGGAATTTCGCTGCTGGCCGGCCTGTTGTTTGGGACTCTGCCGGGATATGTCGCGAGCCGGGTTCGGATCACGAGTCTTGCAGACGCGGGTGAGAGAAGCGCCGGAAGCGAAGGCGGAACGAAAGTCCGCAATGCGTTGGTTGCCGCGCAGGTGATGTTCTCGTTTGTGCTGCTGATGTGCGCAGGGTTGATGCTGCGGAGCCTGTATAACCTGCTGTCGGTGGATCCGGGGTTCAAGGCGTCGAACGTGCTCTCGATGCAGACCAGCCTGAACTGGACAAAGTACAAGAAGGATGAGGACAAGCGAAACTTCTTCCACCAGGTGCTGGAACGGGCGGGGGCGCTACCGGGAGCTGAGGCCGCCGCGGTGAGTATGAGCGTTCCCTTGAACAGCGATATGGGTCCGATGAGCGGCGGCGTGATCGTCGAGGGGCAGCCGGTGCATCCGGGCGAGCCGACCCCGCAGGTGGACTATGAAGTGGCGAGTCCGGATTATTTTCGCGTGCTGGGCGTGCCGGTGCTTTCAGGACGAAGCTTTTTCGACAGCGATACAGCGCAGGCCCCGGCCGTGGCGGTCGTGAATGAGCGGATGGCGAAGCACTACTGGCCGACGCAGAGCGCGGTGGGGCATCGCATCTCGGTGGATAAAGGCAAAACCTGGACGACGGTGGTGGGAGTGGTAAGCAATGTCCGGCAATACGGTTTGGAGAAGGAGGCGGCCGATTCCATCTATTTCCCGCTGTATCAGGTGGATCTGACGAGCGCGCATTTGCTGGTGCGCACACGCTCCGATCCGATGCGTATGGCGAACCAGGTGACGAGCATCATTCACGATGTTGATCCGCAGCAACCGGTGACGCAGATTCGAACGCTGGACGAGTTGCGTAGCGCGCAGCTGGGCACGCCGAAGGTGACGGCGATTCTGCTGGGATTGTTCGCGATGGTGGCGCTGTTTATCACGATTGTCGGGGTCAGCGGCACGCTGGCGCTCTCGGTCGCGCGCAGGTCGAAGGAGATCGGGATTCGTATCGCGCTCGGCGCGACCAAGGAAAAGATCCTGGGGAACGTGCTGGCAAGAGGAATGGCTCCGGTGCTTGCGGGTCTAGCTGTGGGGGTGGTCGCGGCAATCTTCGCAACGCGGTTGCTGGCCAATCTGCTGTTCGCCGTCGGGCCGGACGATCCGCTGACCTTCGCGGGCATTGTGGCGCTGCTATTAGTCGTTGCGATGGCCGGGTGCGTGATTCCGGCAAGGCGGGCGGTCAGTGTGGATCCGATGAAGGCGCTGCGGACGGAGTAGAGGACTGTGATGAACTGGCGTGGATGGTTCAGGCGGAAACGCAGGGACGCGGAGGTAGTGCAGGAAATCGAGCTGCATCTTGCGCAGGAGTTCGAGGAGAATGTCGCGCGCGGGATGAGCGAAGAAGAGGCACGGCGGCAGGCGTATCTCAAATTTGGCTCGCCGCGAAGAGTGCGTGAAGATCTCTGGCAGCAGAATACCTGGGCAGCCTTGGAGAATATCGGGCGCGATCTGCGGTATGCGGTGCGGACTCTGGGCAGGACGCCAGGATTTACGGGGATGGCAGTGCTGGTGATGGCGCTGGGGATTGGCGCGAATACAGCGTTGTTTACAGTGGTGCGTTCCGTGCTGCTGAAGCCGCTGCCGTACAAGGACCCCGACCGCCTGGTGGCTCCGTGTGAAAGCTGGAAGGGTCGCGTATGTGAAGACACTCGCGGAGGCAACGCAGCCGGAAGTTTTGCCGAGTGGCGCAAGGCTTCGAAGAGCTTCGAGCAGATGGCGCTGAGCCATCAGTGGACTTCCTACAACGTGTCGGCGGAGGGCGGCCAGCTGCCGGAAAGAGTGCCTGCGGGACTGGTTTCATGGAATATGTTTTCGACACTGGGCGTGCAGCCCGCGCTGGGCCGCGACTTCACGGCGGGCGACGATCGCCAGGGAGCCAACGGCACGGTGATGTTGTCATGGGGATTCTGGAAACGCCGCTTCGGAGGCGATTCGTCAATCGTTGGCAAGGAGGTTTTTCTCGATGCGAAGCCGTACACGGTGATTGGCGTGATGCCGGCCTGGTTTGCCTATCCCGAAGCCCAGACCCAGCTGTGGGCGCCGGTCTATCACGAGATACCTCCGAGGGTGACCGAATCCCTGGAGAACCACCAGTTTGACGTGGTGGCGAGGCTGAAGTCTGGCGCGACCATGGCGCAGGCTCTGGGCGAGCTGGACGCGGTGCAAAAGCAGATCAAGCGGGAGAATCCGGGCGCGGCAGTGAAAGAGGGCGTGAACGGGAGGCTGCTGCTGGACAACCTGGTCGTGGACTACAAGACTCCGCTCTATACGCTGCTTGCGGCAACAGGATGCGTGTTGCTCATCGCGTGCCTGAATGTGGCCAACCTGCTGGTGGCGCGGTCGGCCGCGCGGCGGAAGGAGACGGCGATTCGTGCGGCACTTGGAGGTAACCGCTGGCGGCTGATTCGCGAGCAGATTACCGAGAGCCTGGTGCTGTCCGCTGCGGGTGGAGTGGCCGGGCTGGCGCTGGCTTATGCGGGGATCGCGTGGCTAAGGGTCGCTCGCAATGATCTTGCCCGCGCGGAAACGATCCACATTGACGGGTTGGTAGTGCTGTTTGTGACAGGGATCACGCTGGCGAGCGGCGTGCTGGCGGGGATGATTCCCGCATTCAATGGCGGCGCGCGCATGCTTGAGAATCTTCAGGAATCGTCGCGATCGCACTGCGGCGGACATAGCCCGACACGACTTCGAAAAGGTTTGCTCGCGGCCGAAGTTGGGCTGACGGTGGTGTTGCTGATCACCGCAGGATTGCTGTTGAAGAGCTATCGAAGCCTGCTCTCCACCGATATGGGCTGCGCCGTGGATGATGTGCTCACGATGCAGCTTCGCCTGCCAGAAGCGCGCTACAAGCAGCCGGTGCAGAAGGCGGCGTTCTTCGAGCAACTGATCGCCCGCGTGCGGGCACTGCCGGGCGTCGAGGCCGCAGGGCTGGTGACGGTGGCTCCGGGACAGGGATGGGGAGGCGATAATCTGGTCGCGGTGGTCGAGCATCCGCCGCTGCCGCAAGGCAAATCGCTGGATGCGATGGAGCGCGCAGCCGATCCTGGCTATTTCGCGGCCATGCAGATTCCAGTTTTGCGCGGCCGCACCTTCACAGACAGCGAGCGGCTGGACCACGCATACGTTCTGATCCTCAACCAGGCGGCAGTGAAGCGTTTTTTTTCGGACGGTGAAAATCCGATCGGCAAGCATCTCCGGATGGATACGAGCGGGAGTCCTCAGCCAGCATTTGAGATTGTTGGTGTCGTCGGCGATACGCGCTATTCCGTTTCAGATGAGATGAGGCCGATGATGTACTGGCCCCTTTGGGGGGGCGTGAATTCAGGCGTGACTATCCTGGTGCGGTCGACGCAGAATGTCGAAAGCGTTGCTCTGCCGATCCAGAAGGCGATCGGCGGGCTGGATCGCGACCTGCCGGTTTCCGACGTGATGACCATGCAGCAGGTAATCGGTAAATCCATTGTGGATGCGAGCTTCGATTCGACGCTGATTCTTGTCTTCGCCGTGATTGCGCTGGCGCTGGCGGCGGTCGGACTGTATGGAGTGCTTTCGTATCTGACTACACAGCGGAAAAGCGAGATCGGGATACGAATCGCGCTGGGCGCGCAAAGGAGCACGGTCCTTCGCATGATGCTGGTGAACGGGCTGGCTCCGGCGTGGGTTGGGCTGGGGCTAGGCCTGGTGGGCGGAGGCTTTGCGGTGAGGCTTATTCGCGACATGCTGTATGGCGTGAAGCCACTGGACTGGAGCGTCTTTGCCGGTGTCACGCTGATTACGTTGGCGGTGTCGGTGATTGCGTGCGCGGTACCGGCGTGGGGGGCTTCAAGGCTGGATCCCATGGAAGCATTGCGGGCGGAGTAAAGACTTCGCTTCCATCGACGATTTGCCGTCCAGGCAATTGCGCCCCTTCGGCTCAGAACGATTGCAGAGAAAAGTACGGCGGCGGAGCCGGTCCTGCCTAAGCGGACAGCACAAAAAAAAGCGGCCCCTCGGGTGAGGGGCCAATCTGCCTTGGTTCTCTCGTTGTGTGAGAGCTTGGTTGCGAGCCTTCTATGTTTTTAAAAGCCTTCTGTCGAAGAACTTTTATTGTTTTTGTGGAACCGATGGTTGCGACACAGCACCCTGAGGGGAGGGCTGCGCGGAAGACTGCTGCGTCGCACCAATCGGCGAACCGGCGCCCGAAGACGACGAGTTCAAGGCCGCTAAACTGTTTTGCATCAAACTGACGCGCACTACACTGCCGTGCGTTGCGGTGTCAGAATCGTCAATTTTGGCGTTGCCCATCGCGACCTGATGAATGCGATAGACGGGAATCTGGGCTTCGGCGAGATACCGGACGACGGCATCGGCCATGTGCGCTGAGTTCTGAATGCCGGCCTGACCGCGAACGCGGGAGTAACCCTCGATCTCAACGATGTAGCCCTTGCGGCCGCGCATCTGGGCCGCGACCTGATCAAGTGCGATCTTGGCGCGGTCATTTAACACCGTTTGCCCCGGCCGGAAGCGTATCTCGATGTCATTTACTTTCTGATACTGGTCCAGGTTGGAAACGGTGGTATTGAGCTGAGTGGTCTGCGTACTGGCTTGCTGCGCCGTCACCTGCGCCTGGGTTGCCGTATTGTTTGCGGTGGTGGCGGTCTGGCTGGCCTGGTCCGCGGTGGACTGAGCCTGATGGATGCCAGCCTGAGCGCGGGCATCTACATCCTTAATGTCGTTGGCATTCTTGGCTTGAAGCTGGTCGAGCTCGTTGAGGCGATCCTTGACGGGATCGAGCTGGCGATTGACCCACTTCTTGCGGGCGAACGGGTTCATGTGGCCCCAGAAGCCTTCGTTCGACTTGACCGGAAGGGGCTGACCCGTTGCATATGAACTGTTGTCGTTCGGGTTGGGTTTTGGGGCCGGGGCTGTGCTCGAAGGAGCGGACTGGCCGTTGGCAGAGGCTCCGGTTTGCACCTGGGCGGGGCTAGACGGGCTGGTTTGCGCAACTGCCGTATACCCAAGGCTCGCTGCTACAAGCAGCGCAGAAATCGCCGAGGGTGTGATGATTCTATTCATAATAATCTTTTTAGTCATTTGCATTCCTTGGCATGGTCTGAAGAACACACTTTGGAAGGCTGCGCAGCATCCTGTATGGCCTTTATGTAGCATGCGGCTTGCCAAAACCCTTGGGGCTGCCCGTGTCTTCCTAAATCGTTTTAAATATGAGATTTTCTTGAAGTTCGGGGCTTGCCTGCCAAGAAATTGTCGTGTAAAAAACACCCACTTAACGCCTTCTCCTGGTCAGAAAGGAAAAAATTGCGCGGTGACAAAAGTTTTGGAATGTTTCAGTTTGATGAATCGCCCCGCAGAATCTGGGCGAGGTGCAGGGCGCGGTGCAGTGAATTCTGGGAGATTTGCTCTCGGCAACTGAAGCCGTCGGAGATGAGGATGTCGCTGGGCGCAGCGGCTCGGATGGCGGGAAGGAGGACGCGCTCGGCCAGAACCTGGGAGATTGCAAACTTTTCTTTTTCGAAGCCAAAGGGTCCGGCCATGCCGCAGCATCCGGAGTCGAGGACGGTGACCTGGGCACCCGTACGCTCGAGAAGCTCGACCTCGGACTTCATCTTCGTCAGCGATTTCTGGTGGCAGTGGCCGTGCAGGATGATGGAGCTGCCGGCGAGCGAGGGCGGCTGATAATTTGGCGCGTGGCGAAGGAGAAAATCGCTGAGGAGGAAGGACTGCTCGCGCAAGTGCTGGGCTCGGGGATGGTCCGGAAAAAAATTGCGGAGTTCGTCGCGAAAAACGCTGGCGCAGGAGGGTTCGAGGAAAACGATGGGAAAGCCAGCGTCGATCTCGGGGGCGAGACGATCCATGATGCGTTCGAGATAGGCGCGGGCTTCGGTGAGAAATCCGAAATCGTACAGGGGGCGGCCGCAGCAGATATGTCCTCGAGGGATCTGAACCCGGAAGCCGGCGTCCGCGAGGACTTCGTGGCCGGCCGCGAGGGTTTGGGGATGGAAATAGTTGTTCCAGGTGTCAGGCCAGAGGAGGACGGCGGGCCGGTCAGGACTAGACGATTGCTGCCTTTGGCTACTTTGGAAACTGCGCGGGGCGAAGCGGGGCAGCGCGCGCTGTGGCGCGATGCCAAGGAGCGCCCTGGCGGCGTGACTCAGGCCGGGCACGTCAAGCGGAAGATTGGCGAGAAGCGGAGTGATTCCGGGGATGAGCGACGCGAGATGCGCCCACTTGTCCATGAATCCGAAAGCGTAGTGGCGAAGGGCACGGCGATGGCCCCGATAGTAGTGGGCGAGGAATTCAGCCTTGTACGCAGCGATGTCGACGTTGACGGGGCACTCGGTTTTGCAGGCTTTGCAGGAGAGGCACAGGTCGAGCGCTTCGTGAACGGCCTCGCTCTGCCAGTCCTGAGGGAGGATGTCGCCTTCGAGCATCTCCCAGAGAAGATGGGCGCGGCCCCGCGTGGAGTGCTTCTCTTCCTGCGTGGCCATGTAGCTGGGGCACATGGTTCCGGGTCCCTGTTTGCGACAGGCTCCGACGCCGACGCAGCGCAGCGTGGCTTCGGAGAGCGAACCCTGATCGTCGGGAAACTGGAAGAATGTCTCTTGACGGTGAGATTTGTAACCGTCACCGAGACGTAATTTTTCCACGGGATCGTAGACGGCGACGGGATCGACCACATGGCCGGGATTCATGCGGTTGTCCGGGTCCCATAACGCCTTGAATTCAAGGAAGGCCTGCATCAGCTCGGGACCAAACATCTTTGGCAGGAGGGCCGAGCGCGCTTTGCCGTCTCCGTGCTCTCCGGATATGGACCCGCCGTGGGCGATGACGATGTCCGCGGCGCGGTCGATGAACTCGCGGAAATTGCGGATGCCGGTGGCGCTCTCAAGATCGAAGTTGATGCGCAGATGAACGCAGCCTTGGCCGAAGTGTCCGTACATGGGGCTGCGGTAGCCGTATTCGCCCATGAGCGCGAAGACCTGGCGCAGATAGGAACCGAGTTTTTCTGGCGGCACAGCGGCGTCTTCCCAGCCTTCCCAGCCGTGCGGCTCTCCGGGGACAAAGACGGTGGCGCCGAGGGCGGATTCGCGCACATGCCAGATACGGGCCGCATCCGCAGTCGAGTAGAGGCGGACGGAGGGGCGAGAGGGTTGGAGCTGGACGTGTTCGAGGAAGCGGTTGGCCTGGTCGAGAACTTCTTCTTCGGTGGACGCGCCGAACTCGACGAGGAGGAAGGAACTGCCGGGCGGTAGCAGTGTGATGTCGTCGACGGCCAGGCCCTTGCGCAGCATGAAACCGGTGAGCATGGCGTCGATGCCTTCGAGGCCGATGGG
>JABCZC010000089.1 GCA_013289875.1 Acidobacteriota bacterium | reverse complement strand
GGCGTAGAAGAGGCACAGAACCATCACTGCGGGCGGCAGACTGTGGGTGATGACTCCAATGAGGCCGAGGCCGCACAGGGCCAGCATCCAGATGCAGATGACGGCCATTCCGGGGAGCAGGCCGGCGGGTCTTGTGGGCTGCGGAGCCGATGTTTGCGGGTCGGTCATAAAGTGTGCAGATAAGCCAGCAGATCGTCAAGCTGCTGCTCGTCGATGTTATTGCCAAAGGCTGGCATCATGTTGCGTCCGTGCAGGATCACCGCGGTGACGCGATCGTCGTTTGCGGGAGCGCCGCTGGGCAGGTATTTCTGCTTGTAGAGTGCCTGCAGGCCGGGTCCGTGCAGCGAGCGGTCACTGTTCGCGTAATGACAGCGGGCGCAGTGGGCGGCGTAGACCTGGTGTCCGGCGGCTTCCTGGGGAGTAAGTTCGCTCAAGGGCTTGGAAGGCGGGAGCGGGGGGCGGCAGGCGGTGAGGGCGAATATGGCGAGCGCGCCGGCGATCAATTTGCGGAAATCGGTCAAAGACTGATGATAACTAATTCGCTGCCGCGATGGCCGCGACGATCTTGTCGATCGCCTGGCGCGCGGCATCGCCGGCGGGTGCGTGGTTGTTGCACAGGATGGAAAACGCCACCGTCTTTCCGCTGGCTGCGATGAGATATCCGCTGAGCGCATTCACCTCAGCGAGTGTTCCCGTCTTGGCGAAGACCTTTCCCCGTAGCGGGGGGGCGGCGAATCGGCCAGTCAGGGAACCGTCCACACCGCCAATCGGGAGGCTTTCGCGCCATTCTGCTCCCCAGCTCTGGCGGCTGGCATAGGTCAGCAGCCGGGTGATGGCGCGGGGCGTAATCAAATCCTGCGATGAGAGTCCCGAACCATCGTAAAAGACGAAATCACCGGGGTCGACGCCGGCGCCGATCAGGAACTGACGAATTACACGGGCGCCCTCGGCAATCGATCCATCGCCAGCTTCGAGCCGGCCGAGCACACGGAGGAAAAGTTCGGCGTGGAGGTTCTGGCTGACCTTGTTGGTGACGACAATGTCCTGCTCGAAGGGTGGCGAGACGTGCGTTGCCAGGATGCGCATGCCATTGGCGGGCGGCTGAATCGTACTGAGGGTGAGCGGGTGCAGGACGAGCGGCTGGTCCACTTCGGCGCGGAAATCCTCTGTGTCGGTGGAGAGACGGTGGTGCGCGCGGGCGGAGCCTTTCACTTCGATGCCATGCGCCAGAAGCATTTCGCGAAGGGCGATGGCGGCGTATTCGGCGGGGTCCTCGATCGCGAGGGCGACATGAAGGCCGTTTTGATTTGTGGTGCCATAGACACGGACGCTTTTCGAGCCCGGCTGACGGTCGATGCCGGGGCTGGCAGGCTGTTTACCAGGCAGCGTGGTGACCGAACTCTGAAGCGTGTAGTAGGGGGTGTCGGGATTCCAGGGCGAAGGTTGTCCGTTGGGCGGCAGGTTGAGATAGACGACGTTGTCATTCACGGTGAGGGCGGAGACGGGCGCGCCGTAGCTCCACTCCAGATCATCCCATCCCCAGCCCGATCCGTAGCGCTCCCAGAGGAACCAGGTGTCGTCGCCGACAATGTCTCCGTCAATCGACTTCACACCGCTGGCTGCGATCTGATCGGCGATGCTTTGCAGCGCCATCAGCGGCGGATTAGGGCGCTGAGTCTTTTCCTGGTAGGGGTAGCTGCGGCCAGACATCGTAGGGTCGCCGGCTCCCAGAAGGGCGAGGTCGCCATGCAGTCGGCCGGACGGGTCGACTTCACTTCGCGTGACGGCGGCGGTGGTCCAGGTTGTGTTTGGCGGCAACAAGGCAAATGCGGCGGCGGTGGTCAGCAGCTTGGCGTTCGATGCCGGCTCGAAGAACTGGCCGTCGTTGAGTGCGAAGATCGGCAAACCTTCGAGAGTCACGACAGAGACTCCCCAGTGAGCTCGCGAGACGGCGGGCTCGGAGACGATGGCGTCGATGGTAGCGGCGAGCCCGGATGATTTTCCTTTGTGCGCGAGCGGCTGCCGATGCGGCTGGGCTGCGAGGAACGTGGATGCGAGCAGAAGAATGGTCAGGAGCCACGCGGAGTGAGGGCGGGTTTTCATCCTTGGGCGGAGTGTAGCATTGAAGGCGCTATGGCCTTTGCACGGCGCGATGAATTCGTGTGGCAGCTGCAGTCGCGCAGCCTGGAACTGGGCAAGCGCACGCTGGTGATGGGCGTGCTGAATGTGACGCCGGATTCCTTCTCGGATGGCAATCTGTTTCTTGATTCGAAGACGGCGACGGCGTATGCGCTGCGTATGTTCGATGAGGGCGCTGATATTGTGGACATCGGCGGCGAGTCTACACGGCCGGGCAGATATGAGCCGGTGACGGCCGAGGAAGAACAGCGCCGCGTGCTTCCGGTGATCGAAGCGGTGTTAAAGGGGCGGCCGGACTCGGTGCTGTCGATCGATACATACAAGGCTTCCACGGCGGCTATGGCCGTGGGAGCCGGGGCGGAGATCGTCAACGACATAAGCTCATTCGGATGGGACGCGGAGATGCCTTCGACCTGCGCGCGGCTTGGCTGCGGTGTAGTGCTGATGCACACGCGAGGAAAATCCGCGGAGTGGCGGGATTTGCCCCGGCTCGCTCCGCATGAGGTTCTTCCACTCGTGAAGTACGAGCTTGCCCTGAGTATGCGCACGGCTCTGGAGGCGCGGATTGATCGGAGCCGGATTGTGCTGGACCCGGGCTATGGCTTCGGGAAGTCCTTCGACGAGAACTATCCCCTGCTGGCGCATCAGGACGAACTCGAGAGCCTAGGCCAGCCGATTCTGGCAGGGGTTTCGCGGAAGTCCTTTCTGGGCAGGAAACTCGCGGAATTCCACGGCGGGGCCGATGCGCCATTGGCGGCACGCGGTAATGCCACGATTGCCGGAACCGTGGCGGCGATTCTGGCTGGAGCCCACATCGTGCGCGTTCACGACGTGCGGCCCGCGCTGGAAGCGGCGCGCATCGCGGACGCTGTGCTGGCTGCCGTATGATGTCGGCACTATGAGAAAGACGCTTTTGCCTGCTTTCGTTGCCGTCGCCGTGCTGGCTTGCGGCACGGTTCCGCTTTCAGCCGAAACGCCGCGTTCCCGCGAAGCGAGTGCCGTTTATCCGATTGAGGAAGGCTACGTGGATGCACACGGCGTGATGATCTACTACACAACCGTGGGACGCGGGCAGCCGCTGATGATCGTGCATGGCGGCCCGGGCGACTCGCACGACTATTTCCTGCCCTATCTTTTGCCGCTCGCGCGGACCAACAAGCTGATCTTCATCGACGAACGCGGATCTGGACGGTCGGAAAAGCTTGAAGACGTGAAGCAGTACACGGTCGAAAACATGGCGGCGGATGTCGAGGCTGTGCGCGTTGCGTTGGGACTTGGGAAGATCAGTCTGCTGGGCCATTCCTATGGGGGCGTGCTGGCGCAGGCCTATGCGCTGAAGTATCCGGAACACCTGTCGCACCTGGTGCTGGCCAGCACCTTCGCGAGCACGAAAGAGATGAACCAGGTGCTGTTACGCATCAAGAACCAGATGCCGAGGGAGAAGCTCGCCTTGGCAACTGCCCTCGAGAGGGCCGGCCTATACGGCAAAGGGCCGGCATGGGAGCATGGCCGCTATCCGTCGGAATACGCCACCTTGGCCTGGGGAGACGGATACTTTCCGCGGCTCTACGGTGCGCGGCCAGATCCGAACTACGATCCGCAGGCGCAGAACACTTCGCTCGCGTGGGACCTGTATCGCGAGATGTGGGGATCGCACGGGGAGTTCGTCATCGATGGCAATCTGAGCAGCGTGGAGTATCTGGACAAGCTGCCGACGATCAAGGTTCCCACATTGATTCTGGTGGGCGATCACGACGAGTGCGACCCGTCTTTGTCCAAAGAGATGAATGCGAAGATTGCCGGATCGAGGTTGGTTATCGTGCCAAACAGCGGACACATGGCTTTCGTGGATCAGCCGATCCTTTGGAACAGGAATGTGGAGGTGTTCCTGAACGGGAAATAGGGGATCAGGCTTTTGCGGGCTTTCCCGTACCGAGAAAAGCGTGCTTTGCCGGCTTGCCTGACGCCTTCCAGCGCTTCACGATTTCGTACACGATGACGGTGGCCCAGGTTACGGCGATCCAGACAAACACCTCTTCCATGGGGAGCCTGGCCCAGGCTGTGATTCGCAAGCCAAGCATCGCGTCGTCCTGAAAGTTCCACCAGCCGTAAGGGAGGGCCAGCGTCACCTCCCAAAGCAGGCTGATAAGCAGGATCATGAACATGGTGAGGCTCAGGGCTCTCCAGTTGATGACAGGACGGGCGCTGGGAAAGAGGATGGACGAGGGCAGAAGCGCGCCGAGCACCAGAAATGTGAAATAGGCAGGGAAGCCAGCGGTGTCGCCGGCGATATATCTGCAATACAGAACGGCCCCGAGAATTAGAACTATCGCCAGGATGAGCGATTCCGGATGCATGCGCAGGAGGCGGTCAAAGCTGCTCCGCTCTGCTGCGGTCTGGGGCACGGTGTAGGCCGACAGCCAGTATTCGTCAAACCAGATGTAGAGCAAGAGAACGGCGATGAAACCGGTGAAATAAAAGATGTACTCCTCGACCGGCACCCAGTTTCCGAGTGCGGGAGCCTTGATTCCCAAGGTCGCGCCGGGGTTTGGGAAGCGAAAGAAGCGGCTGGCAAAGAGAAAATCCAAGAGCGCACCGAGCGGAAAAAGAATTCCAATGGTCCACCAGAATGCCAGCCGGGAAACCTTCAGCTCTTCCTGCGGAATGAACCAGAAGGCGATCATGACGATCGGCACGATGAACAGCAGAAGGCTGACGGAGTATCCGTGAGGCGAGGGGTCGGGCGATAGTGCGATTGCCGGCGAAGACACCCGAGCGGTATGCAGCGTGAAAAAGGCGGGCACGCTGATCATGCCCAGCATGGCTGCAACCAGCCATGCGCTCAGGCGTGGTGATGGGGGGGGCGGTGACAATGAATTGGGGCGGCGAGGCATGGGCGCCGTTTCTCCGGCTCTCGGACAATGCCAGATGGTACGCCCAAAGTGAAAGGAGCGCGATTGCTCGCGCTCCTTTGTTTCTGAATTTGCCTGAACCTAAGCTGCTGCGGAGTTGCCCAGCGCGGCTTTCGCCTGCTCGACGAGGGCGGTGAAGCCGGTGGCGTCATTTACGGCGATGTCGGCCAGCATCTTGCGATCGAGCTCGATTCCGGCGGTCTTAAGACCGTGGATGAGCTGCGAGTAGCTGATGCTGTTGATCTTGGCGGCGGCGTTGATGCGCACGATCCAGAGCGAGCGGTATTGGCGCTTCTTCTGCTTGCGTCCGCTGTAGGCGAACTTCAGTCCGCGCTCGACGGCTTCCTGCGCTGCCTGGTAGAGCTTCGATTTTGTAAGGAAATAACCGCTGGCGCGCTTGAGAATTTTTTTGCGGCGGTCGTTGCGTTTTGTTCCACGTTTTACGCGGGGCATTGGTTGGTTCTCCTTTTAGTACTTCGTTGTGCGGCTGGAGGCAGGATGCGCTGTGCGCGGTAACCTCTTCACTCGCTTGCTTCCTGATCGCTCGGGTCTAGCTTCTGCTTCAACCCGGGGGCCCTTTGGCCCTTGCACCATGTGCAGATCAGGCGTAGGGAATCATGCGCGCAACCTTGGCGTGGTCGGCGTCCGAAACCAGCGTGCTGTGTGCCAGCTTCCGCTTGGTCTTGGTCTCCTTCGACGTGAGGATGTGGCGCATCTTGGACTGGCCGCGCAATATTTTGCCCGTGCCGGTCTTCTTGAAGCGCTTGGCTGCGCCCTTGTGTGTCTTTAATTTGGGCATGGTTTTCCTGCTTGGAATCTACGTCTTTACAGCATCTCCAAGTATACGGGAATGAGCCGCTCTTGGCCAGTCTGAAGGTACAGACCGGGGCGGTGCGAAGCGGGTGCGAAAAACATGGCTTCACCCACCAACGTACCGTGCTATCCTCGGCTCGCCAATGACAGACTCTATCGCAGGCGCCGATTCCACAGAAGTTACACTCGCGCGGCTCGAGAACCAGGCCCGCTGGTACGGCAGCAGGAGCAAAAGAGCGCAGCGTATTTACAAGTGCACCAAGGTCGTCGAAATCGTGGCGGCAGCGCTGATTCCCTTCTTTTCCGGCCTGAAGTTCCCGCATTTCGCACTCGTGGTGGGAGCGCTGGGTGTGCTGATCACGGTTCTTGAGGGCATCCTTCAACTGAATCAATACCAGCAGATCTGGACGATGTATCGGGCTACGTCGGAGGCGCTAACACACGAGAAATATCTCTTCCTGGCGATTGCCGGGCCTTATGCTGCTGCGGGAGTAAACCCTCCCGTGCTGCTGGCCGAGCGCATCGAGACGATTATGTCGCAGGAGAACACCAAGTGGGTTTCCGTGCAGGAACAGAGCGGCAAATCAAAGGACTCCAAAAGTCCCTAGGGCTCCCGCTCGAAGACATATTGCAGGTCGTT
Source organism: Acidobacteriota bacterium (assembly GCA_013289875.1). Lineage (GTDB taxonomy): Bacteria > Acidobacteriota > Terriglobia > Terriglobales > Acidobacteriaceae > Silvibacterium. The sequence goes on along the minus strand of JABCZC010000089.1, from coordinate 10,602 downwards.
GCTGCGTGGCTTGGACTTCGCGTCGGGCCAGAAGGTGTTTCTTACCTGCACGTTCAGCTTTCCGTCGAGCGGTTGCAGCGTCAGAGTGACGGTTCTTTTTTGACTGATTTCCTGTGGGGTATTTTGCGGCGTCCACACCCCGGTGGCTCCACCGCCATTGAGTGTGACAGAGCGCGAGCCCCAACCGCACTCGCCCTGCGGGCACTCCCCGATGGGCTCGATGTGGTAGGCAGGCCCGGAACCGTCGATTCGGAGACTAATCAGTGAGTCTCCGCCTTTCTTGGCATCGGTATTGCGCCACACGCCGGTCAGGACATTGGCTCGCTCGGGACCGGGCTCCTGCGGCGCAGGGGGCGTCTTGGTAACGCCGTTGCTCGGGCTTGGCCTGGCGACGAAATAGCCAATTACAGCGAGCACCAACGCTACCGCGATCCCGCCCACAATCCACGGCAGACGGGAGGGTGGGGGCGACACGGGCGGATCAGTTGAAACCGGCGGCGGAAGCTGCACGGGAACGGTGGCGTGAACGGGCTGCGTCTCGGTCGCAGTGGAGGTCGTGACGTACTGCTTCAGGGCGGCGATCAGCAACTGGACATCGGAGTTCCAGCGGACGTGGGAGATTTCGACGCTGTTGCGATAGGCGAGGTCTTTGATGTTGTCAGGTAGCTGATCGGGACGGGGCATGCGCGCTTCATGCACCAGAACAGGAATAACGGCTATGTTGCGCGCGAGCGCCGAAGCGATTTCCAGCCGCACGAAATCGTTGGCATCGTCGAGACGACGTTTGCCGTCGGAGTCCGCGATCGTCGCCCATTGGGATCCGATGATCGCAAGAAATACGCCGCAGCCGGAGACGTTGTCGTCGATGGCCTTGCGAAAGTCCAGGCCGGGAGCGATTCCGGCGACGTCCATGAAGACCGAATTGTCGCCGTAAGTCCGGACGAGATCGTCATAGAGTCTTCCTGCCTCGCCTTCCGCGTCATCTCGCCGATAACTGATAAAAATCGCATGCTTCACCGATGTTCGTCCTCCGCAAATTGCGCACTGGGGGGTTCGTGGTCAGGATAGGCGGAGATCGCTAATTCGGCAATGCTTTGCATCAAGATAGGGCGGGTCGCAAAAGAAAAGAGGCTCCCGGATGGCAGCCTCTTTGTTCAAGTCGAACGGATTAGTCGTTTACCGTGTCCACAAACGCCTTCAGCTTGCGCGAACGGGAGGGATGACGCAGCTTGCGCAGCGCCTTGGCCTCGATCTGCCGGATGCGTTCGCGAGTGACCTGGAAGCTCTGGCCGACCTCTTCGAGTGTGTGCTCGGAGCCGTCCTCAAGGCCGAAGCGCATCTTGATGACCCGCTCTTCGCGCGGCGTCAGCGTGCGAAGAACCTGCGAGGTGTACTCCTTCAGGTTCACGCTAATGACGGCGTCGGAAGGCGAGACGGCCTGGCGGTCTTCGATGAAGTCGCCAAGGTGTGAATCTTCTTCCTCGCCAATCGGTGTTTCAAGCGAGATGGGCTCCTGCGCGATCTTGAGGACCTTGCGGACCTTCGCGACGGGGATGTCCATACGCCGGGCAATCTCTTCCGAAGTAGGCTCGCGGCCGAGCTCCTGAACAAGCTGACGCGAAGTGCGGATGAGCTTGTTGATGGTCTCGATCATGTGCACCGGGATACGGATGGTCCTTGCCTGATCGGCAATGGCGCGGGTAATCGCCTGACGAATCCACCAAGTGGCGTAAGTCGAGAATTTGTAACCGCGACGGTACTCGAATTTATCAACGGCCTTCATCAGGCCGATGTTGCCTTCCTGAATCAGGTCGAGGAACTGCAGGCCGCGGTTGGTGTACTTCTTCGCGATCGAGACGACGAGACGAAGATTGGCTTCGATCAGCTCCCGCTTCGCGTGCTCGGCGTCCATGTCGCCCTGGATCATCTCGCGCTGCGTGCGCTTGAGGTCGGCAATGGAGACGCCGGCATCCTGCTCGAGCTTTTCAAGATCAATCTTGCAGTTCTTTTGCTGGCGACGATATTCCTTGCGGAGCTCCTCGCTCTTCGACTGGTCGTACTTCTGGTCGAGGGTGCGGATCTGCCGTTCGAGCGTGCGCATCACGTCGACCGTCTTGTTGACCTTGTCGAGAAGACGCTTGCGCTCCTGATTGGTGTACTTCAGCTCGCGAACAATCCGCGATACGTAGACCTTCTCACGCGCGATGGTCCAACGGGTCCTGCGATACTCTCTAGCTTTCGCCTTGGGGTTGATGAGGAGGAGCTTTTCTTCGTTAAGCGCCGCCTTCTTCTGGTGCTTGACCAATGCGTCAATACGGCCGACGGTCTGACGAACGCGAGCCTGCAGTATCTCTTCAGTGATCTCTTCTTCATCGAAGATCACCACTTCCTTGATATTGCGCACACCGCGCTTGAGGTCTTCGCCGAGGCCCACAATTTCACGGATCACGATGGAGGAGCGCGAGATCGCCTTCATCACGCGCATCTGACCGCGCTCGATGCGCTTGGCGATTTCTACTTCGCCTTCGCGCGTCAACAGCGGCACTGTACCCATCTCGCGCAGATACATGCGGACGGGGTCGTTTGTTTTTTCGAGGGTGCCCGGGGTCAGGTCGAGCTCAACATCCTCGCCCTCTTCGCCCTCACTCTCAAATGCATCGCCGCCAATTTTGGGCCCGCCTTCGAGAATGTCGATTCCCTGGGTGCCAATGGTGGTGATAAGATCGTCGAGATCGTCGGGCGACTGCATGTCCCCAGGGAGAAGATCGTTGACCTCACCGTAGGTCAGATATCCCTTCTCCTTGCCCGTATCGATCAGTTTCTGAATGTCTTCTTCGTACTTGTCTTCAATCGCCAAGCGCGTCACGTCTCCCGCGTCAAATGTGTTCGGATCTGTCTGCCTGGGTAGGACGAAATGCGGTCGAGGCCATTGAGGCGTCATCCCGAAGCGAAGCTATGTCGCTGGGCGGTAGGCGCACGTCCACCAAAGACTTACAGAATATCATGACGCGCAGCGCTAAACTCACAGAATTTGAGCGCCGCAAGCCCGATGAATTGTTTCTGGTCAGATCCTCAATGTTTTAGATGTGGAGCAGGGCTGTTTTGTTTCAGATTTCAGCTGCCGATCGGACACCAAGCCGGTTTCGCTATCTCCTTGAAATCATGAAGACGAGGAAGCCGACCACCCCGAAGACAGCGACGATAAACGTGAGGAGCAGACCTCCGATGAGCAGATTGACCTTGCGCTCCTGCTCCGGGCGAGGGTGGGTGATGCCGAAGGTGGCGATAAAGGTTTCGGTCAGCCAGGCTAAGAGTCTCATGGAACTGTTCAGGGACCAGAATACTCCACAAAATAAGAGACATAGAGGCGAGCGAGCGGGCTCTGGTCAATCGAGTTCGCGGAGTTCCCGAGCGATGTCATGGATTTGGCGGGTCAAGGTTAGCACTTCATCGCTTCGTCCCTGGCGTTCAGCTTCCTGCAAAGCTGCCCGGAGAGAGCGCTGCTGCTGCTCAAGCGAGCTGCGACGGATGGTCGCGACCGCCTCTTCCACATTGTCCGGCTGCGGCTCGGCGCCGTGGACGGAGACAAAGACTCCTGCGAGCATCTGGCGGTGCTCCGGTTCGGACAGGCATTGCAGCGGATCGGCGTTGCCTTCCCGAGCGCGCAACTGAGTGAGGATGGCGTGAACGTCGGCACGCATCTTGGCGAAGTCGGCTTCATGCTCGCGGTAGGCGGCTTCAGCGGCGCGGTAAATATCGCTGCTCTGCGGAGACGAAAACGCCTGGAGCAGGATGTGTTCGGCACGAGTAAGGGACGAGGCCTGGGAGGTAATCGAGTCCCGGCGCTTCGACGCCGCTTCCTTCAGTTCCTGGCGCACCAGGGCAGAGTCGATACCCAGCTTCTGGGCAGCATCGGAGGCGAATTCATCGCGGGCGATGCGGCTGGGCATGCGCCGAATGTGCGGCAGAAGGAAATTAAGGGCCTTGATCCTGGCTTCGGGCGTGCGGGGCGGAAAAAGCTGTTGGGCGCGGTCGATCAGATAATCCTGATGGCGCCGCGCACTCTTCAAGGCGGCGGTGTACTCTTTTGCGCCGTGCTGGCGGATGTAGCGGTCGGGATCCAGGCCGCCCTCAAGAGAGACGACCTTGACTTCGAATCCTTCTTCGGTAAGCAGGGCGATGGACTTCTCGGCGGCGTTGGCTCCGGCGGTGTCGGGATCGAAGTTGACGATGACGCGGGTAGTGTAGCGGCTTAGCAGGCGAACCTGTGCTTCGGTGAAGGCTGTTCCGCTGGTCGCAAGAACGTTCGTGAACCCGGCGAGGTAGGCGGAGATGCAGTCCATTTGACCTTCAACGAGAATGGCGAAGGCGGCCTCTCGAATCGGCTGGCGGGCCTTGTCGAGATTGAAGAGGACGTTTCCTTTCGTGTAGAGCGATGTCTCGGGGGAATTCATGTACTTCGGACCGGCCTTGTCGCCGCTTTCGAGTGCCCGTGCCGTGAAGGCGATGATGCGGCCCGATTCATTCGCGATGGGAAAGGTAATGCGCTTGCGGATGCGGGAATAGAGCGGCCCTGGCTTGCCGTCTTCCTGCTCCTTGAATGAGAAGAGGCCAGAGGCACGCAGGGTTTCGGGATCAGCCTGGGACTGGAGCCGATCGCGCAGGGCGTGGAAGGACTCGGGGGCGTAACCGATGCGGAACCTGGCAATGCCTTCGTCGCTGAGGCCACGGCCGGTGAGATATTCACGGGCCAGTGCTCCTTCGGGCGAGCGGAGCTGCTGTTCGAACCACGCCGTGGCGACCTCATGCAATTCGATCAGCTTGGTGCGCTGGCGGCTCTCGGCGGCTTCTTCAGGCGACGAGAATTCGCGCTTGGGCAGCGGGATGCCGCACTTGATGGCAATGGTCTTTACGGCTTCGGGAAAGCTGACGTTTTCGATCTTCTGGATGAAGGAGAAGACGTCTCCCGACTGGCCGCAGCCGAAGCAATGGTAGAACTGGCGGCCCACGTGGACGGAAAAGGACGGGCTCTTCTCCGAGTGAAAGGGGCAGAGTCCGGTGTAGTTCTGCGCGCCTGCCTTTTTGAGGCGCACGTATTCGCCGATGATCTTGAGGATGTCCGCCTGCTGCTTTACGGTTTGGGCGAAGTTGTCGGCCATGGGTGCAAATCTGAGTTTAGCTGGCCAGCGTCCGCACCGGGCTCACGGAGGCTTCATTTTCCATTCGTCACTTTTCTGAATCCGTTAGATGTATATGCATCTAATTGCCATGACCAAACCATTCATCCCGGCTCTTCCCTGCATGTGCGCCAGCCTTCGCCGCGCATCGCGGCTCCTCAGCCAGCTCTACGAAGATGCACTGAGACCGCTGGGAATGCGGGCCACACAATTCACGATCCTGCAATCGCTCGCTCTGGCAGGCGAGGTGACGCAGGGGCAGTTGGGCCAGATGCTGGGGATGGACAGCACCACCCTGACCCGGACCTTGACCATCATGATCCGGCAAGGCTGGATTGCAAGGCGGCGCGGCGAGGATCGCCGGGAGTGGCGGATCGGGCTCTCGAAAAAAGGGAAGGCGCAATTCAAGATTGCGCTACCCCACTGGCAGAAGACGCAGGACAGGTTACGCGGCGAGCTGGGCAACCGGCTCTCAGACGACCTGATGACACTGGCGAATGAACTAACAAAATCCCTCACGGAATAAGGAGAACTGTTATGACAATTGCGAAATATGGCAAGCTCACCGCCGGGCTGATCGTCGCCTGGTTCCTCATTTCTCTCACTATCGCGGCTCTGCATGGATTCAACACTGATCCGGGCCGTCCGCCGCTTCCACTGGGGCTGGCGGTGGTGATTCCGGTCGGACTCTTCGGGCTGTGGTACGCGGCGTCGAAGGAATTTCGGCAATTCGTGCTGGGCCTGAATCCGCGAACGCTGACCTTTGTGCATTCCTGGCGGCTGGTCGGTTTTACATTCCTGGTGCTGTATAGCTATGGCATTTTGCCGGGCCTGTTCGCCCTGCCCGCGGGGTGGGGAGACATCGTGATTGGAGCGACCGCTCCCTTTGCGGCGATGATACTGGCCAATCCCGCACATCGGAGGAGCTTTGTTTTCTGGCAGGCGCTGGGGATTCTGGACCTGGTGGTGGCCGTAGCGATGGGCACGATGGAGCGGCTAATCGAGCCGCGTGGGATTTCCACGGTCGCCATGTCGTTGTTGCCGATGAGCCTGATTCCGACGTTTGCTGTTCCCCTACTGCTGATTCTGCATATCATCTGCATTACTCAGGCTGTTAAGTGGCCTGAGAAGGGGCGCGAGGCCATTCCGCAGCAGGTTCCATCGGCGGCGATATAAAGGCATGGGGTTGGTCAAAACGGAAGCGTGAGGCGGTAGTAGGTTACTTGCGCTTCCACCTTCTTCCTCTGACGGATGTGGCTGGAGTTCAACAACTGCAACGCTTCATGATAATTGGCGAGCAAACCTCGCGACGATTTCGGCTGACTGCCGCGGCATGAGCTGAAGCAGAATGTGCGCGCCGTTGAGAACCACGACTTTAATCTCGGGCTTCACACGGCGCATTTCTTCCAAACATACCGGATTCACAAGGTGGTCGTGAGCGGCCTGGATATAGAGGACTGGCACGTTGACGCGGCGGAGATCGTCGAGTACGTCACAGGAGAGAACCAAGCGGACGCGATCAACCAAGACTGCGGGATGCACAGAGTTGATGGATCTGCGGAGGTGGCCAAGAATTGAGTCGGGAGCGTGCGATCCGGAGACCATGATGGCTCCGCCGACCCCAGAGGGTATGAAGGGGAGGACAGGAGCCAGATAACGCCCGAGGATGCGTGTGATTCCGCGCAAGGGAGAAGTGGCGAAGCCGGCGCAGAGGATAAGTCCCTTGAGGTTGTGGGGGTTGGCCGCTGCGAACTGCATGGAAAGCGGAGTTGAGAACGACTCGGCGAGAAGGACGAAGGGTTCGGATGTCGAAACGAAGGATCGAATGAGGCCGAGAAGCTCCGAGTTTGAGAGAAGGATACCGTTCGGATAGCTGAGGATGCGGGTCTCAAGCGGCGTTGGCAGCGCGGAGACAAAGTCGGCGAAGAGTTCGCTGCTCCCATGCATGCCGGGAAGAAGAACGAGATTAATAGGCGGGCTCCGGCGCGGGTATCATTTGCGCTTCCAGCGGACGCCGTCTTTCGAATCTTCGATGACGATTCCCTTCTCGGCGAGTTCGTTGCGGATCTGATCGGCGAGCGCAAAGTTGCGGGTTCGTTTGGCCTGCGTGCGCTTGTCGACGAGGGCCTGAATCTTGTCATCGCTGAAATCACGCTGGGCCAGTAGCTCGGGCGCAATCTCCTCGAGGCGGCCTTCGCGCTCTGCCCAGTCGAGGGCGAATCGGGTGGCTTCGGTGTCGTGGTCTTCGAGAACCGCGAATACCTGGTCGAAGCGGTTCAGCACATCGAGGATTTTGGGGACGTTCTCAGTGCCGAGGGTACCGGCATCCATGGCGGCGTTGCCGGCGCGAACCAGGTCGAAGATGGCCGCTCGGGCTTCGGCGGTGTTGAGGTCGTTCCCGAGCGCTTCGCAGAAGCTCTGGCCGGCGCGGGAGGTCTCGGCGGCTAAGTCGACGTTCAGCGCGGAAACGGTGGGCGCGGCGAGAACACGCTGATGGAAGGTACGCAGGCGATCGATGGCGCCAGTCTCGGCGGCGAGTCCCTCGAAGGTGAAGTTCAGCTGCTGGCGGTATGGCACTGAGATGAGCAGCATGCGGATGGCTGAGGCTTTGTAGCCCTTGAGCAGCAGATCGCGGAGGGTATAAAAGTTGCCTTCGGACTTCGACATCTTGCGGCCCTCGACGAGCAGGAAGCGCACGTGGAACCAGTGCCGCGCAAAGGTCTGGTGCGAAGCCGATTCGGATTGCGCGATCTCGTTCTCATGGTGCGGAAACATCAGGTCTTCGCCGCCGGCGTGCAGGTCGAAGGCTTCCCCAAGGTATTCCGTCGCCATGGCGGAGCACTCGATGTGCCAGCCGGGGCGGCCGGGGCCGAGGGCGGTCTGCCAATGGTACTCGCCGGGTTTGGGAGATTTCCAGAGGGCGAAGTCACGGGCGGAGTCCTTGTCGTACTCGTCGACGTCCACACGGGCGCCATCGGTAATGCCGCTGAAATCCTTCCTGGAGAGCTTTCCGTACTCGGGGAACGAGGCGATGCGGAAGTACCAGGAGCCATCGTCGGTGCGGTAGGCGCAGTCCTGTTCAGCGAGGCGCTCGATGAGCGCGACCATCGACGGGATGTGCTCAGTGGCGCGGGCAACGATCTCGGGTTTCTCGACGGCGAGAGCATCAAGGTCTTCGAAGAAGGCCTGCTCGAAGCGAGGCGTGTATTGGCCGATGTCGACTCCCGCGGCGGCGGCATTGCGAATAATCTTGTCGTCGACGTCGGTGATGTTCATGACGTGGCGGGGGGTGATGCCCTGCAGCCGGAGGAAGCGCCGGAGCACGTCGACCTGAAGAAACGTCCGGAAGTTGCCGATGTGGCCGTAGTCGTAAACGGTCGGTCCGCAGGCGTACATGCGAAGAGCCTGGCCGTCGGCGGGCGCGAGTTCCTCGACGCGGCCGGTGAGTGTGTTGAAAAGTCGGATGGTCATTCGTGCGGCGAGGTCGTGCCCTTCAATCGTCTTCGGATCGTCCTTGCCGATTTTATGCTGTTTTCTTCTTTAGCGCGTCATGGATGAGCGCATTTTGCGATTCGCGGCTGACCGCAGGACGCCGTCCGATACGCCTCTCCCGCCGTCGATCTCGAGAAATGTCAGCGCCCTGTAACTTCTTTGCAACGGGCGCGTTGCTCATTGAGGAGTGGATACATCAACCAGTTATCCTCAACCAAGTGCCAGACAGGATCGCGCAAGCGATCTCTCCTTTGACCGAGGTTTGCCAATGTACAAGCTGCGGGCTTTACTTTACTCCTACCCGTGGATGATGGCTCCGGTCTTCATTGGATCGGGAATTATCTACGCCTTCGCTTTAAGAGGGCCAGGTCGGCCGGGTTCACTTTTCCTCTATGCCTTTGCGTGGGCCGCCTGCGCGTTTGCATGCGGCTGGCTTTTGAAAGTCTCGTTCGACTGGCCGCGCTTAAGCAGGCTGCGCCGCTCAGATTATTCGGACGTATGGAATGCACTGAGCCCGACAGCTAAGAGTGGCGCCAGGGCAGCGGCAGGCCTTTCGACAGAGAGGGATCTGCGCACCAGTGGAGAAGATGTTGCCTTTCGCATCGCCCACGCTGTCTCGCTCCAGCCTACGGAAGATGTACTCGAGATCGGCTGTGGCGTAGGGCGTGTTGGCTGGGCGATGGCTCCGCGCTGCCGTACCTGGACCGGTTGTGACATCTCAGGCAATATGATTTCTCACACGCGCCGACGCCTCGCGAAGTTGGCGAACGTTCGCCTGGTTCATTTGCGTCGATGCGACCTTGATCAGATTGAAGAGGCATCCGTCGACATGGTGTATTGCACCAATGCCCTTATCCATATGGATCAGAAAGAGCGGTTCCAATACGTGCTTGATGCCTACCGCATTCTGCGCCCCCAGGGGAGGCTCTACATTGACACAATCGCACTGGACTCGCGGGAGGGATGGCACATGGTCGAGAACAATCTTGCGCAGGCGAAGGCTGGCCTCAAATCGCCGCCATATATTCCCACTGCGTCGACTCCAGATGAACTGGTTGCCTATTTCGCCAAGGCTGGCTTCGCTGAAACGCGTTATGAAATCTGTGATTCCCTTCTTGCGGTAGTGGGCGTGAAGACATAGGAGCGTCTCCGAAAACGGATTTCATCGACATCAGTGACGACTCTCCAGCGTCGTTTTCAATCCATATCGCGGTCTGAGAGAGATGAGACCCTGGGGCTCTACGAGATGGCCGGCGACAAGGCGCAGGCGGTAATGCTGGCCGAGGGTTGCGAGGATCAACGTCAGCTGCATCATGGCGAAGGACGCTCCGATGCAGACACGAGGGCCGGTGCCAAAAGGTAGATATGCGTAGCGCGATCGCTCTCTGGCGCGATCGGATGAGAATCTCTCCGGGTCGAATCGTTCGGGGTGGTCCCACAATTCTTGATGCCGGTGCAGTACCCAGGGAACAATAGAGACGGTGGCCCCTTTGGGAATTTTGACCCCACAGACCTCGTCATCGGCGAGGGCTTCGCGCCACGCCAGGATGGGAAAGGGCGGGTACAGCCGGAGCGCTTCTTCGATGACCATGCGCGTATATGGGAGTCGGGCGAAATCGTCGAGCGCGGGTGCGCGTCCGGACAGCACCTGGTCAAGCTCGGCGTGCAGCCGGGCTTCATGCAGCGGATGTTGCGCGAGCAAATACCATATCCAGGTGAGCGCCAGGGCCACGGATTGATGTCCGGCACCGACGACAGTGATGATCTGGCCGTGTATCTGCTCGGCGCTCAGCACCCGGCCGGTTTTGGTAGCTTCCTCCCGCATGAGTCGTCCGAGCAGATCGTTGGCTTGCGTTCCTTCACGCGTGCGTTTTGCGATGAGGCGATCGATGGAGTCGTTGAACTCCGTGAATTGGCGGCGTCCTTTGAAGCG
>JABCZC010000088.1 GCA_013289875.1 Acidobacteriota bacterium | reverse complement strand
TGTAGAAGACATTTGGCTCGCCAGGAACTCCGGTCGCGGCGCGGGTCCGGCCGCCGCGGAAAGGGCCAATCATCCGCCACCGCAAGTCCGGTCTCAAATCCGCGCCGGTGGTCGATGGCAGCTCTTGGGCATGGATGGAAGCGAGAGAACAGCAGGTGAGCAAGCCGAGAGCAAGATGGCGAATCAGCATTGTACAGAGGTCCCAGACAAAACCGAGGGCGTACGGCAATCTTAGAGCCTCCCCTGTTAGGGAACAACCCTTCTGGCCATTGTCTTGGCCAGCAGAGCTCTGACCTACCTTTGCTGATCACTCAGGCTTTGAGAAAGCAAGTGCTAAACCTTTCCGGTAGCAAGCAGCAGATGGATCCCACCCGAATCTCAGCTGACACATCCTGTTTGTTTGAACGTAAGTGCGTGTGGAGCCCGAGGTGTTGCAAAGGCTGAACTCAGCGATGAGGCTGATTCAGAGAACTACAGAGGAAGCTCCTAAGACAGGATACGTACTCTACTTCATCGGACTGGATGTTCACAAGAAGACGACCAGCTATTGCGTGAAGGACTCAGCTGGTCGTGTGCACCAGAAAGGCAAGATTAGATCAACTCGCCGCGAGCTGGACTGCTGGATCCGGACTCTTCCCCAACCCGGACGATCGCCATGGAAGCGACGATCTTTACCGGCTGGATATATGATCCCTGCTTCCGCATGCCGAAAAAGGTTAAGGTGCCACATCCGTTGATGTTGCTGGCCATCGCCGAGCGCCTAGGGACCTCGTGCTTTTCGCTTGACCCTGACTGGGTCGCATTGGGCTGTTATCGTGACTTAGCGTGACTTCCCTAATGCTTTCGTGATTGTTAAGGCATCAGTCTTGCCGAGTGGAGTTGGCTCTCCACGCATACTGCAGAGTCGGAGAACATACCGAACTGACTACGCTCCTATTTCAGTTCGGCGAGCGCGTCAATCCTTGTCATCTTCGACTTCACAGCAACAACTACTGTGGTGCTCGCAGCAGCAGCTACAGGCCTTGCCACACGCTTTCTTTGCGCACTCGTCGCACTTCTCTCCTTTGCAGCAATCGTCCCAGATCGTGTATGCCGTCAATTCCAGCTTGGTTACGGGATTCTGCAGGTCGTTGCTCGTTATGACCAGCTCGCAGCAGCGCGAGCACCGCTCCTCCGCCGTATACCGCACGATGACTCCGAGACATGAGCCGGGGCGCAGCGTCGCCGGGAACGGATTGCCGACGATCTTCCAGAATCGGCTCTTGCACTTCAATTCGACCTGCGTCACGTCGAGTTTGCAGTCGCCGACGTTGCACAACGAGAACGTCCGCTCAACGCAGCACCCTGCCCTGACTCCGCCAAAGCATGCGGACCCGCAGACAGCCAGCGAACCTGAAGGTGCCGTCCCCGTTACCTGAATCGAGTGGGATCCGCTGGGATCGTCGCTGCTCACGATTATCGTTCCAAGCTGTGCACCCAGACTGGTCGGCTGAAAACGAATGGGTACAGCGAGATTGGTGCCTGGCGCAATCCGCAATGGATAGGCCAGCACCTCTGGCGCTATGAACTCGGGTGAAGAACCAGTGATGGAGGTGACGGTAAGCGTGCAACGACCATTGTTGATCAGGTTGAGCGGTTCGTCGGAGGACGAGCCGACGCAGGTGGGCGTAAAGACTCCGTCGGCAGCCATCATGAGCACAAGCGAAGGAGCCGGGCAGTCTCCGGACACGGAGAAGGTCTTCGGACCGGTTGGATCGTTGCTATCTACCGTGATCGTGGCAGCCGCGCCGCCCAACGCCGTCGGCTTGTAGCACAGCAGAAGCGGGATCGAGTCTCCGGGATCGACCACCAACGGAAAGGAAAGGACGTCCGGCACGAGGAACTGCGGCGATGACGAGGTAATGTTCGTCAAGACCAGCGGCCCGGACCCTTTGTTGTTGATCGTCAGCATTTGGTCGCAGAATGAACCCAGACACACCGGCGCAAAGATCCCGGCGTTTCCAAGCGCCACCGCAATCGCGCCCCAGGGTTCAATGAGGATCTCCCATGCTCCCCGGCCGCCAGTTGCCGCCACCAATACATGGCGGTCGTGGTGTGGGTGCTCATAGGTCTGCTCCTGCAGATCGCTGACGGACGTATTCGGGAGAGCGGGGCTGAACTTACTCCACGTCACTCCTAGGTCGACGGATTGATAGACCCCGCGATTCGTGCCGACGAACAGCCGCGGCAACGCCCCGCGCCAGTCCACGTAGATGGTGTTCAGACTGAGAAAGGACGGCAGGTTTCCTTTGATGCTTGTCCACGCAGCACCCTCCGCCGCAAGTAGGAAGACGTCCCCGCCTGACACCGCAAAGACGTGGCCACGATCTTCGGGATCGATGCGAAGATCGCGGATGAGACCGGAAAGGCCGTTATCACATGTGTTCCATGTAGAGCCGTCATCGTACGTGACCCATAGATGCTGATCCTGCGAGGAGGCGTAGACGGTATTGCTGTCGGAGGGTGCGATGGCGAGCGTGACGACGAAGGGATTTTTGGGGTCGGAAGACAGGACGCCGCTGATCGAAGACCAAGTCGGACTGGCAGACCCGATATTCGTCGACTCATAGACCTGATCGGCTGCCACCAGAACGCGCGCAGGATTGGCGGGATCCATGGCGAACGCGGTCTGCGATGCGTAGGCAAAGCCGTATCCAGCGCTCTGGTTGTACACCGAAATAAAGTTTGCGGTGAATAGGCCGGGCGGCGCCGGAAAGATGGTGGTCCAGGTGGCACCGGCATCAGCGGACTGAAGAACGAAATTATTCAGGTCCAGGGGATTGAAGCCGCAGACCCGGCTCGTGTTGTGGGGGTCTACGAGAATCTTTCCCGTCTCGCCAACCCCGCCCTCCATGACATTCCACTGCACGGGTCCTGTGGTTTTCTCGCTAAAGATATCCTGCCCGATTGCGTAGGCGACGCCGTCTTTCTTGGGATCTGGCGTAAAGGTATAAAACTCGGAGACCTGCAGGTTCGAGATCAGAGAGGTCCATTTGCCGGTCGCCGGATCGTAGCGAAGTACGCCCTGATCGGCAGAGACGAGTGCGTTGTCATTGGAATCGAAGGACAAGTTGACCCAGTCGAAATGGTTGATGCCGGAGAGGTATCCGATGCCTGCATCCGCCTCCGACCAACTGCCGCCGCTGTCGTGACTTTCGTAGAGCGAGTAGGCATCATTCGCAAAGATGTGTTTGTCGTTCTTCGGGTCAACCGCCAACAGCAGGTGCCACGACCGAGCTTCCAGAGTTCCCCCCGAAGCGCTGAGCGCCTTCCAAGACGTCCCGCCGTCCTTGGTGCGGAAGCGCTGCACAGCAGTCACAGCTTGCGATGGCCCGGGAGGCCCCAGCGTGAGAAGGGATGCGTAGACCACACCCGATGCGGTGCCGGATTCGAGGCGCACTGCTCCGCCGGCGAACTGGCTCCCCAGCGCGGCTGCTAGAGGCAGGCCGCCGGCCAGTTGGGTCCAGGTCGATCCTCCATCGGTGCTCTTGTAGATCCCATTGCTGCTCTGAGCGGCACCGCTATTGCTAACGACAGCCGCAAACAGAGTCTTCGCGTCGAAGCGTGCCATGATGAGATCGCAGACGTATCCGCCGGGAAGACTGCCCAGCTGGGTCCAGGTCGATCCTCCGTCCGTTGAAGTCCATGCCCCGGCCCAGCCCGCGGCCATATACAAGAGCGAAGTGTTGGTGGGGTGGGCAACGAGGGCGAGCAGGCTGGATCCGTCGAATTGGCTGTTCGCGAGCAGCGTCCATGTGGCTCCGGCGTCGGTCGAATTCAGAATTCCCGCACCCGGGCCGGAGACGGCGCCGAAGACAAGATCGTGGTTCGCCGGGTGCACGACCAGTGGACGATATCCGTTGAAGTTGAGGCTGGGCATGAAATCGGTCAGCGGAGTCCAGTCGGGCGGATTCACGTTCTTCCAGATGCCACCGTTGTCGGCGCCAAGATAGACCACTTTCGGGTTGGCCGGGTCTGCAACGACCGCCTCAATACGGCCAGAGATCGGTCCCATGCCGCCCGCGGTGTCAATCGGCGCCGGGCCGATTGCGGTCCAGAAGGTTGAACTCAACCTCACGTGGCTCATTGTCGTTCCTCCACTACAGTGAAATGGACATCCTCCTCCCCTGAGGAGGCGTCGTCTTGATCAGGTGTCAGAACCATGCCGCCATCCGCAAACGATTCGGAAGGAGCGGCTTTGTCCGTGCACCATTTAAGGAAGCATCAGCTCGCAGGTCCAGTTTGTCGCTGAAGGGGGCGTCACCAACTTGGGTAACTCTTCCCGTTAATCCTGTAATCGAGTAAGTAATCCGTCGGCGGAGACAGAAGTTCCTCAAGAACCATGATCGCCCCGCTGATACGCAGCATGGCTTCCCGCAAGGAACTTGACTGTGACTCCAATTGGCGGAGCTGCGTCTGTCCTTTGTCGAACTCATTTTTGAGGGCAGCGAGGCGCGCTTCTATCTGTGCCCGCATAAGCCTTCAACTCCCGTCTCAAAGTTTCCGACACCCTTTTTTCAGGAGCTTCTCTTTTGGCCTTCGGGGCGGCGGTCAGCTTGTTCAGGCATTCCTACGGGTCAGGTTCTTAGAGAGGAATAGTCTGGCACCAAAACAGCCGCTTAGCAAATTAAATAGTGGCGGCATCGCAATAGCCATTGATCTTGCCCCCGCGAAACGTATCCCTTAGCTGACAATCAGCGAAGGGGATGAGATGACGAAGGCGACGCGAGCGCGGTACACGCTCGAATTCAAGCAAGAGGCGGTTCGGCTTGTTGAGTCGGGCCAGGGTATAGCGGCGGCATCGCGAACGTTGGGTCTGGTAGAGCAGACGTTGTTCAACTGGGTCAAGGCTCATCGGGAAGGCACGCTGAAGGGGGGCCGACAGCCGGTCGAAGGTAACCCGCCGAGCAGATGGAGATCAGCCGCCTGCGAGCCGAGCTGGCGCGGGTGACCATGGAGCGCGACATCCTGGGAAAAGCTATGGCGTACTTTGCCAAGGGGCAGAAGTGAAGT
Source organism: Acidobacteriota bacterium (assembly GCA_013289875.1). GTDB lineage: Bacteria > Acidobacteriota > Terriglobia > Terriglobales > Acidobacteriaceae > Silvibacterium. The sequence goes on along the minus strand of JABCZC010000088.1, from coordinate 12,470 downwards.
ACGCCTTGATTCGACGTCATCGGCGTGTGTGTGGCCAATCGCGGAGCTTACGGCTGGCCGCGCATCTGGCGCGAACTGCGTGCTCAAGGTATCCGCGGGGGCAAGCAGCGGGTGCAGAAGCTGATGCGGCAGCACGGTATTCGCGCTCGCGGCGAGCGGCGTTTCCGCGTCACCACCGATAGCCGACATGGTCTGCCGATCGCCCCCAACTTGCTGTACCGCAACTCCACCGTGGCCGCGCCCAACCAGGCGTGGACAGGCGACATCACCTACATTCCAACCAACGAGGGCTGGCTGTTTCTGGCCGTGGTCATCGACCTGTTCAGTCGCCGGGTTGTGGGCTGGTCGATGCAAACGGAGATGCGCAGCCATCTGGTCGTGGATGCGCTGGAGATGGCCTGGTGGCGGCGCAATTCCAATGTAAAGGCCGGGCAGATCTTCCATAGCGATCGCGGCAGCCAGTACGCCAGCCATGAGTACAGCCTCCTGCTTCAGGAGTACGGCATCACAGCTTCAATGAGCCGGAAGGGAAACTGCTGGGATAACGCGCCCAGCGAAACCCTGTTTGCTTCTCTGAAAGTGGAACGGCTTCACGGTCAACGCTTCGAAACCATTCGTCAGGCCAGGACGAAGTCCTCAATTGGCTGCTCTGGTATAACCAAACGCGCATGCACTCAACCCTGGGCTACGTCAGCCCGATGCAGTTCGAACAAGACTGGTATCGCAGCACCCAAGCAGTCGCAAGCTGAAGGCTCATCAGCGGAAAGCAGGCTATGGAAAAGCAGGAAAGCAAACAACGCTTTCCAACTTTCCCACAGCCACGACGACTACGAACTATAACTACTTATGGGATACGGATTCTGAGGGCAAGGTCAAACAGCGGCAGTTTATGCGTTGCTAGAGAGAGAGATGGTAATTCCACGGCATCCAAGCCGCTGGGTATGATGCAGCGCCTCTGTGTGCCGCTCGACTTCGGTGATCGTTGAAGGAACGGCGTCGTTTAGCTCGCGCCCGTGGATCAGGTGGCGCTCCCGGACTCAACCCTGCCCGCCTACCGGCCAAATCGGCACCGCTTGCACCCGCGACATATCACCCGTGGCCAACTGCAACTGTGCCTGTCAGGCCCCTATTGGCTTTCGAGAAAAGTTAGGTCCAATTAGAGTCTCAATTCAAACACCCATCGACTTGCAAAAGTTCTCCTTTAACTTACTCATGTGAAGCGACTTACGATCTATCGTGCCGAAAACATGGCGCGTGAACTCTTGAATTCCGCCCAGGTGATCACTCTTGACCGTAACTTATTGATTCTAAACGGAGGCGACTTAGACGAGCTTATGCTCGGAGCCCACATTTACGACGCCAAAATTTAAGCTACGCTCCTTATTATCAATGTGTTGGTCGGGGAGAGAGGATTCGAACCTCCGACCCCCTGGTCCCGAACCAGGTGCTCTACCAGGCTGAGCCACTCCCCGATCGTTGTGGAAGGACGCTCGCAAACGGGGTCCTGGTCGGCCCACGCTCCTGCTACGAGCTATCCTGAATATACCAGAAAGGGCCCCTTTCACTCGCTCCCACCGCATGACCGACCAAAGTCAACTCGATCTCCGCACACTCAGGGTTCTCGATGGAGGAATGGCCTCCGAGCTTGAGCGCCGCGGCTGCGATATTTCCGGGCCACTCTGGTCCGCGCACGTGCTCGATACGTCTTCCCGCATCATCGTCGAGGTTCATCTCGACTACCTCCGCGCCGGCGCCGACTGCATCTCGACCGTCAGCTACCAGGTCTCGGCGAGCGGGTATGCTGAACTCGGCCGTCCTGCCACTGACGCTGCGGCAGCGCTGCGCGAATCCGTCGTGATCGCCGAGGCCGCACGCGATCAATTCGGCAGGGAGAACGGGCGTCCCGTCTTCATCGCCGCATCGCTCGGCCCCTATGGAGCAGCTCTTCACAACGGAGCCGAATTTCACGGACGTTATGAGATCGGCTTTGACGATCTGGTCGCTTTCCATGCCGAGCGCCTCGCTGTTATCGGCGGCACAAACGCCGACATTGTCGCGCTCGAAACTGTTCCTTCGCTTGAAGAAGCGCATGCTATCGCGGCCGCGCTCATAGAGTTTCCTGGTATTTCCGCATGGGTCTCCTTCACTTGCAAAGATTCCGCTCACGTTGCCCACGGCGAACGCCTGGCCGAATGCATCGCCTTGCTGAACGCCGTCCCAGAGATCGTCGCGATAGGCATCAATTGCACTGCTCCGAATCTCATCGCGGCGCTTATCGCGGAAGCGAAGACCGCCACCGCTAAGCCCATCCTTGTCTATCCCAACTCCGGCGAGCTTTGGGACGCGAAAAACCGCCTCTGGTATGGCTCTTCCAATGTTTCGGAATTTGCAGAACTCGCGCGCACCTGGTACATCGCCGGAGCTCACGCTGTCGGAGGTTGTTGCAGGACCACTCCCGCCCACATCCGTGCTGTCCGTGAAGTCCTGGAGATTCAGACTCCCAATCGACAAATCCCCACTGCACCTCTCCACTCATAATTCGCGACGCCTCGCGACGGCCGCTGTACCCGTGCGACAATAAAGTTTCAACGCCATGAATCCAGAATCCACTGTGGCCCCTCAACCGGCCACTGTAACCTCCGAGCTTCTGGCTCAGCACAGCATCACTGCCGAGGAGTACTCCCGCATCCTGGCAGCGCTCGGCCGCACCCCCAGCCTCACCGAACTTGGCATCTACAGCGTGATGTGGAGCGAGCACTGCTCCTACAAGTCCTCCCGCGTCCATCTCAAGCGCCTGCCCACCAAAAGCGACCGGGTAGTGCAGGGTCCCGGTGAAAACGCCGGCATCATCGACGTGGGCGACGGCTGGGCCTGCGCTTTCAAAATCGAGTCACACAATCATCCCTCCTATATTGAGCCGTTTCAGGGAGCGGCGACCGGCGTTGGCGGCATTCTTCGTGACATATTTACTATGGGCGCGCGGCCGCTGGCGGTGATGGATTCGCTGCGCTTCGGCCCGATCGAGAACGGCGGAGCTGAAGCTGGTGTGGTCCGGAAAAACCACTCCATCCTCGAAGGCGTCGTGCACGGGATCGCGGCCTATGGCAACTGCTTCGGTGTGCCGAACCTCGGTGGTGAAACGAAGTTTGAGCCATGCTATTCGGGAAATCCTCTGGTGAATGCTTTTGCGCTCGGTCTGGTACGGCGGGACGAGATCTTCTACGGCAGGGCGACCGGGATCGGCAACCCCGTCATTTATGTCGGAGCCAAAACCGGCCGCGACGGCATCCACGGCGCAACCATGGCAAGCGAAGAGTTCAAGGAAGGTTCCGAGCAGAAGCGGCCGAACGTCCAGGTGGGCGATCCCTTCATGGAGAAGCTTCTCCTTGAAGCCTGCCTCGAAGCCATGCAGACCGGTGCCGTCGTAGGGATTCAAGACATGGGCGCCGCAGGCCTGACTTCTTCCAGCTGCGAGATGGGCGCGCGCGGCGGAGTCGGCCTCGAGATGAATCTCGATCATGTCCCGCAGCGCGAAACCAGAATGACCGCTTACGAAATGATGCTCAGCGAATCGCAGGAGCGCATGCTCCTCGTCGCGGAGAAAGGCCGCGAGCAAGAGGTTTTCAATGTCTTTATCAAGTGGGGACTCGACGCCAGCATCGTAGGCGCCGTCATCGCCGAGCCCCGACTGCGCGTCCTGCACAAGGGAGAGCTCGAAGCCGACATCCCCAACCAGTCCCTCACCGACGACGCGCCGCGTTACTGTCGGCCCATCGGCACCTGGAAGGCGCCTGTGCCACTCGACCCGCCCGCTGAAGTGCTCGAAGAGCTGAAAAGGCCTCGTGACTACACGGCTGATCTTAAGATACTGCTCGCGTCTTCGAATATCTGCTCCAAGCGCTGGGTCTTCGAGCAATACGACACCATGGTGCAGACAAATACCGTGCAAGGCCCCGGCGCAGAGGCCGGTGTAATGCGCATTAAAGGCACTAACCGTGCACTGGCAATGGCGCTGGCAGGGAACAGCCGTTGGTGCTACCTCGACCCCAAGTTGGGAGCGATGCATGCAGTAGCAGAGGCTGCGCGAAAAGTAGCCTGCACCGGAGCCACACCAGTGGCCGCCACCAACTGCCTCAACTTCGGCAATCCGGAGAAGCCGGAGATCATGGCGCAGTTCTCCGAAACTATTGATGGGATAGCCGAAGCGGCTAGCGCATTGGGAACCCCTATTACGGGCGGTAACGTGTCGTTATATAACGAAACCCGTGGCGAGGGCATTTATCCGACGCCGGTGGTCGGGATCGTCGGGATTCTGGAAGATGTGATGAAGGCCGTGCCGGCGGATTTTCAGCGGGTTGGCGATAATGTATTACTCCTACAGACCACACTTGAGCCCTCTCCTAACCGAGGCGAAAGAGAGTTCGGATCGTCAGAATACGCCAAGACCATTCTTGGCACATTGTGGGGCGTTCCACCAGCGATTAGCCTTCAACATGAAGCCACTCTTCACAAATGCCTTGCGGCGCTCGCCAAAACTGGAATCTTACATTCAGCACGCGATATTTCTGATGGAGGTTTAGCAGCCGCCATAGCAGAAGGGGCGTTTATTAGCGGTGTAGGGGCGCGGCTAAATCTTGAGCACGTCTCATCGTCTGGGAGTTATATCCAAACACTGTTCGGAGAACAGCCAAGCGCCGTCCTTATTACTTGTTCTAAGGATGCATATCCCCAAGTGGCGAGAATTGTGGATGAAATCGGCGACATTTATCCTCTATATCTGGGTGAAACGATCTCGAAGCGGTTGGAACTTTCCTACGGAAGTAATCTACTAATCAACACCACCATCGCCGACCTTAAACAGTCCTGGTCAGAATCCCTCGAACAAACCCTTCATGACCACACTGCCAACGAGGTCTTCGCGTGAGGCCGGACCTGGTCATCGAAGGTATTCACGGTGAAGAAACTCGGACGGAGCATGTCCCAAAATCGGGACATGGGGTACCCGAAGAAGATCCGAAATTAAGAGAAGAGTGCGGCGTCGTAGCCATTCACGGACACCCCGACGCAGCTCGTAACGCCTATCTCGCCCTCTACGCCCTTCAGCATCGTGGACAGGAGTCCGCCGGCATTGCCGTCGCCAACGGCACCAGCCTTTCGAACATCAAGGGCATGGGCCTGGTGTCCGAAATCTTCACCGACGATGTTCTCGACAAGCTCAAAGGCGACATGGCCATTGGCCACACCCGCTACTCGACGACGGGCGATTCGGCGCTGCTCAATGCGCAGCCTATTCGGGTCGAGTCCACCAAGGGACTCATCGCGATCGCTCACAATGGCAACCTTGTCAATCTTGGCAACCTGCGCGCGAGGCTCGAACGTGATGGGGCGTTCTTCCAGACCACAAGCGACTCCGAAATCATCGTCCAACTCATCGCTCATTCGCGCGCGGGTACGCTCGTCGATGCCATCGCCGACTCGCTCAGCCAGGTCGACGGAGCCTTCTCCATTGTCATGATGACCCGCGACCGCGTCTTTGCCGCGCGCGATCCACGCGGCTTCCGTCCGCTGTCGATGGGGCGGATCGCAAACCCTGATGGACCGGACACGATTGTCTTTGCGTCAGAGACCTGCGCCTTCGATCTGCTGCGGGCGAAATTTGAGCGCGACGTCGAACCCGGAGAACTGGTCATGGTCACCAGCGACGGAGTCACCTCGCGGCGCTACTCCAGTGGTGTTCCTCAATCGAGCTGCATCTTCGAGCACGTTTACTTCGCCCGCCCCGACAGCAAAATTTTCAACCGCTGGGTGCAGGAGAGCCGCGAAGAGATGGGCCGTCAGCTCGCCCGCGAGTCGGGCGTGCCTGCCGATCTGGTCGTCCCTGTTCCCGACTCTGGCGTGACCGCAGCTATCGGATATGCCGCCGAAAGTGGCATTCCCTTTCGCTTCGGTCTCATTCGCAATCACTACGTCGGGCGGACATTTATCGAACCAGAGCAGCGCGTTCGCGATTTCGGAGTGAAGCTCAAGCTCAATCCCGTCCGCAATCTGCTCGAAGGCAAGCGCATCATCCTGATCGACGACTCCATTATCCGCGGGACTACCAGCAGAAAAATTGTCCGCATGGTGCGCGCTGCAGGAGCGGTCGAAGTCCATCTCCGTATCAGCTGCCCGCCCACCATCTCTCCCTGCTTTTACGGAGTCGACACGCCCAGCAAGCGGGAACTGATCGCCGCCAATAACTCTGTTGAGGAAATCCGCCGCTACATCGAAGCCGATTCGTTGGCCTATCTGTCGCTTGACGGCTTACAAAACGCCTGCGACGGCGGCGAAGGGAATCACTACTGCGTAGCATGCTATACCGGAAACTACCCCACTCAATGGGTAGACGTAGAGGACATCCTCCCCGCGACCGCCGCGCGTTAAGAGCCTGGTGTTAAGTCCGCCTACTGCTACTGGGTCGGCGATTGGCTCACCTGTTGAATCATGCCCGAGCCTGCCCCGCAGCCGGTCAACGCGATCGGGTAGGACGTCGCGGTTTGTGGCAGCGTGGAGACCACCGTACAAGCGTCGATATTGATCCTGTACTGGTTATTCGCTGGCTGGTTCATGCAGCTTCCCGATGGAAGCGTGACTGTTCCCGACGTGCCATCGCCTGTAATCCACTCCACGATATTCGACGTTGTCAGTTGCAGGGGATCGGTCTGCGATTTCGCCATCTGCGTCGTCGGATCGCAATACACCTGCGCGTTGACCGGCACCTTGCTCGTTTCAGCATGGATGCCAACCGTCGTGTCCGCTTTTATCTTCACGCCCTCGCCCATGACTGGACCTGGACCCTTGCCCGGACTGATTCCGGGATCAAAGCAGGTGGAGCAGGTATACGGATAAATCCCGCTGCTCGCCGTCACGATGCATTCCGATGCCGGGGTCCCTTTCTGGCAGAGTTCCGGCTGCCCCGCATACTGCGAGACAGTCACATTCACCGGATTATCGTTCACGTCCTCCCATGAAATGATGTCTCCCGGCGACGGATGCAGATCGACTTTGGTATTGCCTTCTACCACCAGGCGGATGTGATTGGCCCCGCCGGGAGCCGGAACCGGAGCGACCATGTGCTGTTTTTCATACCAGATCCCGGTAAAGACTCCGATTGCTAATGCGATCACGAACACAACCAGAACTTTCATCGTCCCCAGTCCTTCCCTTTCCTCACAACTTTCCCTGCGCTCAGGGAGCTCCCTGCGATCGCCGGTTGGCCACCGCCTGTTTGTAACGCGGGTCTAATCTTACATCTTTCAGGTCCAGCGCCAGGTCTATTTCCACCGGCGTCAATCCCCGATTCAAGCATTCCACCACCAGTTGGACTGCCTGGTCCTTCTTTCCCAGCAGCGCCAGAGCCTGCGCCTTTGTGAATTGCGACTCGACGTCGCTTGCGCCGTGCCTCTCCGCCTGTCGCAGGTCCTCCTCAGCTGCACTGCGATTTCCGATCTTGGCGTCATAGAAGGCCAGAGTCATCCAGTCCGCTCCGCTGCTGGGGTTGGCCATCAATCGGTCGCGCAGCACGCGCGCTGCGTTGCCGTAGCATTCCCTCATCTGGCTGCTCTTATTCAACATGGCATAGGCATCGCCCATGTTGCGCCAGGCCAGGTCATTTTTGGGATTCAGGTCGCGGGCCTTCGAATAATTTACGAGCGCCTTCTTGAAATCCCCGGCGGAGAAGTCAATGTCTCCCAGCCCCAGATAAGCAGTCTCGTTCGGATCGCGCTCCAGGCTCTTCGTCAGCGCATCGACCGCATCCGCCGTTCTCCCCAACTCCAGGTACATCGTGCCCAGGTTGGCCATGGGAAGTGCAACCCTGGGCGCAACCACCGCCGCGTCCTCAAAGGCCTGTGCCGCCTCCGCATAATGCGCCTGGCGAAAGAGAGTCCAGCCCAGGTCGTTGTGGGCCGGCCAGTAATTAGGCCTTACCTTCAGCAGCTGCTGTAATACTTCTTCTTCTTCCTTCCAGCGATTTAAGTATTCGAGTGCGCGCGCCTTGCTCAGCAGGGTATCCGGATTCTCCGGGTCAACGGCAAGAGCCTTGCTGATGTAATCCAAAGCCTGATCGGTCTTGCCGGAGTAGAGACAAAACAGCGCTTTGCTGAGCAGCCCTTTGGCGGACTGCGGGTTATATTGAAGCGCGAGCGTGGCGTTGCTGTCTGCCAAATGCAAGGAAGCCGGTTCATGATGGACAAGATACTGGCGCGTGTAAGCCATGGAGAGGCGTGCGTAGCACAAGGCAAAGTGCGGATCCTCGTTCAAGGTCTCCTGATACTTTGCGATAGCTGCGTCGAGCCCGGCAGAGTTCGGTTGCGCAGCCAATTCTTCTGCTTCGGAAAAGAGGCGATAGGCTTTCTCGGACACTCGCTGAAGCTCGTCGGGATCTTTCAGCGAAGTGTCCTTCGGAAGATCAAGCAGAGCCGCGGCCATATTCGCGGCCTTCTTGGCCAGCTCGTCTATGGCACTGGGCGAAATCGAAATTTGATCCTTTCTCAGCACCCGGCTTGTCTGCGCCTCCAGCACCTGCAGCGTAAGCGCAATCAGGACCTTCGTGTGGGTGAGCGAGGCGGCCAGCGCCAGGTTTGCTCCCAGCGACGTAACCAGGCTCGCCGGCGAACCCGTGTAGGTTGGCGCGGTATTGATGTCAGGTGAGGAAATGATCAGGAGGTTCTTCACATATGCTTCAGCCCGCGCCAGCCGATTCCCGATGGAATCCAGCAAATTGGCCACCATCGCGGCGTCCTCACCCGACGTGAGAGGCCACGCCAACAGGGCCACAAACCGCTTCTCCGGCAAAGGCGGCAATGCCGGGTGCATTTTCTCGATTCCAAACCAGATGCCTCCCGCCGCAGCGACCGCCGCGCCCGAGCTCAGCACGAGCATTCTGCGTCGTGACAAAGGCCGCGAGAAGGTCAGATATGGAGCAGCCGGTCCTTTCGTGGTCCGTTTGCCGACTGTTACCGATGCCATTGCCTCATCGATGCTCTGGAATCTCCTCGACGGGTCCGGCTCAAGGCAGCCCGCAATGAGTGCTCTCCATGACTTCGGAAGTTCACCTCTGGATTGCGCCTCTCGCAGGTGCAAATCCTGGGCGCCAGGCGCTCCGGTCAGAATCCGCTGGACAACTACGCCGAATGAGTACACATCGCTGGCTACGGTCGCAGGTCGTCCCTCATACAACTCCGGAGCCATGTAGCCGAGCGTTCCCGCCAGCACAGGCTGATTGAAGGCGGTGGTTTCGCCCTGATACATGCGCGCCAGTCCAAAGTCCGTAATCCAGACGTGAAGGCCTTCGCCGGTTCCATCCACGATGATGTTGCTCGGCTTGATGTCGCGGTGAATGATTCCCGCTGCATGTGCAGCGGACAGGCCCGATGCTATCTGCCGGATCGTGGGTTCCGCCTCATTCAGCGGCAAATTCTTCCGTTCTTCCAGCCTTGAGGAAAGGGTTTCTCCGGGAAGGAGCTTCATGGTCAGGAAGAGTAAAGAATCTCCCGCTTCCTCCACATGGAAGATGTCATAGATAGGACACACGTTAGGGTGCGTCAGACTTCGGGCCAGCAACACTTCGCGCTCGAAACTCTTCCGCAGCAATGGATCGCCAGCCATGTCCGGAAGCAGTGTTTTGAGCGCAATGTGAACCTCGTGCAGGTGAGTATCCGTTACTTCGTAAACTTCTCCCATCCCTCCTCGGCCGATGAGGCGGATAACCTGGAAGCGTCTTGTCACAAGATATCCAGGACGAAAGCTGGGTTGCCGGGTTTTTAGATGACCAGGATAGAGCGCGTTCTCAGAGGTGGCATCCGACGCTAACTCCGTCTGATTCCGCGTGGCAGCCGTGTCGGCCTTTTCAGGTGCCGAAGGGCTGTGCTCGGCTGCCCGGACCTCTTTCGACTTCTGCAACTCCGTCATGGCTCACGCTTGTCGGTTAGCCGATAGTGTTGCATATCGTGGTCTTTACGGCAGCCACAAAAAACCATGCCGGATGGCGATGATCCCAGAGTGCCGCGAAACCGTCATGCAGCTCGAGTGAGATTAGCCCTTAAACTGTCCGGCATCCAGCCGCATGCTTATGGGAGGTCGACATTCTTCGCATCCTGTTCGTGATGCTTATGTCGCGGCGTCAGCAGTAAATTAAACGCTTGCAGCAAGTTACCGTAACTGCGCTCTCTGCACTCGCGGCAGCGGAGGGGATATCGTAGAAACAACAGCTGCCCGATGTCTTCGGAGCGAAATTTCGAGAGACGAAAGTGAGACCTGTAGCAGCTGGGGCATAGCATTGGTGGAACACCTCTTCCACAGAATCGACGTCATTAGCTGGTGGTCATCAGTTGGTACATCAGTTGGCAATAGATGCGCGGCGATGCAAAAAAAATCCTGCCCTGGGGAGGGGGAACTGCGCTACTGTAGTGTCGAGTATGCCGCGAATGACTCGCATTCACAATCTCTATGATGGTAGAAACAGCTCCGGAGGTTCGAATTATGGCCTGGGACGTCTCATTTAACTGCGACATCTGCGGAAAAAAGAAGGGAGAAGCCAATCACTGGTGGATGGTGCTCCTGGGCGATGTTCCCTGTTTCGACGAAGGTCAGCCCGCGTCGCGCTTCACGTTACTGCCCTGGAATGTGGCGGAAAGCCGTAATCCGGAGATGTATCACCTATGCGGCCAGGGATGCGCCATGAAGGCGATGGAACGCTTTATGACGACGGGTGAAATCGAGCCTGCCGGCACTGTCGAAGACGGGTTAAATGTACCTGCACTACGCTAGGAGACGGGGTTAGCCATCGAAAAGCCCCGGCCTTCGGCCGGGTTCATCCTCTGAACGGCCCTTTCCCACGCCTTCGCGGGTTACCGGCGGTGCCGACAGAATCCCGAGAATCTCCTTGACTTCCATTCGCAGTTTCTTCAGCCGTGCCTCGATAGGATTGGCCTCGGTGGTGCGCTTTAGCGGCAACTCTGGTTGTGACTTTTTCCCAGGTTCGCGGACTTCGGCAGCAAACACCTGGCGCGCCCCGGCGATTGTGTACCCCTCGGAGTACAGCAGGCGCTTGATGCGCAGAGCAAGCTCCACATCGCGTTTGCGATAGAGCCGCTGTCCTGTACCGCTCTTGTGGGGCTTCAGCTGCGGGAACTCCGTCTCCCAGAAACGCAGCACATAGGCTTCCACCTTGCAAAGCCTCGCTACGTCGCCGATACGGAAGTAGAGTTTATCCGGTATGGGGGAACTCTGGTCGTTTCGTCGCTGAGACGCGTGTTTCAACATTTGCACCTGGTCGGCCGCCCGGGGGCGACGCATTCCAACATTGCAGACCGTTTCACAAAAGTATAGGCCAGGGAGTGTTCCGTGGAACAGAGCTGAGAGCAATCGCGTATTCTCATGCAGGAGAATCGGTCAATGAAGAAGGCTCTGATGGCCGCGACTGCCGGTCTGTTTTTCGTATTCGCTGCAGGTTGCAGCATTCAGGTGGACAAAGCCAAGAATGGCAAAGACAAGAACGTGAAGATTGATACCCCGCTGGGTGGTCTGCACGTGCGTGCCGATGACACATCGGCCGCTGACGTCGGCTTGCCCACTTACCCGGGCGCTCACATCGCGCCCGATAAGGATGGCGACAAATCTGCCGATGTGCATCTCGGCTTCGGCGAGTGGCAGTTGCGGGTAAAAGTCGTGACCTATGACACCAGCGATCCGCAGGATCAAGTTGTGGCTTTCTATCAGAAGGCGATGAGCCGTTACGGCGACGTGATCCGTTGTGAGGGGAATCAGCCGGTCGGAACGCCCACAGTTACCCGGGAAGGCCTGACCTGCTCAGACGACAACAGCAAGGCGCATGTGCATGTGGCGGAAAACAGCTCTCTCTCGCTTAAGGCAGGATCCAGACGGCATCAGCATATTTTCGGAATCGAAAAGAATTCCGGGGCCGGCACCCGTTTTTCGCTGGTGGAGCTGCAATTGCCAGCCGCAGTGGATACTGGATCCAAGGAAAGCAACTGAAGCAGTTGGACCATAGATCCAGCTCTATCGTTGAGAAATCTGGCGCTCAGTCGAAGGTCGCTTATCCGACATGCATGTTCCCCTGCATTGCGCTCACCGTGCCGGTGAGATAGGGTCAAGGCATGGACCCCGTCTGCCACCGGTGCGGCGCAGCGCTCAATTCCTCGGAAGAATTGTTTTGCCCGCACTGCGGAGCTCCGCAGCTTCGCTTTGAGCCATCTGATGAACCGGTCTCATCGTTTGCGTCTGCGCCGCAAACAACCCACGGCCGTAGCCTTGACACCATCTCCTGGAAAGCTGCGATCGTGAGCGCACTTTTCGTCGCGATTCCCGTCGGTCTGCTCTCTTCTATTCTTGACTTTGGGTCGATCTGGGTCATCGGCGGCGGCATCGCCACCGTGTCACTTTACCGTCGCCGTGCAGGCGCGCCAGCC
>JABCZC010000087.1 GCA_013289875.1 Acidobacteriota bacterium | reverse complement strand
GCCGTTCTCGTGCAGCTGGGGCGAACGGGCGAAGGGATTCGTGAGCTGGAAAAAGCGCTGTCCATGATGCCCGGCGACAGCACCGCTCAGCTCAACCTGGCTCTCGCCTATGAGCGTTCAGGTGAGGCTTCAAAGGCGCTGCCGTGGTTTGGCAAGCTGGAGGCAACGTCTCGCGCCGATAAGCGCCCTTTGCCACCATATGTTCTTGCCTCATATGCCCGGGCGCTGGCGGCGACCAAGCAGTACCCCGCAGCGGTGGCAAAAATGAAGGATGCCGTCGCGGGCGATCCGCAGAATGCGGAGTTGCACGATGAATTGGGCTCCCTTTACGCACAGCGCGAGGACTGGTCTCACGCGAGGGAGGCGTTCACGGCAGCCATTCAGGCCAATCCGGACCTGGCGATGGCTCATCTGCATCTGGCTATGACGTTGGACGCAGAGCATCAGCCGTCTGATTCCGAGGCTTCAACTGCTTTAGACGAGCTAGCGAAGGCCTATCAGCTTGCGCCTCAGAACTCGATGATCGCACTGCAATACGGCCAATCGCTTGCGGCTGCAGATAAGGATGAGCACGCAATCCCGATACTTCAGCACGCGCTGGAGCTTGATCCGAGTTCAGCGGCGGCCGCTTACCAATTGGGCCTGGCGCTGCAACGAACAGACAAATTAAAGGATGCGATCCCGCTTCTGCAGAGGGCAGCGACCGCAGAGCCGAAGAATACGGAGATCCTGACCAATCTGGGAATGGCTCTGTGCCAGGCGCAGCAGGCCAAGGATGCGGTTCCTATCCTCCAGCGAGCAGTGGCGCTGGCGCCCGACAACGTCACGGCTCACCAGAACCTTGCCGCTGCCTATATTCAGCTCAGCCAGTTTGACGATGCAGTAATCCAGTTGAATGCGGCATTGAAGCTGTCCCCGAATGCTCCGCAGCTGCACTACAATCTAGGACTCGCGCTCAAGATGAAGGATGACGCCGCGGATGCCATTCCCGAACTGGAGACGGCAGAGAAGCTCGATCCGACCGCGCCCGAGCCTCCCTACGTCCTCGGAGTGCTGTACATGCAGGCTGGCCGCTATACTGACGCGGCGCGGGAACTGAATATTTCGTTGAAGCTGCGTCCCGAGAATGGCGACGGATGGGCGACCCTGGGAAGCGTCGACAACAAGCTGGACAAGCTGCCTGAAGCGGCGGCGGCCTTGAAAGAAGCCGTCCGGCAACTTCCCCAACAGCCCGATCCTCACCTGACACTTGCCGCCGTACTGGCCAAAGAGAATCAACCGGCTGAGGCTGCGGCGGAGCGAAAGACGGCGGCAGGCCTGATGCGAACCAACATGAATCGCCAGCGCGCCGAGGTAGCCACCAACTCGGGAAACTCGCTGCTGAAGAGCGGCAAGATTGATGATGCTATCGCCCAATTTCGAGAGGCCTTGAGCTATGACGCGAATTACGCGGAGGCGCATTCGGGTCTGGCCAAAGCGCTGGAGCAGCAGGGCAGGGGCACGGAAGCCGCTGCCGAGCGCCAGAAGGCCGCGGCGCTGGAGAAGGCATCGCAGTAGCCCGAAAGACCCGTAGATTGCCCGCATCGCGGTGTGTCCAAGCAACCTTTCGGTCTATATACAGCTGCCATTTGCATTCGCTATAGTTCAATTGCTGGACTGAGACAGCGTTCCGTTGCGGGCGAATCTCAGAGCAGGGCGGTTTCCTCCAGCCATGCAGCATATGAGTGTCTTCGGCTGACGCGTCATTATCCTAGTACTGGCATTCGCGGTAGCTTCTGTCTTCTGCCTGAAGGCCATCCGGGGCGCGGAGGACAAGCGGGCGGAAGAGGCGAGCGTACGCAAGGTGTACGCCGACCAGATTCGAGCCACCTATAACTTCCCTTTCGCAAAAGACAAGCTGTCTCTGCCCGGAAACGCCGCCGCCGAGGGTGGCGATTTTCTCGAGCCAACCGCCTTTCCCGATGCTGCTTACTGCGGCCATTGTCACCAGGAGGCCTATCACGAGTGGCGTCAGGCATTACACTCCAACGCTTTCCGGACACCGTTCTACCGAGCCAGCGTGAACATCCTCATCCGTACCAAGGGGATTGAATTTGCGCGGCACTGCGACAGCTGCCACAATCCGATCGGCGTGCTCGCGGGCGCCTTGAACACTGGTTCTACACTCGACCGCTCTTTCGACCGCGATGGTTTGACCTGCGCCACCTGCCACTCCATTCAAAGCGTGCAGACCAAGCTCGGGAACGGCAGCTTCGTGATGGGCGTACCTGCCGTGATGGTGGATGAGCAGGGCAACCGCGTCCCGGGCATCGTGCCCGACTCCGAGATCCTCGCTCATCTTGACCGGCACGCCAAAGCCGTAATGCAGGACTTCTACCACACGCCGGAGTTCTGCTCCGCATGTCACAAGGCCAATCTGCCACCTCCGCTCAACAGCTATAAATGGATCCGTGCATTCACGGCCTATGACGAGTGGCAGAATTCAAAGTTTTCTCAGCGCAACCCGCTTACCTTTTATTCGGCCGATTTCACTACCTGCCAGGGCTGCCACATGAAGCGCGAGGCAATTACTCTACCCGACTACGGAGCCAAGCACGGTACTCTGGCATCGCACCGGTGGCTCGCCGGCAATACCGCCGTACCCTTCTACTACGGCTTCGACGAGCAACTCAGCAAAACCATCGACTTCCTGAAGAGTGGCAACTACCTCAACGTCGATCTTTTTGCACTGAAGGTGGGCGACTCCGGATCGATGATCGCACCGCTCGGCTCAACGCCCTTCACGGTGAAGCCGGATGACATGGTCGAAGCCTTCGTCGTCGTCCAGAACAAGAACATTGGCCACTCGCTTATTCCAGAAGTTCGCGATCTCTACGAAGCCTGGACCCAATTCACGGTGAAGGACGCATCGGGCGCGGTGATTTACGACAGCGGCTTCCTCAAGCCGGATGGCATGCTCGAGCCCGGCGCTCACAGCTTTACGAATCGGCCGGTCGACTTGACCGGCAGCTTCGTCGACAACCACAAGGTCTGGACCATCCATTCGATGGCCTACGACAACACAGTTCAGGCCGGCCGGTCGGCGCTCATTCGGTATCGCTTCCACATACCGGAAGACGAGAAGGGTCCGCTGACAATGACCGCGCGCGTCAACTATCGCCACCTGCGGCAAAGCTACCTCAACAATGTGCTCGGCAAGGATCATCCTGCCTATCCCGTCATCGAGCTTGCTTCCCGCACCCGCACGTTGAATATGGGTGACAATCCAGCGACTCCGCCCCTCCCGAACGACAATCAAGATTGGATGCGCTGGAACAATCTCGGCATCGGATATCTTGACCAGCTGCAATACGAAGACGCGATGCATGCGTTCGAGCAGGTCGTGCGCCTCCGCCCAGACTACAAAGACGGCTACATCAACGTCGGCATCACGTACATCGAGTGGGAGAAATACGCCGACGCGCGCGCGCCACTTGAAAAAGCACTCACACTGCAACCCGATGACGCTCGTGCCCTCTACTACTTGGCGTTGGTGGAGAGGCGATCCAGGCACTCCGAGGCGGAGATTGCTGATCTCCAAAAGGTCGTCGCGCAATATCCTTACTCGCGTGATGCTCGCCGCGAGCTTGGCATCTCCTATTACCAGCAGCATCGCAGCGACGAGGCCATGCAGCAGTTCAAGGCTCTCCAGGCCATCGATCCTGACGATCTTGCCGCCCACTATAACCTGGCCATTCTGTATCGCCGCGAAGGCATGAAGAAGCAGGCTGCGGAAGAAGCCGCTCAGTACACGGCAAAGCGCATCGACCCGTCTGCGCCCACCTATTCGCTCGATTATCTGCGCAAGCATCCGGAAATCTCGACTGAGAGCGTGCCCTGGCATGTGCACACCGACACGGCGCACGAAATGAAAAGCGCCGGCGGACAACCATAGAACATGAGGATGGAAATTCGTTGAATCGTCGCAAGTTCATCCGTTCCCTCAGCCGCACGGCGCTCGTTCTGCCCTTCGCGGATATCGTCGCATTAGCCTCACCCCGCCAACAGCAGGCAACGCCCGACCAAACGAAGGGCATAGGGCCACAGGAACGCACCTATGACGCAAAGCCTGCGCCGCCGCCGCCCGGTCCGAAGTCTCCCATCGAAGGCACACCGCTTGGCATCAGCTTTGTCGACGTGGTCAAGGAGTCGGGCCTCAACGTCAAGACCATCTATGGCCCGGAAGGGACCAACAAATATCTGCTCGAAACCACCGGTTGCGGCCTCGCCTTTTACGACTACGACGACGACGGCTGGCTCGATCTGTTTCTGGTGAACGGCTGGCGGCTGGAAGGATTTCCGGTCGGACAGGAACCGCATTCCCACCTCTTCAAGAACAATCGCGACGGAACCTTCACCGATGTCACGGCGGGCTCCGGTCTCGAACACAAGATGGGTTGGGGGCAGGCCTGCTGCGTCGGCGATTACAACAATGATGGCCGCGACGATCTGTTCGTCACCTATTACGGACAGAACGCGCTCTATCGCAACAATGGCAACGGAACCTTCACTGACGTCACCGAGCAGGCCGGCCTGATTCAGCCCGGTCCAAAAATACGCTGGAACACCGGCTGCACCTTCGTCGATTACGACCGTGATGGCCATCTCGATCTGTTTGTAGCGAACTATGTCGACTTCGACTTGAAGACTGCGCCAAAACCAGAAGACGGACCCTGCACCTATAAGGGCATCCTTGTTGCCTGCGGTCCGCCGGGATTGCCAGGCGGAAAAAACATCCTCTACCACAACAACGGCGACGGAACCTTCACCGATGTGAGCGAGAAGTCCGGCATGTGGACCGCTGTGGGCACGTATGGCCTGAGCGTCGCCGCCTCTGACCTGGACAACGACGGCTGGCCCGACATCTACGTTGCGAACGATTCGGCTCCAGCCACACTCTATCTCAATCAGAAAGACGGCACCTTCCGCGACATTGCTATCGAAGCCGGAGCGGCGCTCTCCGCGGAAGCAAAACCACAGGCCGGCATGGGTGTTTCCATCGGCGACTACAATCGCGACGGTAATCTGGATGTGGTGAAGACCAACTTCGCCGGCGACACCGATTCTCTCTACACCAATCTCGGCGACGCGGCCTTCGAAGATCGCACCTACCCTAGCGGTCTGGGAGTAAATACGCGACTGCTGGGCTGGGGAGTCGGCTTCTTCGACATGGACAACGACGGATGGCTCGACATTCTCATGTCGAATGGCCACGTTTATCCGGAGGTCGACAAGTCGAAAGCCGACCTCAAATACGCCGAGCACAAGTATCTCTATCGCAACCTGCGCAACGGACGATTTGAAGAAGTCACGAATGAAGGCGGCCCGGGGATTCTGGAAAACGCTCCCGCCCGCGGCTGCGCCTTCGGCGACTACAACAACAATGGAGTCATCAGCGTTGCCGTCAACTGCATTAATTCCCTGCCCCAGCTCCTGCGCTGCGACTCGACTCTCAATCGCAACTGGATCAAGATCAAACTCGTCGGCGTCAAATCGAATCGCACCGGCATCGGCAGCCGCGTCATTGTGACCGCGAAAACTCAGCCCGATGCGGAAAAACCGCTGGTCCAGATGGACGAGCTGCGCAGCGGAGGCAGTTATTTCTCGCAGAATGATCTGCGCATGCATTTCGGATTAGACCAGGCCAAAAAAGTCGACCTGGTCGAGATTCGCTGGCTGAGCGGCCAGGTCGATCAGTTTAAGAAGCTTGATGCCAACCAGCTCTACGTCATCCAGGAAGGCGGCAAGATTCTCAAGTCAGTCCCCCTGCCAGCGGCAAAGACAGTGTCGAAAGTGAAATCGTAACTGTCGCCGTGCTGAATCGCGCTCTATTCTCGCTCCTCTTGTTCTCCTCCGCGGCTTTGGCACAAACGCAATACGGAAGCGCTCCCGTAAAGCCGGGTTCTCCAGTCCCTACCGGTGCCGGCTGTCCGTGGCTCACCGCGGGAAGCGCAGCTCGGACGCTCGGCGGAGAGGTATCTGTAACCGTGAAATTGTCAGAAATGGGCGAGGGGCTCTGCAGCTTTTCGCGTCAGCAGGGTTCGCCCGATTCCCTCGAGATTCTCGTCAGCAAAGCTGCGCTGCCCATGTGTCCACCGGACAGCACGGCCCTCAAAGGAATTGGCAACGAGGCATTGTCCTGCAGGCATGGCGGAGCGCACAGCGACAGCGTCGAGATGATCAGCAGCCGCGTCCGCGATCTTCATTTCACCGTGACGCTCACAACTCGCGCTCAGAAGACCTCAGCAAAAACCGCCGACGCCCAGTCCGCCGATCCGCAAAATGACGCGCTCGAGCAGATCGCCGAGCAAGTTGCCGGAAACCTCTATTGAGGCGCTTCAGCTGGAAAAAGGTCGCGGCAGCCCGGCGCAGCATCCGTGCGGCACGATGTCAAAAACGCGACCAAGTCCTTCACCTCGTCCTTTGAGAGGACATTTCCGAAGGGCGGCATGCCGTGACCGCCATTAAGTATCTGCGTCTTGATCTGACCCGGCGCGCGTCGTTTGCCAACGCTGCCCAGGTCGGGCGCTCGATCTCCGCCGACGCCGAGAATGGCATGGCAGTGCTCGCATCCTTTCGTATGGAATGCGATAGCCCCGCGTTCGCGCGCATCCGAGTTCGATGCATAGGCAACGGGACGATTGGCGAAGGCAAAGACGATGGCGGCAAAGACGAACAGGGCGAAACAGGCGCTTACAGCGCGTCGAAATGGACTCGGCATCTGCACCAATTCTATCGAAGGTCAAAGTGTACTCCGGCGCCACCGGCGCACAGATGCACGCGGCGGCCGATGCCGTGACATCAGTTCGCCGCCTGTGAGCATGACCCACCCGACACCCCGCTACCCGACGCAGTTGCGTCAGGTGCGGAGCCGTTGATAATCCTCGGTGCCATCGCCGGGGTGACGGCTGGCGCTCCTCCCGCACGAATTTCTACCCCAAAGGAGCCGATCCGCCACAAAAAGGCGGGCATCCGTGGGGGGGAGCAAAAAAGTGGGTAGGAGGTTGGATGACCGTTATACAGAATGGCCCCCTCTCTATTTGGCTACCATCCTTTTTTGAGATGTGTGTGACCTGCAGCTGGAAGCTTCCCGCGTTCTTGTAGACGAGCGTGAGCGGCTGGTCTTTCGATCCTTTGAACTTAGCGTTTTTCCGGCCGTTGAACGGGTTAGACTCTCCAAAGGTCAGATAAAACTCAGGATAATCTGGGTTGCCACATTCCCATACAGCAGTGCCGCCGATTTGAGCCTCTGTGCAGTCCGTCGGGTTTTTGGGATCGGTGAGTACGATAACCGTTTTGCCAGGTTTGCTGGATTTTGTATTGGCTGCCATTGTTGATCTCGCTCTCTGGGGGATGTTAGTGGGTTATAACTTATGGGCTTGTCTGCTCAGGCAGCCAAACCTGTCGTCATCTGCTGACGTCTTGCTTCCTCACGAACTATTCGTTCTATTCGTTGCTTCTCCTTCTTCAAACAATTCGCGCTTTGGCTCCTTAAACATTCCTGGCCTCGTGGAGATGAGATAAATGGCCGGCCTCGGCCTTACTGGACTTTGACTTCGCTATTTCGTGGTAACGGGCGTCTCTGCGGAGTGCTTGCATGTCGGGAAAGAGATCAACTTCCGACGCAGTCGCTCCTTTTTCAAAGCAGACCTTAAACGTATTGAGCGCCTCGCCGCGCCTGCCCAGCAGTTCGAGTATCCTGGCCTTGTAGAGCTGCGAGTCCATGTCGGCTGCACCCAAAGACTCGGCCTTCTGAATCAGCGCCAAAGCGTCATTTGGACTGCCCGACTTTACCCGGTAAAGAGCCAGCAGCATCCAAAGTGGCCCCTGATTCGGATTCGTTTGCAGACGGCGCTCGGCCTCTTTCGCGGCTCGCAAATACGCACTTTTTGCTTCGTTCTGTCGATTGCGCATTGAAGCGTAGCACTCGCCGAGTTCCAGCCAGTTCTCGTCGAAGCCAGGGTTCACTTGCACAGCCTTCAAGGCATAGGGCAGCGCATCTGCGTACTTGCCCTGATATCGGAGCACAATCGACATGATCGTAAGTACCGGGGCAGAGTCAGGAGCCAGGGCCAGAGATTTCCTCAAGCATTCTGTGGCGGCGGCGAGGTCTCCGGTCTGCATATATTCCAAACCGAGGTTACTCAATGACATGGCGTTTGCAGGCGCTGCCGCGCTTGCGACGCGGAACGCCCGAATCGCCTCGGGAAACTTACCCTCCTTGTGATAAATAAAGCCCAGTTGGTTGTAATTCACCCAGAAATTTGGCCTTTCCTTCACCGCACGCTGGTAGGTGTTTTCGGCATCGGACCAGCGACCTGACTGGCTATAAAATTCTCCTTGGCACACCAATGCTTCCGGGTCGGAGGGATGGCGCTCAAGCACCTTCGCGATTTGATCCAAGGCAGCTTGTTCATTTCCGGTTTCGTACAAAACCCTTGCAAGGCAGATTTGTGCCTCCACCAGTTGAGAATCCAGTTCCAACGCCCGCTCGCAGTTTCCGCGAGCAAGATCGAGTAATCCAGGTTCCAGCCGGTATCCGTAGAGATCGACGTAGACCCTGGCGAGCCTGGCGTAAGCGAGGGCGTAACGCGGATCCAGATCCACGGCGTCCTTGTACTTCTCAATCGCGGCGTCCAGCCCACCGTCGTTTGGCTGCTTCACCAGGGTCTCGGCTTGCTGGAAGGCGGTAAATGCGTCAGTGGACTGCGTCCCCGGCTCCGTTCTCCGGCTGTCCTGCGGATAGTGGCTCACATTGAGCAGGCGTACCGCGGCCTGCACAGCCTTGCCGGGCAGCGATGCAATATCCGCGTTGGCGCAGGTCAGCCTCCTCTCCCTGAGCGTGCGACCCGAGATTGGATCGAGCACCCTCAGGATCAACTCAAAATACTTGGCTCCCGGCACGCCGTGAGCAGCCAGTGCCAGGTTCGCACCCAGCGGATCGCAGACATCTCTCAAATGAGCGGTCGCGGGCACCTCCTGATGTATGTCCTCCGGCGAAATCACAAAGAGGTTCCGGTCGAATGCTTCGGCGCGCGCCAGTTCACTCTTAATCGCATTCAGAACCCCCGTCAGCATAGGAGCAACTCGACTATCGGAAGTCTTCGGCCAGTTCAACAGAGCCACGAAGCGTTTTCCAGGCAGCGGATGCGCCAGTTTGTATAGCTCATCCCGTTCTACCCAACCTCCGATCCCGAGAGAACAAACACCCGCAGCAGCCGCGCTCATAAACTGACGCCGGGTCCAGGGTTTTCTCGGGATACGCTTAAGGCCGAGCGATACCAGCGCATCCTCAAAGGCCTCGCATCTTCGCTGCGGATCGCGATCGAGGCAGCCTTTCACCAGATCCACGCAATACGAAGGCGCTCCCGACGCATTCAATTTCGAGCCGGCTACGATCGCGGAGCCATCCTCTGTCATCGCCGGTTTCTGACCGCAGAAAACTTGGTGCAGGACAACGCCAAAAGCGTATAGGTCGCTGGCCTGCGAGTGCGGTTGCCCCTGAGATAATTCCGGAGCAAGATATCCGGGCGTACCCGCCACCACTTCCTTGCTCGGATTTGTCGCTTCAGCCTCAAACACGCGGGCCAGGCCAAAATCGGTGATCCAGAGCCGCACATCTGCGCCCGCGCCGTCCAGCATCACGTTGCTCGGTTTGATATCCCGATGAACCACGCCCGCAGCATGAATCGCAACCAGCCCGGCTGCCATCTGCTTCAGAATGGCCAGTCCTTCTTCCGTAGATATGCGAGCGGAGCCACGCAATCGCGTGGCCAGGGTCTCGCCCGGCAGCAGCTTCATGGTCAAGAACAGAAAGCTGTCATCCGGCGGCTGGTCGCAGTGGAAAATTTCATAGATCGGGCACAGATTCGGATGCGTGACTTCCCGGGCAAGCAATACTTCACGTTCAAAATGCTGCTGCGAGGCCGGTTCATCCGCGATATGAGGAAGAATCGTTTTCAGTGCGACGTGCACGTTTTGCAGGTAGGGGTCCTCCGCCTCATAGACCTCGCCCATGCCTCCTTTTGCGATAAAGCGGACGATGACGTAGCGATTGTTCAGCACCTGCCCAGGCTTGAGTCGCCCGTCAGGGTTCTGAGCCGAAAAAGACATGCTGGCCTGAATAGTGCGTGTCGTTCCGGCGACGGACGATGAATCCACCATCGCCTCCTCAAGAAAGTCAACCGGCGGATACTCTAAAAAGCTGCCGGCATGTTCGTTATCGGCCAGCATGTCTTCAACCCTGCGTCGCAGCTTCGCGTTTTGGCCGCACAACTTCTCGAGCAGGGCTCCCCGCTCGGCTGGCTTGAGTTCCAGCGCGGCCAGAAAAATCTGCTCCGCCAACTCCAGTTGGTTTGCCATGTTTCCCAGTTCAGCAGCGCCGTCCATTGAGGAAGACCCGTGTCGAGGCTCTTCCCACCCTGATGACAGCAGGTGCGCAGGCATATCCTGGGAGCTTTCCAGAGCTGGGCGCAGGACGTATTGAGCTGGCCCAGGTCCCAGTACCGGAGGGGGTTCCGGATAATGCCTGCCCGGAGAGAAGGAACGGAAGAGTTCTCTCCAGCGACTGCTGAGATCGTGACTGAGCTTATACCATCCGTTACGCTGTAGCAGCACTTTTTTCTACCCCTCAACCAGCCCGGTAGGTCACGAGTGTTTCTTGTCCATACCTGCCTCTACTCCCTAATGCGCCGGCGCATGAAAAAAGGGGCCAACTCGGGCAGAGACTCTGCACGAATAACCCGAAACCGTCAGGCAGCAACACCAGATCCGGGCGCAGGCGTAGCGTGGCAGACGAACCAAAATGATGGCCCTGGCTTACGCCGACCGGGCCTTTGCAATCTGGAGACAGAATCAAAGTTTGCCACCAGAACTCTTCGCGCCTACCCTTAAGCTCCAACGGATACTTCCTCTCTATGCACGCAGATGACAGCCAAGTCACTCTTCTATTGAAGGCCATGAAGAACGGAGACCAGTCGGCCGCCGAAAAGCTGCTGCCTCTCGTCTATAAGGAGCTTCACCGCGTGGCTAAGTCGTATATGCGGAGAGAGAGACCTGAGCATACGCTTCAGCCGACGGCTCTCATTCACGAAGCCTA
The DNA here is from genome assembly GCA_013289875.1 of Acidobacteriota bacterium. Lineage (GTDB taxonomy): Bacteria > Acidobacteriota > Terriglobia > Terriglobales > Acidobacteriaceae > Silvibacterium. The sequence continues at coordinate 6,457 of JABCZC010000087.1, read as the reverse complement.
TCTTCGCCTTGCGCACGATGATGTCGATTGGCAGAGCCGCCAGCATTTTATTGGAGTCGCCGCGAACGTCATGCGCCGTGTCCTCGTCGATCACGCGCGCGCTCACAAGGCGGAGATGCGGGGCGGAGGCCTCGAACGTATCGATTTTGAAGAAGGACTCGCGATTTCAAAAGAGCGCTCCAGCGAAGTGATCGCTCTGCACGACGCGCTCAATCGGCTCGAATTACTCAATCCACGGCGAGCCAAAGTTGTGGAGCTCCGCTATTTCGGCGGATTGTCCGTTGAAGAAGTCGCAGCCGTTCTGGACATGTCGCCTCGATCCGTGAAGCGCGACTGGGCACTCGCGCGGCCCTGGCTCTTCAGAGAAATACAAAACTCTGCTCTGGGCGAACGGCCGAAAAAATAGGTCAACAGCTCGGCCCGTCGAAAAGTTCGCTCCACTAGCTTCTGTAGTTGTCTCTGGTCAGCCGATCAGAAGAAATGGGATCCATCTGCCAGACCGATAATCGCTCTATATCTTCTGTACGACCCCCGATCGCGACGCAAATTTCCGGCGCTCTATCCCCCGAGTAGTAGAAGCGCGTAGTGTGCGCGTATAACCCATTCGCAAAAAACTCAATCACGGAACCATCGACGTACATTTTCAATTCAAGGCGCTTCTCGTCCAGATCGATTGCAGTGCCTGTCCCACCAAAGAACAATTTTCGCGTGTCCGGGTTCCACTCAGCCTTCACCAACTCCTGTCCCGAAGGCTGGCTGGCATCCTCAAGGTAGAGCGAGAAGGCAAACCGCTCCTTTGAGAGCGTCGTGCACAGAATTTCTCCACAGCAATCGCCCAGCCGTATGGCGCTGATCTGTTCCTGATTGCCTTTGTCCGTCCCTGTCTGTTTCAGAATCTGCTCGCGGCCACGCAAAGTCTCTACCCCCGGTAGAACTCGCATTTCCAGCATTCCTCCCGAGTTCAGCGAAAGCACCCGCGGCAGGCTCATCATGCCCGCCCAGCCTGCAGCGCGATACTCCTGCACTGGACGCAACTCCGGCAGCCAGCCCCATAGAATGCGATTGCCATCCCTGTCCAACTGCGTCTTCGGCGCATAATAAGAGCCATGATCGAGCACGCCCGTATGCTCCGGTTCGAAGCGCATCGACGCAGCGTCAAGCTTGCCGCTTTGCCAGAAGACCTTGCCCTGCGTTGAATAAATCAGCACATGTTTGTCGCGCAGCGCGAAAAAGTCAGGGCACTCCCACATCTCGCCCGAATCGACCGGATTCGCGATATTCGCGTTCACTGACGAGGTCGGCATCGTGCCCTCGACCAGCGGATGGAGATATTCCCAATGGTGAAAGTCCTTCGACCGATACAACAGAATCATCCCGCCCTTCCCGCGCACACCCGATCCGACATTCAGATACCACCAGTCTCCGTGACGCCACGGACCCAGACTCCATGGACACGGATCTCTAAAGCCCGTGACTTCCAGGCCTGGCGGAGGCGTCGGAATCACAGGCTTGGGCAGCTTGGCCCACGCGTTGAGCAGCGGCTGATCGCAGGTGGCAATGCACTGCGTCTCCCGAAGATTGCTGTTGCCGTCCCTGAGCGTCGCTTCCTCTTTCGGCACCGTAACAACACCCGTGTAGATGAAGGTGGCAACTCCGTTGATAACGACTGCACTGCCGGAAAAGCAGCCATCCTGGTCCGGGCCGCCCGGCGTGGGACTCAGAGCAACCGGCAGATGCTGCCAATGCACCATGTCTGGACTGACGGCATGCGCCCAGTGCATATCGCCCCAGTAAGCGCCGTGCGGGTTGTACTGGAAAAACATGTGGTACTTCCCCTTCCAGTAAATTGGCCCGTTCGGGTCGTTCATCCAGTTGGCCGCCGGCAGCAGATGGAACTGCGGCCGCCTCGGATTCTTTGCCAGGTCCGGGACTGATTCGCCGAATGCACGGGTAATCAGCGTCGGTTCCAAGGAAAAGTTCGAGGCAACGGCGAATGCAGCTCCTCTACTCAGAAGCTGGCGTCGGGTCCATCCTGGTGTTTTGAATTGCAAGGGCGTTTCTCCCGTGTCGGACTGTGGCTGAGTTCTTCTATCGTTCATGAGCACGGTGGACATCTGGGCGTGCCAGTAGTACGCAATCCTTAGCGTCAGGAACATGCATGTCGGTAGTATTGCCCCGTCCGCAGTACGCGGTAAGGGAAGGAAACACCTTGTTGCGCTGAGCGTCGAGATAGTTCATTCATCGCCTCAATCTCTTGATTGATTTTGTGGAGATGGCCTCGAAACGTCTTTCGTCGCGGCGCGCAACTTCAACTCGCAACGCAGAACTTCCGCGACGCTCCAAGCCTGGGCAATGCAACCTCGAGGAGCAAATGGTGGTTCCGCATCGAAAATTTCGCTGATAGTGCCAACGCCCGCTCGGCTCATCTCGGCGTCGAAGCCGGCGAGCAGGGCTCTCGCAGCCTCCCAATCGCCAGGATGAGCGCGAAGCCAGGCATCAAAGAAGGGGCCGATGAGCCAGGCCCAGACAGTCCCTTGGTGATAAGCGGCATCGCGCGCCAGCAGATCTCCGTCGTATCGCGGCTTGTAGTCCAGATCCCCGGGCGCCAGTGACCGAAGGCCAAACGGGGTGAGCAACTTCTCGCGAATGATACCGAGGACAGAGTTCCACTTCTCTTCGCCGAGGACCGCGTGAGGAAGAGAGATACCTAGCACCTGATTGGGCCGAAGAGAAGAGTCGTTGCCTCCGCCTTCCTTGTCAACCACGTCGTAACAATACCCGAGCTCGGATGACCATAAACGATTGTTGAAGCTCTCACGCACTCTGCCTGCTTCAGAGGAAAGCTCCCGGGCGCGACTGGAATTGCCTATTATTTCCAACCAGCTCGCAGTTACGCACAGGGCGTTGTACCAAAGAGCGTTAATTTCAACAGCCTTGCCGCGACGGGGTGTTACCACCCAGTCGCCGACCTTTGCGTCCATCCAGGTGAGTTGAAACCCCTTTGCGCCTTGGCGAAGCAGGCCATCGGCCGGATCGACACCGATACCGAAGAAGGTTCCTTTCTGGTGCCAGTCGATAATGTCGAGGAGCGTAGGAAGAAGCACCTCGAGTGTTTCGGCGTCTTCAGTTGCCCGAATGTAACGATCGGCTGCGTGGAAATACCAGAGGCTGGCGTCGGCGGTGTTGTAGAGTCCGGAAGTCTTTCCTTCCGGGAACATATTCGGAATCAGACCATCCCGTACATATTTCGCGAAGCTACGAAGGATGTATTCAGCTTCTCGAGTGCGGCCGGTAGCGATGGTAAGTCCCTCGAGCGAGATCATCGTATCGCGACCCCAGTCGGTAAACCAGTGGTAACCGGCGATTACGGTGCGAACTTCGTCACCGATACTGTGGGCCTGGACGGCGTCCGCCGTACGGCCCACCGGAGAAATCAGGAACTGGTCCGCGGCCAGGACAAGTTCGCCGGCAAGGCCGGAACGAGCGTCTTCGGGCGCCGAACGCAACAGGCGCCGGCGGCGTTCCGTCTCTGAGCCAAAAGCATCGTCTGGAGTCAGCGCATTGATATGGCTCCAATGTTCGGTGGAGATCACCAGTGACGCCGAACGACCTTCCGTGAGGTTGGCTGAAAAACATCCGGGGCTCCAGAGGTTACCTTTCCAGTCGTACCCGCGACTTTGCTCGATGCGATAGCGAAGTTCCGTGACTTGTTCGAGTGCCCGTTGAAACGACGTGCCATCGCCGAGCCAGGCAAGGCGGAGTGGCGGAAAATCATTTGAGACCGCGAGCTCATAGCCCCATTGAACAGCACTGAACCGATAATCTTCATGCCTCGGGCCACTGAGTAGCCCCTCATGGGGACGAACGTCGATCGCCGATCGTAGCTCGAGTCGTGCTGCCTCGCCCTTGAGGAGAAGATAACGGATATACGTAGTGTTCTGCGCATGCACCATGCATACACGCTTTTCCAGCGTAAAGTCGTCTGCGGCGTAGGTGAAGACAGGAAGACCGTTTTCGAGGCGGAAGCTCATCAAAAATGGACTGACGGTATCTGTCTGGGTCGCATGGCTCAGGTTGTCAGCAGTTAACCTGTAGGTTCGATCATCGATACGAAGCGTTTCTTCGATCTGATTCATCATCATCGTGCGTCCATGCGGGGCAGGCAGGGCCGCGATGAGCCAGCCGTGGAAACGGCGCGTATTCAGGCCTGCAATGGTTCCGGATGCATAGCCTCCCAAGCCATTTGTTACGATCCATTCGCGGTCGAGTTCCGCAGGGGTCTGATCAACTTTGATTTCGCGGACAAGTCGCGGGGCGCGAAAAACGTTCATGCTTCTCCTTAAAAGGGACCACATATTTCAGTCTCAAGCGCCAAGCACTCTCGACTAGAGCTCTTTACCTGTGAAGCCCGACTTGGGCTGTTCAGGACAGAATGCCCCGGTGAATCGCACGGGGACGAGTAGCATGGCACATTCACCCAGAATGTGCCATGGGCCGAACCTGCCCGGAGTGTAGGATCCGCAGCCACCATATGCCGGCCACTCACTGGACCATTGCACCTCCCAGTCGCAACAGGCAGGCGGAGCCACCAAGGGCTCCGGCAAATGGGGGAGATCGAGGTCAGTTCCAAGATTTATCACCAGGAGGCGATCATCCCGGGAAGAAGTGATATAGCGAAGCACAAAACATCGATCTCCAAGGACTGCCCCGTCACAATAGCTCTCGATGGCGCGGCTCAGGACAGGATCGGAACGGCGTAGGGCCAGCAAATCAGTATGAAGCTTTAAAATCTTGGGATGTTGCCGTTGTTCGGAAGGATCGAGTCGGGATCTGAGAAAGGTTTCCGGATCCTCAGGATCGGCGGAGTATAGCTTCATTTCGGGCGTGTCCTGGCTCGCAAACTGCAGCATGAAGGCACCACGGCCCTCAGTGACCGACTTTGCGAGCTCTCCGGCGTGACCGGCGAAATAGTGGAATGGCGTCAGAGTTCCATATTCCTGCCCTTGGAAAAACATCGGCGTGCCGGGCCCCAGGAGCCATAGCGCGGTCATGGTTCGGTAGCGTGCGGGGCTGGACTGCAGGCGAAGGCGCTGCGACCTTCCGAAGTTAGCCACCTGATCGTGATTCTCAAGGAAGGTGATGAAGGCCTTGGCGTCGGCGTGGAGGCTGGACGTGCCTCGCGGATTCTTCTGCCAGGAATAGTACTGACCCTGATAAAGATATCCATATTTGGCGGCGGAGATGAACTCCTGCGCATGGCCGAGATGGTCGCTGAAGTAGGCCTCGCGCCGGCCGGTGATCGCCACGACGGCGCTATGGTGGAAGTCGTCGTTCCATACCGCGTCAAGGCCGTATCCGTTTTCGTCGATGGGGCAGATCAGGCGGCAGTCCTGTGGTTCGTTTTCCGCAACCACTATCGTGCTGCGCCCGTTTGCCGATTCCCGGGTACAGTTGCCGATCTCCGCGATGATATGAGTTCCGTGCGAACCGTCGTCGCAAATCGACTGCGTTGCGTCAAGCCGCAGCCCGTCAAAATGATATTCCGTGATCCAGTGAGCCACGTTTGCCAGAAAAAAGTCTCGCACCGGCACACTATTCTCGCCGTCAAAGTTGATGGCCGTTCCCCATTCCGTGCTTGTCTCGGAAAAATAGTGATTCGAGTACTTACCCAGGTAGTTGCCGTCTGGTCCGAAGTGATTGTAGACCACGTCAAGAATTACGCCGATGCCATATTGATGAGCAGTGTCGATCATTTGACGAAGATCGTCAGGGCGACCATATCCGTGAAAAGGCGCGAAAAGATCAACTCCGTCGTAGCCCCAGCCGACATCTCCAGCGAACTCAGCCAGAGGCATGCACTCAAAAATCGTAATGCCCAGGTCCCGCAGGCGCGGGAACTCGCTTATCGCAGAGAGGTAGGTCCCTTGAGGAGTAAAGGTGCCGATATGTAGCTCATAAAATATCTGCCGTTCGAGAAAAACGCCGCCCCATTTCGATTCAGCCTCACTCCAGCCATAAGCATAAGGATCGATAATTTCGGATGAGCCATGGGGACCTTCCGGCTGGTAGCGCGAGGCTGGATCGGGAAATGGCTCGCCGCCATCGAGGCTGAATCGATACCGATCGCCCGCGCGTGCATTTGGGACAATACTAGAGAAATACCCGGCCTCTTCAGCCTTAAGTCCATGGCGAGACGCACGGTTAGTCAGTACGACCTCTACTTCTCGCGCCTTGGGAGCCCACACTCTGAAACGCGTGCCCCGAGCCGAGGGTAAAGCTCCTATGAATAATCCTTTAGGCATAACGGGACGCTGATTCCGCTCTTCCTTTAAATCTCTTGGGAATTGAGATGCCAGGAATCGAAAGGTGGAACTGGCAGCGAAAATAGCGCCCGATCGAAAGACCCGGAGCCGCGAACAAACTCTGAGGGGCCGTGTTTGGGGGCATCAGGCAAATT
>JABCZC010000086.1 GCA_013289875.1 Acidobacteriota bacterium | reverse complement strand
AAAACAAAAGCGCTATGAAAGGAACTGCAAAAAACATACCTCACCCCGCGCCCTCCGAGCGCGGCACGAAGACCCTCGCTTTTCCCTTGACTTTACTTATCATGGATGTCCGCGAAGCCGGTTTTACGTCCACTTGCCAAAGACACAGAACGATCTGAAGAGTTCGATGAGCGCATTGGCTTGCGGGCGCAAACGTCTGTTGTTCACGACAACAATCACGATTTGGGTCTAAGACCGTACCCCATTTCCATGTAAGCTATCGCGTTGGAGGCCACATGACCGTCAGACTATTCTCCATCGCATTCGCATTCGTCGTGTTGTTGCCATCGCTGCACGGGCTCGCCCAACAAAGACAATCTCCGATTGCGTGCCCTGCCACAGAGCAAGCGGTGCGAGAGGTTGAGCATCAGATTTGGGCTGCCTTTCGCAATCGCGATCTAGCTGCGCTCGACACTCTTATCGACGATGATTACATCGCTACCGGTGACGACGGGACGCGCAGGAGAAAGCAGGAAACTTTGACGGCGGTCAAGAGGCCGGAAGGCGACATCCATACCGAGGCATCTGAGCAACCGGAAGACTTTCATGTGATGTTTACCAACCGAGTCGCAATTCTGAATTTCGCGAGATGCTGGACAGACTACGAAAGGAAGATGGGAATCAACTGGGGCGCTACCGTCAGGGTCACGATGGTTTTCGCGTGCAAGAATGGCGGATGGCGAAATGTGGCTTTCCAAGAAACCGACATGCCAAACAAGAACCGTAGGCCTCTCGCGGGCGCAGGGGAGCACTTCGACGATTACGTCGGACATTATCGTTTCGGAGAGAACGGCGACAAAGGCGAGGTGTCGATCACGCGACTCGGCGACAAGCTCTATGACACTTGGGCGGACGAGGGGGCTACCGAACTTCTTCCCGGGAAGTACGACATGTTCTTCAGCCGAGAAGATGGCTCGGTAGAGAGGTTCGTTCGAGATAAGTCTGGCAAGGTGACCGGAATTCTCTACACTCTTGGTGACGGTGAGTTCGAAGCCAAGCGACTGCCATAGCCTACCCACGCTGGTGAGATCGTGGGCAAACAATCGTCATATCGCTTACCACCCGAAATTGGCTCGTCACTGGGTGGGTGGTCGGCAAACGGGAAGTTGAGATCGCTTCCGGGTAGCCCGTGACTCGACCGGAATCCGCCCCGAGGGCTCCAGGCCGGAAATCTCCTCAGCGAATGCCCCTGCTGCTTGATTGCATCTTTCCTGCCGGCTCGCCTGCTTGTTTCACTAAACCGGCTTCGAGGGTCAGCCTCTGATGGACGGAGACTCTGGAGTTTGCGCATGTTTGGACGGATAAGTCGCGGAATTGAGCGCCTGGTTCTCCCTCCAGCCTGTTCATCGCCTCGCGATTGAGCCTCTCGGCGCCGTTCCTACGCGGTACTGGCAGGTAACATTCAATCAATCTTCTGTGCAAATCGTACACTTGCCAATCGGCGAGCGATGTTGGGGAAAGCCGGTTTGCCGGCCATGTGGATCACTTCCGAGTTGCCGTAATCCACGAGGCTAACTATTCATGACCGCTGCACCTACGCTCAAGAACCGGTCGCGCCGGCAATGGGTAGCTCCTCAACTCCCATTCGGGATATCATGAGGCGCAAGTCGGGGAAGAATTGGGGCCCACTTCACACTCTCTTGTGCTGATGAAGCTTCCTATACATTTGGCCAGACTATTGTCGTGGGCGACGTTAGCCTCTCTGAGTCCCCCTTTCCTCTCAGCACCGTCTGCGACTGTTCCCGGCGATCCGCTGACAGGAAGGGGCAATGTAAATCGGAATGTTCTCACGTACGGCGAGCTCTTCTCGAACACTGCCCCCGTGTCTCCCGTCGACGACATGACCGGCTTTGCCCTGCCCGCCAGTGCGGCTGCACCATCGCAGATTTTTGAAGGTACTTTGACGCTGTCCAACCCTACATCGAGTCGCGGCTTTCGACTTCTGCGTGACGACGAAAAGATCGACACCGGAACCGATTCCCCATGGCGGCACCTCGCAAACTTCAGCTTCCAATTTGTGCAGAACGGCAGCTATCTCATTCCCATTCAGCAAGGACTTGTCATCACCGGCAGTTCGGCCTGGAACTACATTCTGGGTCCGGGGCGCGTCTGGCAGGAGGACGGCGACCATGGTTACATGCGCGCATCTTTGCCCTTTGCTCTAGTGTTACGAAATCAAAACTGCGTCCATAACGGTGAGATGACGTTCCTGTTCAGCAACAAGAAGAGCCCTCATGTTTCGCAGGTGCGGTACCAGATCACCCAGGAAACTTGCGAATATTTCAAGTTCAACATGTGGGGACAACTATCGGCCACTTACGTTCCCAGCAACGTTGCAGGGGCGGACGAAGTCCGGAAAGCAACAGCGGCCGAGATGGCAAATCGGCTGCCGACCAAGCCTTTCAGCGCGCTCGCCGCCGACTATCCCAATTCTGGTATCGATCTGGCGAACTTCATGAGCGGCCGCAAATTTCCGGAAGACGTCACGACGTACGGGCTGTTCATCAACGGCGTCCATTATGTCGGCAACTGCCAGACGCGTTACGGAATGTATGCGTTCTGCGACAACATGCGGTTCGCGTCGTATTCGGTCGCGAAGTCGGCGTTTGCAGGCCTGGCTTTGATGTGGCTAGGGCAGCAATATGGGAGTTCTGTCTACGGGGAACTCATACGAAACCATGTGCCGCAATACGTGGACGGCGGCGACTGGACGAACGTTACCTTCGCCAACACCTCCGATATGGCCACGGGAAACTACATCAGCACAAAAGAGGAAGAAGATGAGGACGGCCCTCTGGAGCAGACGTTTATTGATGCCGAGCCTTACCCCGAGAAAATTAAAGACGCCTTTGCACCATTTCCTCACAAAGCAAATCCGGGCACGACTTTCGTCTATCAGTCGTCGGCGCCATTCATCCTGACCCAGGCCATGAATAGCTACCTTCAACAGCGGCAAGGGAGGGGAGCCGACATTTTCAATTCCATACGCGACACGGTTTACAAGCCAATTCACCTGAGCCAGGGTGGGCTGACCATGCTGCGCACCGATAACAGCTCTGCGGGAAAGCCGTTTGGAGGTTGGGGGCTGTACTTTATCCAGGACGACGTTGCCAAACTCGGCCGACTGCTCAACAACAGCGGGGGCATGATTGACGGCAAGCAGGTGCTGGAACCAACCCGGCTGAAAGAGTCGTTGTTCCGTACTCCAGATCCTACTAGCATGAGCCTGCCCGTTCCGTGGAGCGAAACGCCGGTGCAAAACGCCTACCGGTATCACAACTACTTCTGGGCGAGGCACATGACAACCGCGGAATTCCCGCAGTACCACTGCGATTTTTGGGTGCCTCTTATGAGCGGGTTCGGCGGGAACTCTGTGCTCTTATTGCCGAATGGCGCAACCTTTTACATCTTCAGCGACGGCGACGAATGGGAGTGGTTTGGGGCAGTGAACGAGATCAACAAGATCGCTCCCTTTTGTCACTGAACGTCTTTGGGCGCAAGCCGGTCGAACACTCTTCTGCTTCTGACGAACGATGGAGTACCTTCACATCCTTCACTCCGCCCTGGCGGCGGAAGTCCCGACGAAGACGGAGTCTAGGCAATGGCAAACGCGCTTGTCGTCACATGGCCGAATAGTCCGCATATCGGACAAGTGCCCTCGCGATCCTGACAGCGAATACGAGCTCTTGGGGAAACTGTCGCGGCTCTCTGTGGATTCAAACTGACCCACTACACATTGGCAAAGGAGAGCAAAGGAATCGGATGCGAGACGGCGCTGTCGTTTGCGCGTCCCGCACAAAGTGTCGGGGCTGCACCCGTCCGTACATAAACCAAATATGTCGGTTTGGATGGGCTCTTTATTTGAATAGCAATAGATGACCGCGTTCAATTAGTGCTTGGCGTGGACAACATGAAGGCCAGCGTGTCCGGGCGCGAGTCCTTGAACGGCGGGGCCGAACCTGGAGGCGATCTCCTCGAAACTGATGTCTTCGATGCCAGAAAATCCGTGTGAACGAAGAATCGCTGCAATGCCAGCCGGCTCGAAACGGCTGGCCCAACGTTCATCCATTTTCTCAAGCTGTTCGGTCCGCTCCTTTACTAATTGCCTCATCTCTTCTGAGAACGCCTGCGGGGGTTCCATGTAGTCGAACACCACCTCCGAGTTCTGGATTGACGACATGTAGTCCAGAGTGCGGCCGATAGCGTCCCGTGTCAGGTATGGCACGACCCCGAGCCAGGTGAAAAACGCGGGCGAGTTCTGCTGAAAGCCTGCGGCGACGAGCTTCTCCCCCACATCGTCCCGCTCGAAATCGACTGGCACGAGAATAAGCCATGGCGGAAGTGCGATTTGAGCTTCAGCCAGGCGCTGGCCTTTCCATGCCTGCGTCGCGGGGTGGTCCACCTCATAGATACGGATCTGTCGTGCGCCATGTGGATTCCGGAGAGCGAAAGTGTCGAGTCCGGCGCCAAGGATGACGATCTGCCGAATCCCTCTTTCGACAGCTTTTGACAAAGCATCTTCCGCAATCCGGCTTCGCGCGGCGGTGAACAGACGTCCGATGCTGGCCAATGAGTGTTGGTTCGCAAATTGAAGCACGCCCTTTTCGTCTTCACCCAGAATCTTCATGGCAAATGGGTCATAGAGGATTGAGCCATGATCGAGCACCTGATGAGCCGCTCGTTGTCGGGCGATCATCAGGGCCGTGCGGCTGGGTTCACCAGGCTTCATGTTCGAGGTCTCCGTTTTCATCAATAGCTGATCGCACGAGTTGTCGTGTGCGCGACTTGCGGTTCCGGTGGTTCAAGGGGCCATGAATCCGCTTCATGGCCGATTGTGCCTTACCGGACACGTGCGATGAACCCTTAAGCGACGCGCGAAAAAGTTGGCCGACTATTTCCTTCAACTCGCTACAATAGAAATAGACTACAAAAGCCCGGCACAAAGCCGGGCTTTCGTCTTTTTTGCGGAGCAATCAGATGCGCCCGTAACTCCTTGAGAATCTTGGATTCTCTGATAACTAACGCAGAATCAATGATTTGCCGAAGATGAAAAGGCTGCCCTGAATTTAGGGCACTTTTGGATTATAAGTCTTTTAGAATCAGATCAAATGAAATAAAGCGAATGCTTTCAGATATTTGCCGACACACCTATTAGGTAACTTACACCGAATCAGATATTTGCACAATTGAGGGGGGAGGGGGGGAGGGGGGTACCCCCATAGCTCTTAAACCGGCGGCGGATTCCGCTCTATAAACTGCCGCTGATGCCAGTAAGGATAGATCGGAGTCACCGCGCTCGCCGCATCCAGCTTCGCGACCTGCTCGGGCGTGAGGTTCCAGCCCGCTGAGCCCAGGTTCTGTTTGAGCTGCTCTTCGTTGCGAGCGCCCATGATGATGCTGGCCACCGTAGGCCGCTGCAGTAGCCAGTTGAGAGCAATCTGCGGAACCGATTTGCCGGTTTCCTTCGCGACTTCGTCGATGGCATCGACGATCTTGTAGAGAAACTCATCGTCGATCGGCGGTCCGTATTCAGCGGTCTGAGGAAGACGGCTGGTCTCCGGCAACGGATGCCCGCGCCGGATCTTGCCCGTGAGCCGGCCCCATCCGAGCGGACTCCAGACCAGGGTGGCGACCCTCTGGTCGATGCCGAGCGGCATCAGCTCCCACTCGAACTCGCGGCTCACCAGCGAGTAGTAGGCCTGGTGGGCGACGTAGCGAGCCCAGCCGTACCGCTCCGAGACCGAGAGAGACTTCATCAGGTGCCAACCCGAAAAATTGGAGCAGGCGATGTACCGGACCTTGCCGGTACGAACCAGCGTGTCGAGCGTCTCGAGCGTCTCGTCGACCGGAGTGGTCGCGTCGAACGCATGCATATGGTAGATGTCGATGTAATCCGTGTCCAGGCGCTTGAGGCTGCCATTCACCGACTCGATGAGGTGATAGCGCGAGGAGCCGACATCGTTCGGTCCGTCTCCCAGGCGGAAGGTGGCCTTGGTGGAGATGAGCAGGCGGTTGCGCTTGCCTGCAATCGACTTGCCCAGGACTTCCTCGGCGAGACCGTTGGAGTAAACGTCGGCGACGTCGAAGAGGTTGACTCCGGCATCGAGGCAGAGATCGACGATCCGGGTGGCCTCATCGCCCCTCGTGGTGCCCCACGCGCGAAAGAATTCGGTGCCACCACCGAAGGTGCCCGCGCCAAAGCTGAGCGCCGAGACCTTCAGACCTGAATGGCCAAGCTGTCTATATTCCATGAACAAAGGATGCGCCAGGGATGCGAAGGTCTCAACCGACCGCCGGGAATTGGTAACGAAATTCACGACTGCCGTGGATGAGAAGTTGCGGTGCCGTGCAATCCTTGCGTATAGTGCGATCAAAGCCACAGATAAAACGAACAGGAGCAGGAAATGCCTCCAACAGAAGCCATCAGCGCACCGGCAACCATCGGAAAGTCAGTGCAGATCCGCGGCGAAGTCAAGGGAAGTGAGGATCTTCTCGTAGACGGCGTAGTCGAGGGAACGATTACCCTGACCGAAAGCCGGCTGACGATCGGTCCGAATGCAAAGGTGCAGGCCAACGTGTCGGCGCGCGACGTGGTTGTGGTGGGAACCCTCAACGGCGATGTCCTGGCCACCGGCCGGGTGGAGCTACGCGCAGGCGCAAACCTGGTCGGCGACATCCGCGCGGCGCGGCTCTCGATCGAGGAGAATGCTGTGTTCTCAGGCAAGGTAGACCTGGTACTGCCCACCCCAGGTACTTCGGAGCGAGGCGGGGTCGCAACGCATTCGTCGTCCACCGCGCCCGCCAAGCCCGGGACAATGTTTGCTTCAAATTAGTCGCTTCTGACAGAGGCCCACTCGACACTGTGCTGCGCAGCCTGTTCAATCGAGAACCATCCCGGCCTGAACGTACCAGCCGCACGGTGCTTTCAGGGCCGCGCATCCCCCGCCATTCAAGCGGCTGGGGCGCCATGCTCAAACACCTCAAGGAAGAAGAGAGCCTGCGGGTACTGGACATCGGTCCAACCTCCCCAAGCAACATCAACTTCCTCACCGGCCTGGGCCACAGCTGCTACATGGCGGATGTGGTCCCCGAAGCGCTCACCGGGCAGTGGGTCACGCCGCCGACTGAAGAGGGAGGCGATCCCGGCTTCGACGAGGATGCCTTTTTCGAGCAGAATCTGAACTTTGGCGGACGCCTATTTGACGTGGTGCTGCTGTGGACCACGCTTGACTACATTCCCGAAGGGCTGGTCAAGCCGTTCATCCAGCGTCTGCATGCAGCGATGAAACCGGGCGGACGGATCCTCGCCATCTTCCACACCAAGGCCGTCGGCCCTGACACCACATTTTGCCGCTACCACCTCACGGACGGCGACACCATCGAGATGCAGGAGTCGGAGCCGCACCCCATCCTCCGCGTTTATACGAACCGCAGCATCGAAAAGCTTTTTTCGCGCTTCAGCAACTACCGTTTCTTTCTCGCCAAAGACAATATCTACGAAGTCATCATCACTCGCTGAGGCGTGGCCGCCGCCGGCGCACGCTTGTGAGGCGATTCCTCCGCCGGCCAGAGCGTTCTCTGTAGCGGCTCCCGGCGGTCCAGTTCCCTGCCTGCGTCCTCAGTCATCAAGCCCTCGGTGGACCTGCGCCCCAGTCCATACTTTCTTGTGACTGCCCCGACCAGGTCGCCGACTCGCTTCTGATAAGCCCTGGACACGAAGGCCGACTCGTCGTAACGCCTGGCATAACTCCCATCGAGTTGAGGAAAATGCTCGTGAACAAATGCCAAGAAGGTTCCCTTGGAACATGGCCTGAGAAAAAGTGGATTCGCATAGAAGAAGCTGGCATCCGCGTCGCGCGATTTACGGGCCATGATGTCCAACGAAGAGGCATTGTCGGTGATGCCAGGCATCAGGGGCGAACACATTACGCCCGTTCGCAGCCCCGCTTCGCGCAGCCGTCGAACGGTGCGGAAGCGCAGATCGGGCCGCGGCGCGCGGGGTTCTAGGATGCGGGCGAGTCTGGCATCATGCGTCGTAATGGTGATGTGAAGCGACAGTTCATTCCTCGCGGCGATCAGGCGAAGCAGATCGATGTCCCGTTCGATCAGAGTGGCCTTGGTCACGATGCCCAGACTCAGCCCGCGTTGTTCGGAGATGACCTCCAGGATGCTGCGCGTAACCAGGGCGCGTTTCTCGATGGGCTGGTAGGGGTCAGTGGCCGTTCCCAGCGCGATCTGTTCGCCGCTTTTCAGAGATCGAAGTTCTTGCCGCAGTAGCCAGGCGGCTTGTTGCTTGATGTAGATTTTGTGCTCGAAGTCGGCTGGGTCGCGCATCTCCATGAACTCATGCGTGTAGCGCGCATAGCAGTAGCGGCAGCCGAACTCGCAGCCCCGGTACGGGTTGATGCTCCAGCGGAACGGGAGCCCACGCCGGGAGACGGATTTGTTCAGGAGAGAGCGCACGGGGAGGGTGCGAAACTCCACCAGATGGCCCTCGCCCGCCTGGCAGCCGCTCGCGGCGAGCCGTGCGATACCGCGTGGAGGCGGCTCCGAAGCCTGTGGATCCGGCCTGTGGTTGTCCGATTCCAGGATGTGAAAGAGGGATTGGTATTTCGCTTTTTCTTCGCCCATATTTGCACCATACTCCCGCCTGACACGACCGTCAAGAAGGACATTCGTACCTGAGATTGACGGTCGAATTGCCGAGCTTTTTTTGCGCCAGAGTGCGAGCATCTAACAGCCCGAAGGCACTATGCTCATCTTGGGCAGCCGCAGTTTTCTCACAGGAGCTTGATCGCATGACAGACTTTAGAGGGTCAACCATAACGTGGCTTGGGCACGCCGTGGTACACATCACCACCGCGAAGGGAACCGAGATTCTTATTGATCCATTTCTCAAACACAATCCCAAATATCCGAAGAACTATAAGTTGCCGGAAAAGCTTGACCTTCTATTGCTGACACATGGGCACTCGGATCATCTCGCCGATGCTGTCGCAGTAGCCAAGCGGGGCAGCCCGCAGATCGTCGGAATCTTTGAGCTGGTTGCATGGATGCAATCGAAGGGCGCGAACGATGTTGTAGGTATGAACGTGGGCGGCAGCTATAAATATCGAGATGTAACCGTCAGCATAGTGGAGGCGCGACACAGTTCGAGCGTTGAAGATGACGGGAAGTTTTTATATGCAGGCGAAGCAATCGGATTTGTGATCGCGATTGAGGGCGGCCCCGTGATATATCACGCGGGAGACACCAGCGTCTTTTCGGATATGCAGATCATTCGCGAGCTGTATGCTCCCGAGATAGGATTGCTTCCGATCGGCGACCATTACACTATGGGTCCGAAAGCGGCTGCGCTGGCGGCAAAGTACCTGGGAGTCAAGACGGTTGTTCCCATACACTATGGGACCTTTCCGCAACTCACGGGAACTCCGGAGGAGTTGGAAGGCTATCTTAAAGGGTCGGGCGTGAAGGTTCTAAAACCGGCTCCGGGCGAAGCTCTACATTAAACTATTCATTTGCAACGCTGCAAAACTACACGGCAGACCATCACAGTTGGAGACGATCTGCCTTTGCTGCTTCGCAACCACGATTAGGATTTTGCAGATTTCGCAGGCTTGGCAGCAAGTTCCTTCCTGCGTTCGGCCCAACGGCGTTTCATGGCCTCGGCTATCTTGCGACGGCCTTCGGGTGACAACTTGCGCTTTACCGGCGCCTTTGCAGCCTTCTTAGGAGCCGCGGGGCGTCCGCGTTTTGCAACCTTGGCACGTCCACCTGCCAGCAGATCTCGCGCCTGCTGCAAGCGTGCTATCTCATTGTCGATCTCGACGAGAATCTGACTAACTTCCACTATTCCTCCATTTGCCTTCGGTCCTGACCGGCGAAAACATGCCAGTCAATTGTCGGGCGCTCCTGAGTAACTTAAACCACCGTCCCAGACTAACTCTCGGAGCAATTCTTGCCAAGTTTTCAAGCAAGAAAATAGTTTTTTCAAGCAACGAAATATGTTTATATATACGCCGCAGACCGGAAAAAGTTCTTAACTTTCCGTCTATGAAGGATGGTTCTAATCGTCCTGGCTCGTGTTGGGTAGTTCCCGGGATGATTTGGGCGCGGGGATCGAATAGTCCAACCCTTCGCGGTAGGAAGAGCGAGGACCCTGGCCAAGCGCAGTGCCGGTGCGGTTGCCATCCTGCGTATAGCGGCGCAGGTCTTTCAGCGTTTCAACTTTGTCGCGCGCGTATTCGGCAGCCAGTCGCGTAAGCGCATAGGTGAGAATATCGCTGTGATGCAAACCCTGCGTCTCGGGATCACGTCTGAAATTAAGCCACAGACGATGAACTAGTTGCACATCCTCGCCTTGCAAAGTGGGAGCATGCGGTCCAATGTGGAAGGACTGATCCTGACCGTCAGGCATGATCACGTAGAAAGTAAATTGGCGCTTGGGCTCGGGCAGCGCTTCCCATGCCTGGCCTACGTGATAAGCCTGCTCCTGCGCAGACATCTTGGTAGAAAGACCAGATACAAGAGCCGCAACCTCCAGCGAATTCGCGGTCTGTACCAAGGCAGCAAAGATATCGCCGGCGGGAACGACTAACAGAGAAATATGCTTGCCGAAACTCTCGGCAACCGAGACGGCCTTAGTAAAGAGCATCTGCTCGTACTCGCTGAAGAGCTGTTCGTCGAGATACTCGGGCCCGCCTGCGCCCATCATGCGCGCGGTGAGCACAACGATGTCCTGCTCGTCGGTATTGGTGCGCGAGAGCGCCCACTTGAGGGCGAACGGATTCGCATAGTCGCGCATGGTAACGAGAACGCCGTTGGGCTTGATCTCCAGCGCGGCCCGGCTGATAGTCTCAGGCTGCTCAAGCTGAAAGTGCTCCTTCATCTGCTTGACCGTTACAAGTTGCTTCTTCTGATTTCTGTGCTCAGAAATGGTGAAGATGACAAAGAAGGCCGCAGCAAAGGCGACACCGCTCTCCGTGGCAACACTCTTGGTAAACAGATTGACAATCGCTGTCGTAAGCAGGACCAGGAAGACCGAGAACAGACCGACGGGCAATTCCGTCTTGCCGATCCTAATATTGATCGGGACTTTCCAGCCACGTTCTCCTTTGTATTTCCAGCGAAGGACTAACATCGCAAGGCTATTGAAGGTAAAACTCCAGATCACTCCGAAGGCATAGGCTTCGCCCAGCGTGATGACGTTACCGCGGCTTACAATAATGGTGAATAACTGCAGGCCGGTGACCAGGTTGATGATGCGGTAGCTCGTCCCAAATCTACGATGCGGCTTGCGGAACCAGTCGGTGAGTACGCCGTCCTCGGCTACACGCATGAGCACGCCGGTAGAGCCGATGATGGATGTGTTGATGGCGCCGGAAAGAATGAGAAATCCTACGATAACAACAAAAATGCGAAAGACAATTTTGAATGTGAGTGGCCCAACGACATTCATCGCCAGGCCAGCAATCAGGTTATCGCGATAGACCGGAATGCGAACTGAGTCGGGAATGAGCATTACAGCGAGCAGCGAGACGATGCCGGTAAAAACCGTGCTGTAGATGGCGATCACGATCGCAGCGCGCTTGAGGTTCTTCAGCTTTGGGTGTTCGATCTCGCGGTTAACCTGGGCGAGCGTTTCCTCGCCGCTCATGGCGAGGATGGAGTGGCCGAAGGCCATCAGGATGCCGAAAAGACCGAGTGAGGTTGCGAGTTTCGTTCCGCCGAGGAATCCGAGCGCGTCTTTGGAAAAGTGCAGGTTCGACGGCGTGGGCAGCGGCGGAAATTTTGCGCCGACGTGGATAGCTGACCAGATGCCCCATCCCAGCAGGAGGACCACCATGATGGTGGTGATCTTCATGACCTCCAGAGCCTTGTCGCTTGATTCTTCGATGCCCTTGGTGTTCTGCCACCAGTAATAGATGGTGACTGCCGCGCAGAAGACCGCGGAGGTGCCATTGACCGGAAACTGCCAGGCCGCGTGATTGCTGTAGATCATGGCGGCCGGCAGCCATCCGTGCTGGGCCCCGACGGTCATTAATTCATTGAGAAGGCCCGTGATGTATTGCCCAGCGGAGACGCCGGAGATCGGGCCCGTGAGAATGTAGTCGAACATGAGCGCCGAAACGCTCAGTTTGGCGAAGGTGCCGCCCAAGGCTTCCTTGACCACGCGATACACACCACCGCGGGTAAACATCGAGCAACTCTCAACATAAACGGCTCGCACCGCAAAGGAGAAGAGCATGATGCCGAGGATGAACCAGGGCGCGGCCTTCCCAACTGCCTCTTCGGCGATGCCTCCAGCATAAAAAGCCGAGGAGCCAAGGTCGTTGAGTACGACTGCCGCCGCCCGCCAGAAGGAGATGAAGGTGAGCATTACCGAAGAGGCGACCACTAGCCTGACTCGGTTGGATTGCGGGGCGGAAAACGTTTGTCCAGCTGGCATGAGTTGTGGGCGTTTGCGAGTCAGAATCTGACAGATTCCCGGGCCATCTTCGTCCTGACGCTCACGGCTGAGTTTATGTCTGTTAGGGGGCGGCGTCAATGCGCCAATATGAGGATAAGCTCAGCGTATGTTTCTGCGCGCTAGTCTCCGATCAGCTCATTGAGATCTTCAAAAAAACTGATAACCACCACGACGGCAGAGCCCGCCAGCCCGATAAAGAAGAGAACGGTAAGGAGATACATCCCGAATTGCAATAAAGCGGTCACCGAACGATTGTAAACCCGCGCGCAGGTGAGGCAACTGCCTTTGCAAATTCGGAATGTTAGACTCGGCCTCGATGGCCGTGATTTCCAGCCGGACGCCCGCCGTCCGTGATACCGCTACTACGAGGCTCTTGCCGACGACTCTGCTGGCGCTTCTCTCCGGTTTCTTGCTGAATCTTCCGTTCCCGATTGCCGGACCGCTGCCGCCGTGGCGTGCTGCGTTTGCATGGATCGCGCTGATTCCCCTGATATACGCACTGCTTGCACCGCAGTACGCTGCACATCCTCGCTATCTGCGGCGCAGCGCGCTGGTCGCCTATCTTGGCGGCATGCTTTGGTACACGCTCAATTGCTACTGGATCTACCAGACCATGCATATCTATGGAGGCGTTCCGGCTGCGGGCGCAATGGGGATTCTGATTCTTTATAGCGCGGTACTCGGCCTTTACTTCGGTCTGTTCGGGCTCGGAATCGCGTTCCTGCGTCGCGTTTCTGGCGGGATAAGACTGCCACTCGTGCTGGCTCCATTTCTCTGGGTCGCGATCGAGCTGGCGGGATCGCGTATCACGAGTGTTCCGTGGGATCAGCTCGGATATTCGCAGGTCGACAACTTTCTGCTGACGCGACTCGCGCCAGTCACCGGCGTGTACGGGATCTCCTTCGTCCTGGTAGCTGTAAATGCTCTGTTTACAGCCGCGCTCCTTGCGCCATCGATCCATCTCCGCATGCGACTCGGAGCGGGTGCAGCGCTGGCTGCCGTGCTGTTTCAGCTAGGCTCGTGGATGCCGCCGAAGCCCGCTCCCACGCAAGCTACGGCAGTGCTGCTGCAGGCCAACTTCAGCGTAACCGAGAACAACGACTGGCTCGGCGAGGATTGGGACCGCAACATCGCCCGCTTCCTGCAGCAAAGCCAGAATGCAAGCGCGCCATGGTATGAAGGCGTCCCTGAGCCATCCAACCCGTTGCGGCAAAGTTCTTATCCCAAAGCTCAGTATGCGATTTCCTTGATCGCATGGCCGGAGTCTCCTTCGCCGTTCACCGAAGGCGATCCCCGATTCAGGCTGGCGATGCACGAGCTGGCGAAGTCGACTGGCGCGGCCATCGTGGCTGGAAACCCTACCAGCGCGTGGGAAATCGACGACACGGGAACGCGCGTCCTGCGCGACTACAATTCGGCGTCCTTCATTTCACCCGATGGCGAATTCATCGGGCGCTACGACAAGATCCATCTGGTGCCGTTTGGCGAGTACGTTCCCTATCGCGACTTGTTCTTCTTCGCGCACCATCTCACCAGGCAGATTGGCGACTTCGCGCGCGGCAAGGAACGCAAGGTCTTTACCACAAACGGCCATCGCTACGGAGTATTCATCTGCTATGAGTCGATCTTTGCCGATGAGGTCCGCCAGTTTACGCGGAATGGCGCCGAGGTATTCGTGAATATCTCCGACGATGGCTGGTACGGAGATACCAGCGCTCCGTGGCAACACCTGAACATGGTGCGGATGCGGGCGATTGAGAATCAGCGTTGGATACTGCGCGACACCAACACCGGCGTGACTGCTTCGATCGATCCCTACGGACGCGTGGTGCAGAGCGCCCCACGTCATATCTTCACTTCCCTGGCGGCGCAATACGGCTTTCGCGACGATCAAACCTTTTACACACGCCACGGTGACGTCTTTGCCTGGCTCTGCGCCGCTGTCGCCCTCCCTACCATCGTGTTCATCGGACGCTCGAAGCGTTCAGCTTGAGGCGACTCCTTCCCACGGCTGAAGAACTTTCACTGAGGCCATCCCCGCTGCCGTTGCCGCCTTGATGCCCATTTCGGTATCTTCAAAGACCAGGCAAGCTTCAGGTGCTACTCCCAGCCGGTCGGCCGCCATCAGAAAGGCCTCCGGATGCGGCTTACCATTCCGGTAATCGCCCGCGCAGACCAGCGTTCGAAAGTGGTCGAGAAGCCGCAGGGTGCGCAACGACTCGGTTACGCTCTCCCGCGAGCTACCCGAGACGACTGCAAACGGAATGCGACCATGCTGGGCTTCGATATGCTCCACCACCTCCGGCACCGGCTGCAGCTGGGGAAGTAACTCGTAGTAGTACTCCTCTTTGCGCGCGGCTACCTGCTCCACCGGCATCTGCAGCCCCTGTTCTTCGTTCAGTGACCCGATGATGTCAGTCACCAGCCTGCCGCCCCACGCGTAAAACGTCTCTTCCGGAAACTCGCATCCCCACTCTCCCAGAGCGCGCTTCCACGCGACGTAGTGCAGAGGCATCGAATCGGCAATTGTTCCATCGCAGTCGAACAAATACGCCTGGAAATCTCCGGGGGGCAGAATCAGTTTTCTTGTCTGGGTCATTTCCTCTATGTTCACACATTGACCTGAGGGGGCGCCGTCTCGGCATGTGAAGTGTGGGTTACAATCGAAGAAAAGACAGGTCTCTCAAAGTGTTGAACGATCTCGAATTCGCCTACACTCCCGTGCACGACAAAGTCCGCGACCTGCGGGAGTATCTTTGACGCTCCTCGCCTCAAATCTGAACTAGCTACTATCGAACAGAAGCTTTCCGATCCCAGCCTGTGGTCCAATCCGCAGCTTTCGCAGCCCATCATGCGTGATCGCAAGCGGATCGAAGCCCTTCTCGCGGACGACGAGGAGCTCGCCCGTCGGACAAGCGACATTCAAGCCTATTTCGACCTGGGACGCGAAGGTGAGCCGATCGAAGACGATCTGAAGCGCGAGATCGAATCTCTTAATCGCTTTGCTGAAGCGATGGAAACGCGCACTTTGCTCTCCGGTGAGACCGATCCGTTGAATGCCATTGTCGTCGTTCACCCTGGCGCCGGCGGCACAGAAAGCCAGGACTGGGCGGAGATGCTCATGCGCATGTACCTGCGCTGGGCTGAGCAGCAGGGCTTCAAGACCGAGATAAACGACATTCAGGATGGCGAAGAGGCCGGCATCAAATCGGCCACTTTCACGATCACCGGCGATTACGCGTTCGGGATGCTATCGGGCGAGATTGGCGTGCACCGTCTGGTGCGCATCTCTCCCTTCGATCAGGCGAAGCGGCGGCACACTTCGTTCGCGTCTGTCTTCGTATCCCCGGAGATCGACGACTCGATCCAGATCGACATCAAGCCGGACGATATCCGCACGGATACCTACCGCTCAGGGGGCAAGGGCGGACAGCACGTCAATACGACGGACTCAGCGGTACGCATCACGCATATTCCGACGGGCATTGTCGCGGCCTGCCAGAACGAACGCTCGCAGCATAAAAATCGCGAGCGGGCAATGAAGATGCTGCGTTCGCGCCTCTACGAACACGAGCTTGAGAAAAAGCGCGAGGTCACGAAGAAGCTCGAAGACTCAAAGCTCGATATCAACTTCGGCTCGCAGATTCGCTCCTATGTGCTGCAACCGTACCGCATCGCCAAGGATCATCGGACCAAAGTGGAAGTTGGCGATGTAGACAAGGTTCTGGACGGTTACCTTGAACCATTTATCCGCGGATATCTGCTGATGCGCCGGAATGGCGGCGTACCAGTGGCCGTCGATATCGGAGACGATCTGGAGTAAAGCTGGTTCACCGAATTTTCTTGGCCTCCGCATGATTTGAAGCGGGCGTACAACGCCAAAGCAACAAACACTTGCCAAGCGCCGTCAAATTGAATAACTTCTACCCGGAGGCTTGATTGCCCGGAATTCTTGGAATTGCTCGCGAGACCTTCCCCCAGGAACGCCGCGTTGCTCTCGTCCCCCGTCAATGTGAGGCCCTGCGGAAGGCTGGGCTCGAGGTCATCATCGAGCAATCGGCCGGCGTCGAGGCAGGCTTCTCCGATGAGTCATATGTCGCCCGTGGTGCGCGGGTCGGCAGCCGCGAAGGGGTCTTCCGGGACGCAGATATCCTGGCGCAGGTTCGTTGTCTTGGCGCGAATCCCGAAGCTGGCCGCGCCGATCTTCCACTGTTTCGCCGTGGACAAGTGCTCGTTGGATTCGGCGAGCCTCTGACGGCTCTCCGTGAATGCTACGATCTGGCAACGGCAGGCGTATCGCTGCTGGCTCTCGAACTCATTCCCCGCATCACGCGCGCGCAGAGCATGGACGCCCTGTCTTCGATGGCGACAATCTCGGGGTATCGCGCTGTGCTGCTCGGTGCGAGCCAACTTCCGAAGATGTTTCCCCTGCTGATGACGGCAGCCGGCACCCTTACTCCGGCCAAAGTCTTCGTACTCGGAGCAGGCGTGGCCGGCCTGCAGGCCATCGCCACGGCGCGGCGGCTGGGCGCGGTGGTCTACGCCTATGACGTGCGGCCTGCAGTCAAGGAGCAGGTGGAGAGCGTCGGCGCCAAGTTCGTGATGCTGGATGTCGATGCCCAGGCCTCGGAAGACAAGGGCGGCTACGCTAAGGCTATGGACGAATCCTTCTATCGTCGCCAGCGCGAGCTGCTTACAGATACTCTGCGAGAGCAGGATGTGGTCATCACGACGGCCGCGGTTCCGGGACGCAAGTCGCCTATTCTGATTACAGCGGAGATGGTAGGGGCGATGCCGCCGGGATCGGTAATTGTGGACATCGCCGCGGAGCGCGGCGGCAACTGCGAACTCACGCGGCCAGGCGAAACTGTCGTCCATAACGGAGTCACGATTCTTGGGCCGCTGAATCTTCCGTCGCTGGTTTCCCACCACGCAAGCCAAATGCTTTCCTCCAACATAGCGGCTGTCGCCAAACTGCTGGTACGCGATGGCCAGGTGGGGCTGGATCTGGAAGACCAGATCATCCGCGAGGCTCTCGTGACGCACGAGGGCAAAGTGGTCCATCCCAAAGTTGCGGAATTGCTGGCGGCGGCTCATGCGTAGGTAGCGGTAGGGTTCAGGGGCAAGTAGTGAGACCTCTAGGAGGGAAGTATGCCGGCGGACTTTATTTCGAATCTTTATGTATTCATCCTGGCAGGGTTTGTCGGATTTGGGCTCATCAAGCGGGTATCGCCCCTTTTGCATACGCCGTTGATGTCGCTGACCAACGCCCTCGACGCCATCGTGGTGGTAGCAGCGATCATCATCACGGGGAGGCATGAGACGGCGCTGACCACTACGCTGGGAGCGATCGCGGTGGCTGCCTCCTTCAGCAACATGGTGGGCGGATTTTTCATCACCGACCGCATGATCCGCATGTTCAAATCCGGCGCGGCCAAGAAATCATGAACGCGGCGGCCATTCAGCAGTACCTCGACTTC
>JABCZC010000085.1 GCA_013289875.1 Acidobacteriota bacterium | reverse complement strand
ACAGACCCCTTCCACTCAGACTCCTTCCTGAGTAGGGCCGCATCACAGCGGCCGGTCAAGAGCCAGCAGGCGAAAAAGACTCGATCAATTACTCATCTCATCCTCCTCGCCAACATGGCGCGCCGAAGTCCATGCTCCAGGCCTGGTCTGGCGCCGTAGCCTTGAGCCGCTCTTGCCTATGTCGTGCAGCCTTCCGCTTCCCGGCTGGCTTCATCCTCTTCAGTGTTAAGCCTTCTTCCGTGTACAGCCGATACACCAGGTACTTGCCAACTTCCCAGCCTTCGCGGTTCAAAAGCACGCGGATCTTACGATATCCATAGCGCACTCTTGCTTGAGCGATCTCGCGGATGCGCATCCGCAACTCAGTCCGTGGGTCCAGGCAGCTTCGATAACGGTAGGTCGCCCTCGGCACACGCAGAACCCGGCAGGCTCGCCGCTCGCTGACCAGGTAGCTCCCCACCAAACGCTCCACCATCGGTCCACGCCGCGAAGGCTTCACCATTTTTTTGAGAGCACGTCCTGCAACATCGTCTTGTCCAGCGTCAGCTCCGCCACAAGCTGCTTCAGCCGAAGGTTCTCTTCCTGCAACTGAGCCATCTGGCGCACCTGGTCCACTTCCAGGCCGGCGTACTTCGCCTTCCATCGATAAAAGGTCTGTTCGCTGATCCCCGCCTTGCGGATCACCTCCGCCACTGGAACACCAACCTGAGCCTGCTTCAACACCCCGATCATCTGCTCCACACTGAACCGCTTCTTCCGCATCCCAAATCCTCCTCTTTCTCAGGTCAGATTTGGTCGAAGACTAACATTGCAACTGGCTCAGAATTCCCGGAGCCCATCACTGAGCCGAGTGAGGTTGGTACGCGGACTGCGATCCAAGGTGATGCCCGAGCCTTCCCACCGGCGCCGCAAAGTCGGGGACGTCCGGCACCGCAAAGTCGGGAGCGCCTAGCGCCCCTTCTGTCAGTGACCAGATACAAACGGCGCCGATTACTGTTCCCGCATCCGCGTCCCCGGTGAGAGGGAATTGGGCGGGCCCTGTTCTCAGCATTCTCTTCCCAGTTCTTGCTACAGTCATGTCATTGATGTATTGGCTTAGCCGACCAAGAAAGATTGAGGAAGCGAAAGACGTAGAGACTTTTTCTGCGGCCCTGCAGGGCCGCGCGAGCGAAATCTTCGCGAAATGTTTGCTTCCGCGCTGTATCGCTTCTGTTGACGGAAGAGCAGTACAAGAAACTCAAAAATCGATGAAGCCCCAAAAGCGAAAGGGCGACTGCTCTTGCGAGACATCGCCCTCCGGCAGTCCGATTTCTCGAAGATCCGGTTCGGCAACCCGATCGCGGCATCGTCATCCCGGAATTCTTCGGGACCTGCGGGCTCGCGCCTACTTTCCCGTGCTCTCCCGTTATCACATCCGCCGCAAAAGCTTCCCCGGTTCCATCCCGGCATCCGGTTTCCCGAATGCCCTAGAGTCCCGTTGCCGGGCCTCTCGATTTTCCCGTTTCCGCTTTCTTCGTCTGGAAGATTTCTCTTCCGTTGGTTTTGATAATAGCCCTGAACCTTGCGAATACAAGGCACTTCCAAACATTTTCCCGTGTGGAAATAGCAGCCCGATTGTGAAAAAAATGACGTCCCGAGAATATAGGCTTGATGCAATGCCGCTCGATAATCCGAAGTACGACGTCGCGATTTCTTTCTTGCATCAATACCTTCCTTTGGCACAGCCCCTGTCGATTCGGAAGATCGCCGCTGCGATGAAGCTGGCCAACGGGACCGTGGCCAAGCTGGTAAAGCAGGCGGCGTAGGAGACACAAAATTATTTGAAAACTTCCCTCTTTACAAAAAGCATTTAGAGGTACGCGAGAGGGGACTGAGACTCGAACCCGCGACCTCCGCTGTGAAGGTTAGACTCATGGTCGCCACCTATTCTCAGCATCGGTGGCACCGTAAGGCAACCCAAATTGCCCAAAATCACATTTGCGTACCTTCGAGACAACCAATTGCCCGAATGAGAGCGGCTAAAAGTGCGGCAACAGCAGAACCGATACAGAGCCAGCAAGACAACTTTCGTGCATTCGTGTGGACTATTGGGGTTTCCAAACGTAAGAGTCGGTCGAGCGGGGAATCTGAGTGCATCCGAAAGTTGGGGCGGGATGTTTGTTTGATGAAAACGCCAAGAGGCCGGAGACCATAGCGCAGACCAGCAGGGTCGCGTAGAGGGTGAGGATCACTAGCCGGGGTCGCGCTTCGCGAAGGCTCGAGAACGTGAAGCCCTTGCGAATCTCTGTGAACCGCCCGAAACGATGAGCAAGGATCTTGACCAGGAAGTCGGTGCGGGCTTGCTCGTCAATGTAGCCATAGGCGGTATCTCTCTTCCGAATGACGCAAGCGTAGCCCTCCACGGAGTGATTTATGGTCCAATCTTGATCCAGTCGGGGCCAATGTCCCATTACCGAAACGTTGCGGCGGCAGTAAGCTCACTCAGCCGAAAGATCACAAATCGATGAAACCGGCGAGGGTTTTATTCGGAACAGCTCTCCCCGATGCTTTGCCCACCCGTGTGTACGAGAAGCCGACCAATGATCCATGTGGAGCAATTAGCGACTGTGCTCTCCCTTATCCAGTTGAGAGATCGTCCTTGGACGATCTTCGTGAAGTTCATGGTGCAACTCGTCTACCTTTAGCTTTGCTTTTTTCAAAGTTTTCTTTCCCGCTTTGGTTATTTTGTAGACTCTTCGTCTTCGCCCACTGACGTTCATCAATTCCGAAACCAGAAGTCCGTTGCGTTCCATGCCATGGAGGAGTGGATACAGAGTTCCCGGTCCAATCCGGTAACCGTGATGCTTCAGCTCCTCCATCATGGCCAAGCCAAAAATAGGCTCATGAGCGGCATGAACCAGCACATGGATGCGAATGAGTCCGGTAAAGATTTCCCGTTGATGTGATCGCACAGCCACAACAATACGCTTCCAGCGACGACTTAAATCATAGTATCGAATTTCGATGATATGATTTGGGCGATTAGGGTAGTTGTGCTGACCCGAAGTGCTGGTCCCTTCTATGCATAGATATTCATTGGTCCTCTGCAACGCGATATGCGTACCCCTCTTCGCGTTACCGGCAGTACCCGTCAACTCACTTGCCCAAACAACCGAGAAAAACGGACCCACAGCCATGACGTTGGAACAGGTGATCGAAACCACAAGCGCTAACTACCCCTCTATCAGGGCATCCCAGGCCCAACAGAGGGCCGCGCAGGGAGCCATTGGGGTCGCCAAGACCGCCTATTTGCCCCACTCCGACATCCTCTGGCAGACCGATCGAGCAACCGCAAACAACATCCTCGGACTCTTGCTGCCGCAGGCGACCATTCCCAGTGTGACCGGGGAAGTGCTCCCACCTGATCCGACGCGAAGCGCGTGGAACAGTGCGGGAGGTGCTTTGGTTAGCTGGCAACCCTTCGACTTCGGAGCGCGAAGCGCTAAGGTCGAGGTGGCTCGACAAGGGAGTGAGGCGGCAAGGCAGGCCGCATTCCTTACGCAATTGCAAGTGAGTGCGAACGCGGGAAGCGTGTTCTTTGATCTTTCTGCTGCAGAGCAACTCGTGACAGTTGCGAAGGCGAACGTCCAACGCTATGAGTCCTTCGACAAGGCAGTTCATATTCTGGTCGACAACACACTCCGTCCTGGCGCGGATGCTTCCCAAGCCGACGCGCAATTGGCGCTGGCTCGCAATCAACTGATTCAAGTCGAGACTCAGGTTGCGATCAGGCGCGCCGCGCTCGCTGAATATCTGCAGACTAAACAAGAGCAAGTTGAAGTGGACGTTTCAGGTCTTCTCACCGAACCACCTGCGAGCGATCTTTCCATTATCACGGCAGTGAGTCACCCGGCAGTGCTTGAAGAGCATGCCCTGAACCTTCAGCAGGAGGCTCAGAAGCGATTTCTTGACCGCAGTTATGTACCGGTCTTCAGCACTTCTGGAGTGGTCTTCGGAAGAGGCGCAGGGACGAATGCCAGCGGAGTGTTTCCCGGTGGCACCGCAGGGCTTGCACCAGACACGCTCAACTGGGCGGCAGGCATCCAAGTCTCCTTTGCAGCCCTCGACTTTTTCAACATCCGCGATCAACGTCGCGTTCAGGAAGCGAACATCGAAGCCGAGCATGCGCGCCTGGATCAAGCCGTCAGCGACGTAACGACAGCGGTCGAACAAGCGCAGGCGAACCTAGCCGGAGCTCGCCAACTGAGGGCAAACACCCCGATCGAGCTTGCGGCTGCGCAAGCAAGCGAACAACAGCAACAGGCCCGATACCGATCTGGTTTAGCGACCGTGGTGGACGTCTCCGCAGCAGAGGGAGTTCTTGCGCAAGCGGAAGGTGATGATGCGATTGCTCGCCTGGGAGTCTGGCGAGCCGAACTTGGGCTTGCCGTGGCCCAAGGCGACCTTCAGCCATTTCTGCAACTCCTGCAGGGCCAGGCGAAAGGGAAATAGCACCCATGTGGCTTATTCGTATCGCCCTACGGCGTCCCATCACCATCATCGTCCTTGTTGTCGCTCTCGCATTCTCGTCTGTGCTGGCTATCATGCGTACCCGCGTGGACATCTTTCCGAACCTCGATCTGCCGGTCATCTATGTGGCGCAGCCGTACGGCGGCATGAGTCCGCAGCAGATGGAAGGATTCGTCTCGTACTACTATGAGTACCATTTCCTCTACATCAACGGGATTGAGAGCGTGGAGGCGAAGTCCATCCAAGGCACTGCGCTCCTTCGGCTAACCTTCCACCCCGAAACAAATATGAGCGAAGCGCTTGCGCAGACGATTTCGTATGTAAATCGCGCCCGAGCCTTCATGCCTCCCGGAACGGTTTCGCCCTTCGTCATTCGTTATGACGCCGGGACGCTGCCGGTGGGATATATGGTCTTTTCCAGCCCGTCGCGAACGCTTGCTGAGATTCAGGACCTTGCACTGAATCGCGTTCGCCCCCTCTTTGCAACGCTGCCTGGAGTTTCGTCCCCTCCCCCATTCGGAGGCAACCAGAGGACGATCGTCATCAACATTGATCCGCAGAAGTTGCAGGCGTATGGGCTCTCGCCTGAAAAGGTCGTTCAGGCGCTGACAAGCGGCAACAGCATTCAGCCGGCAGGTAATGCCGATATCGGGACGACACATACGCTGGTGACAACCGACTCCACGGTGACTCAGATCAACGATCTGCTCAGCATTCCCCTCAAGCTGGGCTCGGGAGCGTCGGTCTATATCCGCGATGTTGGGAGTGTCTCCGACTCTTCCGATCTTCTCGCAGGCTATGCACTGCTAAATGGGAAGCGCACCATCTACATTCCGGTCACAAAGAGGCCGGATGCCTCTACGCTGACAGTTGTAAAAGAGGTCCGGCAGAATCTCGGGCGCTTCCAGTCGCTCGTTCCCGAAGACATCAAAATCACCTATGAGTTTGACCAGTCTGCGTATGTCCGGGGCGCCCTCATGTCGGTTCTGCGTGAAGCCATCATCGGCGCGCTGCTCACCGGGTTGACGCTGCTGCTCTTCCTCCGGGACTGGCGATCATCTCTGATTGTGGTTGTCACGATTCCGTTCGCGCTTTTGACGGCAGTGATACTGCTCAAGCTGTCGGGACAGACGATCAACATTATGACCCTCGGCGGGCTCGCCCTCTCCGTCGGCGTTCTTGTAGACGAGGGAACCGTGCTTCTCGAAAACATCCATGTTCATCTGGATAACGGAGAAAACACGGCGAGGGCGGTTCTCCTTGCGAGTCGCGAGGTGGCCGTACCTCGACTTCTCGCGATGCTCTGCGTCATGGCGGTATTCATCCCGTCCTTCTTCATGACTGGACCTGCCCAATCTCTCTTCCTGCCTCTATCACTCGCGGTTGGTTTCGCGATGGGTGCCTCGTATCTGCTCTCCAGTTCACTCGTTCCAGTCTTGGCCAATTGGATGTTGAAGTCCAAGTCTGAAACCGAAAGGCAGAAGCCGCACACCGAAGGCAATTTTGATCGTTTCCGTCGCCGATTCGGACGAGCGCTCCAGAAAGCGATGAGCATTCCCACGATTCTTCTGAGCGCTTACGGCATCGTCGCTCTCCTCGTACTACTTTTCATCACGCCTCATATAGCCGAGGAAATATTCCCGTCTGCCGCGTCGACTCAGTTCCGTCTTCGCGTGGACGCACCGGATGGAACCCGCGTAGCCGTAACGGAGCAGCTGGTGAAACGAGTTCTTGCTTCGATTCGTGAGACAGTAGGTGACAAGAATCTGGATCTAAGCCTGGGCTACGTCGGAACTCAGGGGTCTTCGTATCCGATCAATGCTGTCTTTCTCTGGACGAGCGGCCCACAGCAGGCCATCATCAACGTCGGGCTCAAACCAGAGAGTTCTCTCCAACTCGCAGCTCTCGAGGAACAACTGCGGAAGAAGCTGCCGCAGCAGTTTCCTGAGGCAA
This sequence comes from Acidobacteriota bacterium, assembly GCA_013289875.1. Classification (GTDB taxonomy): domain Bacteria; phylum Acidobacteriota; class Terriglobia; order Terriglobales; family Acidobacteriaceae; genus Silvibacterium. The sequence continues at coordinate 12,097 of JABCZC010000085.1, read as the reverse complement.
AGTTCTCGTTCGACCCCGGCGACCTCATCAGCCAGACTCTGAGCTTTGGCTCTTCATCTTTGGCGGAAGTGACCATAGCAGGTCCGCAGTACGCGGACGTTGCGGGTTATGCGGAACACGTTCGTCAAAAGTTGGCTGCTGTTCCCGAACTCCGGGACCTCGAATATGAGGAGCCCCTGCACTACCCAACTGTCGACATCAAGGTCAATCGCACGATGGCAGGGCAACTGGGAGCGACGGCGGATTCGGTCGGTTCTGCGGTCGTTTCAGCGACAGCTTCGAGTCGCTTCGTAGCGCCCAGTTACTGGCGTGATCCAAGGTCGGGCGTCAGCTATCAGGTTCAGGTGCAGGTGCCGCAACCCAAGATGACATCGCTCGCAGACATCGGGAACATTCCAGTCGGTAGCACAACCGGAGGTCAGCCTCTTTTGAACCAGCTTGCCGACTTGAGATCGAGTACAGTTCCGGGTGAACTGGATCGCCAGAATGGTCAATGGATGCTCGCGCTTTCCGCCAACCTCGGCGGCCGTGATCTGCGACGGGCAAACAACGCGATTGAGAAAGCGGTAATCGACGCCGGCACGCCTCCGCGCGGTGTGACAACCGCAGTTCGCGGACAGGTGAGCGCCTTACAACAGATCTTTGGCGAACTCGCTATTGGGCTGTTGTCCGCGATCGGCGTGATCCTTCTGCTGCTTACGGCAAACTTTCAATCCCTCAAACTTGCGCTGGTGGTGCTCTCAACAGCTCCCGCCGTTCTTGCCGGCTCCGTGCTCATGCTGTTCCTCACTGGAACAACGTTGAATCTGGAGAGTTTTATGGGAACCATCATGGCGATTGGTGTTGCGGTTGCAAACGCGATTCTGCTTGTCAGTTTTGCAGAACAGAATCGCTTGAAGGGCGCGAGCGCGCCAGAGGCAGCACGCGCTGCGGCTACAGAGCGGCTGCGTCCAGTGTTGATGACGAGTCTTGCCATGATTGCAGGAATGATCCCAATGGCGCTCGCCTTCGGTCAAGGAAGCGAAGAGACGGCTCCTCTGGGGCGCGCTGTGATCGGTGGTCTTGCAGTTGCGACCGTCGCAACGCTCTTTCTTCTGCCGATGGTTTTTGGTCTGGCGCAGCGCAATGCACCGACGGCATCGCGCTCGCTCGACCCGGAAGACCCCAATAGCAAGTGGTTTGAACGATCCTCGGAGGTTGGACGATGAGGAGCTCGCTCTTCGCTTCTTCGGTGTTGATGATTACGGTTTTGGGCTGCAGCTCTGCCACCTCAGATAAGAACGGAACAACACCTGCTCCTTCCGCGCCGAATGCACCCACCACCGTCAGCACGGTCGCAATCGTGTCGAAGAAGTTGCAGACAATGATTGCGTTGCCCGCGCAACTCGCACCGTATGAACAGGTCGATATCTATCCGAAGGTGACCGGCTTCGTCGAAACTGTGACCGTCGATCGAGGGTCGCATGTGCATCGGGGACAATTGCTGGTCAAGCTCACTGCTCCTGAACTCGTGAGTCAGCGTTCCCAGGTCGAGGCTGCAGTCAGGGCGGCTCAATCGCAACTTGCGACAGCACAGGCGAAGCTAGCCTCGGACAACGGCACCTATCTCCACATGGTGGAGGCCGCCAAGACGCCCGGCGTGCTCGCAGAGAACGATGTGCTTGTCGCCGGACAAACGGTCTCTGCTGACAAAGGGCAGGTCGATGCTGCAACCCAGAATGTAGAAGCAACGAAAGAAGCGCTGCGCAGCGTTAGCCAGACGGAATCCTATCTCACGATCACTGCCCCGTTTGACGGTGTCGTAACAACCCGCAATCTCCATCCGGGCGCACTCATCGGTCCCGCTTCCGGCGCAAGCGGAGCACAGCCCATTCTTCAGATCGTGAACGACAGGCGTCTCCGTCTGGTTGTGCCGATTCCGGAAGCGCAGGTTGGGGATATGAAGGCGAGCCAACTTGTCTCCTTCACTGTCCCGGCCTATCCTGGGCAGACCTTCAAAGCTCCCATTCAACGAATCTCTCGCGAAGTCGATGAAAAATCGCGCACGATGCCGGTGGAATTGGATGTCAAGAATCTCGATGGGCGGCTCGCGTCCGGCAGCTTCACGACCGTCTCATGGCCGCTGGAACGTGGATATCCAACTCTCTTTGTTCCCGCGACCGCAGTTACCAGCGATCAGCAGCACACCTTTGTGATTCGGGTGCGCAATGGCAAGGCCGAATGGGTGACGGTTCAAACCGGTCAGAGCGTCAACGGCGAGATCGAAGTGTTTGGAGATCTGAGTGCTGGAGAGCAGGTTGTTAAGACTGTATCAGACGCCATTCATTCTGGGGATCCAGTCCGCGTTCAAAATCAGGCTTCTACCACCAAGTGAGTCGTATGCCATGCGGGAGCGAAACGATCGAGTCTCTCCAAGACGGGAGAGTTATCTCATCAAAACTTCCTAAAGAGTGCAGGAAAGGTTGCGGGTGTATGCCGCTTTTGCAGATAAGAGATGAATTCCGGCACTAACCCGGTAAGGCGGGGACATGTTAAGACTCCAAGCGGCCGTAAAACCGGCTACCCGGACGCTGACTTTACAAGTGTTCCGTGCCTGGTGAAGGTAACTGGAGATCTTAAGCAAACGGAATCGGTTGCTATGCCGCTTCCACGGAAATCACTTCCCCAAATGGTGCCCGGCGCGTTTCAGTGGAGGCCCACAACACTGGGTATGCAGGAGCTTCTCTCGGGAATGCGCCGCATAGGTCTATGAGGAAGCCCAGGGTCTGCGGCACAATTCCGCGCTCGTCCAACCAGTTGAAGCAGGGCGTGAAGTTCGTTCCCCTCCGCCCACTGGAGTGAGTGCGATCGGCTGCCCTGCCTCATAGTCCTCGGCCTTTGTGGACCTCGGTATCGAAGTAGAGCACGTGCACCCGGCTCGGTCGTTGTCCTTCGAGAATGGAGCGGATTTCCGCCTCGAAGAAACCTAGCTGACGCGCGTTGATCGACCACTGAGCAATCGACGGCCATGGCGATTTCCCCCGCGCCTTCACACCTGACACCCGGAAGATAGAGCCTTGCCCAGATGTGCCGCCGATTGGGCGGCATCCAACTGTAGTCGGGCACGGCGCAGCAACTCGCGCCAGTCCACGCCTGGGGCCTGGGATTGTGTCAGGAATCCGAATGGCTCAGTCTATACATGCCTGCCGGTGATTCTCAATGCATGAGAGTTGGTCGTAGGAGAATGTCAGGAAGAGGACAAGCAAATCACTGAAGATGACAAGCCGTCCCTTGGTTGGTCGAGGGTGATATCGGTTCTTTGGGTCGTTCTACGATCTTCCGATGAGGATGCCCGTAACGAACACGAGTGCTCCGCCGAGTCCCACTTGCAGTGCTGCGGAGAATACTGGCGTATCCATGAACCGGTGTCGCACCCATGTGATAACCCCGAGTTCGACGAGCACGACGGCCATTGCCGTCCCCAGGGCTATCCGAAACTCCGGGATAAGGAACGGGAGGGTGTGACCGATGCCTCCCAGCGTCGTCATGGCGCCGCAAATCAGACCACGTGCCCACGGGTGTCCGCGGCCGGTAAGACTCCCGTCATCGGACAACGCCTCAGCAAAGCCCATGCTGATGCCTGCTCCCAGCGATGCAGCCAATCCGACCAGGAAGGCATCCCAGCTGTTCTTTGTGGCCAAGGCCGCCGCAAATACCGGGGCCAAAGTCGACACTGAGCCATCCATCAGTCCGGCCAGGCCAGGTTGCACGATTTGCAGCACAAACAGCCGCCGGCGCGCCTTGTCCTCATCTTCCTTCACGTCCGGACGCAGCTTCTCTTCCGTCAGCTCCTGAGCGCGATCTTCATGCGTGCGCTCCTCTTGGGCGAGGTCATCGAGAAGCTGTCGGATGCTCGCGTCCTGGGCTCGTGCTGCGGCCTTTTCATAGAACCGGCGGGTCTCGACTTCGATGGCGCTTGCCTGCTTGCGAACGGTGTCGAGCCCCAATGGACGGATCAGCCACACCGGCGTGCGCTCGACGAAGCCTTTCACGTCCTGGCGGCGAATGAGTGGTATGTGCTCACCAAACTTCTGCCGATAGAGTTCGATCAGACGGCGGCGGTGTTCCGACTCTTCCTCCCGCATGCTGTCGAACACCGCGGCAGATCCGGCATAGTTCTCGCGCAATCCTTCGAAAAAATCTGCGTACACCCGCTCGTCTTCTTCTTCCAGAGAAATCGCCAGAGCGAGTATCTCGCGTTCCGATAGCTCGTTGAAATTCTTCATGGCGCTCCGCTCCTCTCATTTCTATAGATATTAGTCACCCCAAGGGACGTGTCACATGTCGATAAGTAACAGCGGAATCCGGTCGTGCTGCGGTTAAGTCACGAATAACGGAAAAGCATCATAAAGCCAAAATCCATGTGGCTCTGCTGATGGCAGTGGAACAGAGTTGCGCCCGGATTGGCGGCGACAAAATCGACTTCAGCGGTCGAGTTCGCGGTCACCACTACGACATCTTTCCGCAGGCCGGACATGGATTTTCCGTCTAGGCTTGTTACCTCGAAGGTGTGCCGGTGAAGATGGATGGGATGATCGTCGGCGCTCTTGTTGCGCATGGCCAGACGGTAGCGCTTGCCCTCCTGCAGCATCACAGTGTCGGTCTTCGGATAGGACTTTCCGTTGATGGTCCAGTAATCAAAGTCGCCGTGACCGCGGAATTTCGACTCGAAGAGCAGAGGAATCTGATGGTCAGGCTGAATGGCTGCGGCCTCTTGGTGGGCGAAAGGCCGATACTCCCATAGAACCTCAGGAGGATTGATCCACTTCGGCTCGCCCTGCTGGGCGGCGTATTCGATAACGATACCCATGCCGGCCTTGCGAATGTCGTCGCGAGTTTCCCCCAGGATCCACACACCTGGATTCTTCATCTCGACGACAACATCGGCTCGTTCTGCCGGTGCCAGGCGAAGTGCAGTGACGTTGATCGGATTCGGGACCGGATTGCCATCCATCGCGACCACTGTCATCTCGTGGCCCGCCAGGGCGAGCCAGTGCGTTACGGTAGCGCTGGCGTTTACGATGCGAAAGATGACGCGCTGGTTCAGCTTCACCCGGATTGGAGTGCCGTGGCCTAGCATGCGGTCGTTGATGGTCGAATAGTCGTAGGACGCGTCCATCGAAGCGTCCGTCGCGGCTGCCATGTAGGCATTCCAGTCGTGCAGGGTGAGAAAGATTTCCTGATCGTAGGCGCCGGGTTCGTTCTTTGGCTCGATGTAGAAGCAGCCGAATTGCCCTGAGTAGAGCCCTCTCTTCAAATTATGGCCCGCAATCGTGTGCGTGTGATACCAGCGCAGCCCCGAGGGTCTGGGAGTGAAGTCATATCGTAGCTGCGCGCCGGGCGCGATCATCGGCGATCCCTCTTCCATGGCGCCGTCCTGCTCGGAGGGAATCCAGAGGCCGTGCCAGTGGACAATCTCCGGGATGCTGGTGCGATTCAGCACATCGATTGCGATCGGCTTTCCCTCGGGCCAGCGGATGAGCGGGCCGGGCACCCGGCCGTTGTAGGCAATCGTCTCAACGTGTTTGCCCGCCGCGATCTCCAGCTTCAGCGGAGCAATTTCCAGGCACGCGTCGGCCGCGGCTTGAGCCCACAGATTATGTTTCGCGGAAGAAGACACTCCTAAGGCAGCCGCAGACTTCGCGATGAATTCACGCCGGTTCATTAGCTTTCCCAATCTCACTGTATGCTCTCGGAGCTACCCGCTCGATGGTGTGTCCAGTCGAATCGTCTGCCCACAATTGCCTTTACGATCCAATGATCGGTGGCCGAGGTCACTCCTACGCCGACACCGAAGTTGATCTCCCAGTTTGGTGAGACATTCAGATCAACTGCAGGGAAGAACTGCTGCTGCTGATTGTGAAACGACTCAATGTTGTGCAGAGACCCATAGTCGGCGTAATACTCGAGGCCGCCGGAGATGTACTTGTTGAAGTCATAACTGAATTTGGCATCCGGCGCGAATTCCACGCCCTGACTGACGCTCTGCCCGTGAAACGATCGTTCCAGCGCCGGGTTCACGGTGAAGTACCAGCGTCCTATCGACTTGTCCACGATGGGACGGATCTCCCATGTCCAGGTGTCGGTCGAGAACTGGCGTTGCTGGTACCCAATCTCGGTGGAAAGACTTACACCCACCGGCCAATGCCAGCTGTCAGGAACGCGAACACGCGGACGGATGTGGTCGCCGACCCATTGCCACCCATCGCCGTCGCGGGCGCTGGTGAAGATGTAGAAGCCGACCTCAGACCAGTTGTTGATGCCATGGGTGATCTCCAAAGTCTCATGTTCCGCGTGATTGGTGGGATAGAGTCCGTCGGCGGCATATTGCGAACCCGGGAGCGGCTTGGTCCCGTCAGCGGTAAAGTTGCTGTGCAGCTCCAGCATTGTGGTTTTCGGCGCGACGGTGTCAGAGCCGTAAACCTGAATTTCGTAGTTATCCTGCGCATGTGCTACGCGCCCGCAAAGACCACCAAATATCGCAGCAGCGAAGATCAACAGGCAAACAGTTTTCCACCTTAGTGGGCAGGCTAGTGCGAATTGTCGACGTCTTGAGACTATATCTGTCACGCTTTATATCCAGCACTAGTTGAGCCACGGCTCGAACAGGAGGGGTGACATGGCTCTTCATTTTTGGCGAGAATCTCCTTAGTTTGAGATCTGGCCGACGAGATTGAGGTCAATCGCTACATCATTCTCTGCCTTCCAGATCAGGAAGCTCGGGTTCTTGAGACCCCACTGCACATAGGGAACGACGAATTGCGCTTTCGCCGTTGCCTTCGAGCCATCGATGTGTATCTGCATCGGAATCGTCAGGTCGTGAGCAGCGCCGAGCAGAGTGAACACTCCGCTCACCTGAATAGTCGAGTCGCCTGAAGCAGCAATCATTCCGTTGTACGTTTTAGGCGCGAAAGAGACGGTGTCGAACTGGTCCACCTCGAGAATGTCTTTGTTCATCTTCTTATCGCGGCTATCGTTTCCCGTCTTGCCGCTGCCTGCGGCGACGATGACTATCCCCGATATATGGGAGGCGGTTCGGTCGAAATTGATTGATCCGGACTGTACGTGGAAGGTGCCGTTTACGACCTCGTGGGTCGTGTTGAGCTTCATCTTGACCTCGCTGGCATCGGGGTTGACGGCGAAAGTCTGATGCTGGGCGAATACGGCTGGAGCGAGGACGGCAGCGAGAGCCAATACTACGAAAGATTTCATTGCATTTCCCCGGAGGGTTTTGACTACATCGTTGGTTCTGCCATGGCTCGATTTCAGTTAGCGAACGCCTGTGGAGCAACAGCGGCGGGCTGGGTGACGCGTGTCAGCCTAGCCGTCACGCGCATCGCTCCGGGCCACACTCTGAGACAGAACGGCAGTACAGCGCGCGCGAGTGAGTTGTTCAAGCCATTCGCTGCGAACTCGGCAAGGCGCATCTGGGGCAGCATTGCGGAGCGTAATTTTGTCTGAAAGACCGGCGCCGGCTCCGCCGCAAGATAGGCGGCGGCGGCACGGCGGGCAGTGTGCAGGGCGATGGAGATACCATCGCCGGTGAACGAAGGGATTACGGCGGCCTGATCTCCGACGCAGTAAAGCCCATCCTCGGTTGTGCGGCGGATGTAACCATACGGGATATGAGTGATGGCGATCGGTTTGTCGAGCAGTGGCTCAGCACCGTCGAGCCGCATCGCGAGGTGAGGACAGTCCTGCTGCATCTTCGCAATGAGGCTCTCCCAGCGCAGCCCCGCCCGTGCGAAATACCGCTGTTTCACCACACTGCAGAAATTCGCAATGCCGTCTTCCACCGGTTGGATACCCCCGTAGCCTCCGGAATAGAGCGTCAACTCGGAGGCATCCTTCAGGTCAGCGGTCTGCGCGGGAGACAGTCGGTAATACATCTTGAAGGCGACCCATTGGTGAGGGTCCTTCGGACGCCCGTGTCCACGCAGATCGTGCTTGCCCGTAGCGAGAAAGGCCGTTGGAGCTTCATAACTGGTACCGTCGTCGAGCGTAGCCTGCCAGAGGTTGGTGGTCGTGCGACTGAGCGACTGCACGCCGCGACCACGCTCGACGCTGACTCCCGCAGCGATGGCCTCGGCGATGAGCGCTGTATCCAGCGCTTTGCGCGTGAGTGAGGCAGCGTGAAAAGGTAACGGAGCCTCCGCGGCCCGCCTAGCCGCGGCGAGGCGAACGTAGTCGATAGGCACCGCACCAAGCGCGGCCACGTCGATGCCAAGTGCATGAAGGTCCTCAAGAGCCTCTCCGCTTAGAAACTCTCCGCAGACTTTATGGCGCGGTGTCGGCTCGCGTTCGATCAGGGTGACTCTTCGTCCCTTTCGAGCGAGCGCGATCGAAACCGCACAGCCTGCCACTCCACCACCGACGATCAGTACTTCGTCTTGCAAAGCATTCCCTCCGAACTCGATGCATATTCAATCAATTTGTAGAGAACTCCATAGTTCTAGTAGACGTCCAGAAAGCAATTCGGCACGTCATTCTGTACGAATCGTCATTTTGGAACCGGTAGAGCGCTGGCTGGACGGATGCAGCCTGCGTCTATGACATTGGCCCTTAAAATCTCATGGCTTCCTATCCGATCAGTTACGACGAGTGGTGAGCTCGTGCCAGTTAAGGCCGAGCTCCACGATCAGCAGCGAGGCGAGGGTGAACGCAATCACGCCGACGGCAGATAAGACGTCGCCCAGGTGGCTCCAGTAACGAGGCCAGAGGTTGAGGACGCGGCTGGAGACAAAGGTGAACGTAACTGCATAGGAGCGCGCCATCCATTGGCGGTGCTGTGTGATTTGGCGGTTGCGCGCGGTGATGAAGGCGGCGGTGGTGCAGACCATCCAGGCGGCAGCCTGCATGGAGGTTCCGGGAAGACCCGGGCGGCCGGCTGCGAGAGCGATCCCCGTGAAGGAACCAACAAACACGGAGATGACGTAAATGCGACCGAGGATGCGATGGAGTTGGAGGTGACGCTCGCGGATCCGCGAGGAGAAATTGATGGGGCCGATCAAAAGAGCGAAGATTCCGGCGAGTGTATGCGGGATGAGGAGATGGCGGTCGGCAATGACCTGCAGACGGTAGGCGTGGTACATCGGATAGTCGGTAATGAGGAGCAGCTCTGAGGTAATGAAGACGAAGAGTACGGTGAGACCAAGCGAGACCCAGAGAATGGTCTTGAATCTGGAACCGGCGGAGCTGGGCGCTAGCAGAGTGGAAATTGGCATTATTCGCTTCTCAGATGGTTAGACGTGCTGAGGTGCGCCATGAGGGCGATGGGGGCGAGAGGCTTCATATCTCTTGGCCTAGCGAGACGCTTCAGAGTCACCGACCTCATTTCCAGCGCCCCACGCACAACCGTCCTGGCCGCCACTTCTCCACCGTCACCGCCTCTCGCGAGACCTCAGCCGCAGCCAGCAGGCTTGCCCAATCCTCCTTCCGGAATGCCCGCCGGAACGACACCGGCCCATCATGCCGCACAAGCCAGTGCCACCGCACCAACCCAAACATCCGACTACTCCACTCAGACCTCTCCAAATCATTGATAAACCAGCCTGCCTGCACGCTCGCTTCCATCCACCTCAGCAGCGCGATGATCTCCTCGTCCTCCAGGTGATGTGCCAGCAGCGAGCTCACGACGATATCGACCGGCTTCTTCAGTCGATACTCCAGAGCATCGCCGGTCACCCATTCGATTCCGAACTCCTTTGGCGTGGACTCCGCTGCTGCAGGTGCCGCATAAGGATTCAAGTCGATCCCCGTTAACTGCACAGCAATGCCCCGTCTCCTTGCCCAGCCTGCAATCTGCCGTAGTAGATCGCCGCCGCCACTGCCCACATCGACGATGTGTACTGGATCGCGCAATCCATGCGGCAACCGCTCTAGCCAAGCCAGCGTCGGCCGATAACCCAGCAGCCAGCGATTGACTGTTTCCAGACTGCGCAGGCAGTCACGGAAATCCTCATAACTACAGTTACCATCCATCAGCTCCGGCAACTCACGTGGAGAGACCCGCCGACTGAAGTCGATCTGTGCACTAGACCGCATGGAAGCGCATCGTCTCCGCTGTTAACCCCGGCCCAAACGACATCGCCCAACCACGTTGCCCCGGGCGCGCTTGCTGCATGATTCGCTGCAACACAAACATGACCGTCGCCGACGACATGTTGCCGAAGGACGATAGCACTTCGCGCGACGCTGCCAGCGCATCCGTCGGCAGTTCGAGCCCGTTCTCCACCGCATCCAAAATCGACCGTCCGCCAGGATGCACCGCCCACAGGTCGATGCCGTCGCGCTCCGCCATCAGTTCGCCCTCATGCAGCGCGCGGCCCAGCTCTCCCGGCACCTGCCCGGAGAGCAGCATGTCGAAACCTAGCTCGCGAATCCTCCAGGTAATCAGGCCACGTGTCTCCGGCACCATCACCGCCTTGAAGCTGTCCAGCGCGAGACCCTGCTCGCGAGCAGTGACGAGGCTCGCCGCAGCGCCATCGGCAAAGACCAGGAAGGAGAGCACCTGCTCCAGCTCCTGCGTTTCCTGGAAGTGCAGCGTACACAGTTCCAGGTTGACCATCAGAACACCCGCCTTCGGATCTGAGCGCACAATGTGCCGCGCCAGCTTCAGCGCATTGATCGCGGCATAGCATCCCATGAATCCAACCATCGTGCGCTCCACGTTCGCTGAAAGCCCTAGGTGGTCGACGATCTCAAAGTCCAGCCCAGGCGCGTAGAGCCCCGTGCAGCAGGTCACCAGCACATGCGTAATACCGGAGCGTTCCTTCTCATTGAGCGCAAGCCGGTCCACGGCCTTCCGCATCAGCACCGGAGCGCTCTGCTCAAACAACTCCATACGCCGCGCCGTGTTGGGAAATTTGCCTAGCCGATAAAACTCATGCGCGTCATACGGTGAGAATTGGCCGGAACCTTTCTGCGGGTCGAGGAATGAATAGCGATGCGCGATGCCGGCGCGGCTCACCATGCGGCGGAAGACCGTGCGAAGCCGCGGGTCGGCAAGCATCTTCTCTGCGAAGACCCCGAAGGCGTCATGCACATCGTGCTCTGGTACGGCAGTGGCGATGCGGTTCAGGTAAGCCGTAGTCAAGTGCAATGGGCCCTCAGCCCGGGTTATGGGGATTAGATGTCGCGTATGTGTTGGGGAAGCTGGATCACGAAGAGACGACGATCCGGCGACAGTCGACTACTTGAGAGAACAGGCTCCGTATTCTCAATACAACGGCTACTCTATGAGACGAGACCGTTGTTCTTTTGGTCGCACTTTGCAGGAAGGGAATAGGATGACGATTTGTTCATGGAGTATGCAATCACCGGAGCGCCCCCTGAATTTCGTCCGTCCACACGCTAAATTACGGAAGAGCAAAGCAAGATGCGCGACCACGAGTGTTCTTTGGAATCGGTATTCAGCGCTCTGCCAACGCCTAAAATCTTCGAGGTCGACACCCCGAGATGACACCCGCAGCATCCCTCAGATCCACCTCGCTAACAACGGCGAGGTCTCTCTGGAACTCGGAGCCTACAATCCCATGTGCTGCTCCCACCAGTTCATCGGTAAGCTCTCCACTGACGGCTCTACTCTCCAGGGAGACTTCCCGCCGGGTTCCAACCAAAATCCCCACGCTGAAATCTGGACCAAAGTACACAGTGGCTCCTGCGTGGATCCAACCACTCTCAACAGATTCCAGTCACAAGCCTGCCCACCCGGCAAGAACTAGCAGGCACATCTAAGCGCCGTCCGAATCCTTCCACACGACGATCGATGTTTTCAGCAGCCTGCTAGGGCATTTCCGAGAGTGACGAAGTCCTGTTAGTTCTATCCACTTTAGTCCTGGTATAACAGCGCTGAGCTTCGATGCGTTGGAACCTCTGCAGGTTTCTGCGCGTAGGTTTGATTTAGAGGCCAAGGTGGAAAAGCTTTCGTATGCCCCAAAAGACAACGTGTCTACTTGGTCGAGAGAAGAACGGGGCCCAAGATGGGTTAATGCTGTCATGTTGCTTACATGGCTGTTGGCGGGGGTTGTCGCGTTTATTCCTTTCGCATTTGATACGT
>JABCZC010000084.1 GCA_013289875.1 Acidobacteriota bacterium | reverse complement strand
TTGCGCAATCATCGTCAGGTATTCCGCCCCGGAGAGATGGTTGTAGAGATACGGCTCCTCTGGGACATACCCCATACGCCGCTTGTAGGCAATCAGGTCATCCTCGATGCGGTTGCCCTGGAAAAGGATCTGGCCTGAAGTCAGCTCGATCAAGCCGGTGATCATTTTCATGGTGGTGGATTTGCCCGAGCCGTTGGGCCCAAGGTAGCCGGTGACCTCGCCGGGTCGGGCTGAGAAGCTGACATCGTCCACGGCGGGAATACCGGAGAAGTGCTTGGAGACATTGAGGAGTTCGAGCATGAAGCCTCCTCCATCAGATTTGATCCGTTCACGGCAGCTTTGCAATGAAGGCGTTCATCTCACGAAACACATCCGCCTCGTTCGACTGGAATACACGATGTTCCGCATTGGGCATACGGACCACATGCGCGGACGGATTGCCGGCCTGGAAGGCGTCGGCTTGTTCCGATGTGCGAGCAAGATCATCGGCGATCATGGCAGCCCGTTGTGTGGGATCGGCCCCGACTTGCGGGCCCAAGGCGTGCGGGTCAGCAAAAATCGCCAGGACCGGGCACTTGACACCCTTGTAGATCTGTATCCCTTTCAGGATTGCGACATTGCTTCTTACCCTGGGCGTGTCTGGCGGTCCGGGGGAGTTGTCGAGAACCGCCTGCAACTGTTTTTGGTATTCCTGAAGATCCCTTTCAAATCGTGGAAGACTGATTTCCAGCAGGTGTTTGGTCTGAGTCTTTCTCTCTCGAGGCGGAGCAGGAGAGCTGAATTGCTCCAATTCTCTGCGCAACAGGCTGGAATCGAACATCCACTCGCCCTGTGCGGCATGGTCGTCGTAGTATGCGTAGGCGTATCCAGCGTCAAGGTAAATGAGTCCCGCGACTTTTTCGGGGTGTCGGCTCCCAATGGAACTTAGCTCTTCTCCGGCAATGGAGTGGCCAACCAGGACTGGACGACCAAGTTTAAGCGCATCTAATACCGTGAGTATGTCGTCTCCAAGACGATCAGCGGAATAGTTTTCGCAATCTGGCTTGGGAGCGCTCGAAGCGCCAAAGCCGCGGCGCGTGATGCCGTAGACATGATAGGCAGGGACGAGCTTCGGCGCGAAGGTATCGAAGACGTGTGCGGTGTCACCGATGCCTGTAAGCAAAACCAATGGCCGCCCTGTACCTCCCCAATCGAGCACCTCCAACTTGACATCTTGCTCGACGGTGACCCATTGCACGGTGTGCGGAGACGTGTCGGCAGTTTCTGGGGCTTCGTTTGGAGGACTCTGTTGAGCAGGCAGCACGGCGCCAAAGAGGGCGCCAAGCGCGATCAGCAACATGATCATTCTTTTCATTTGCCACCTCCTCCAACCAAATCTGCTTCACCCTATGTAGCAATCGACATATATAGTTGTCAAGTAGACTTCTACATAGCTAGAATCAGCCATGGCCACGGAGCCTAAGCTCTCGCACACCACGGCGATGATCCTTCAGGCGATCGACGCCGGATTTGTCTATGGCTTCTCGATTATGGAGATGACTGGTCTTCCCAGCGGCACGGTCTATCCAGCCATGAGGCGCCTGGAAGAAGATGAACTGATACGCTCGCGCTGGGAACGACAGGCGATTGCGGATCGGGAGCAGCGCCCACCCAGGAAGTACTACCAGTTAACCGCGGGCGGAAAGACCACTTTGGAATCCTCGCGGAAGCGTTATCCGCTATTGCAACGGATGGTCCCGCCTGCGGAGGCGAAGTCATGATTATCTCTGCGCTGAGGATCGCCGTGCATTCCGTGCATCTGGGCTTGTTGCGGACCGCATCTCTGTTGATCCCCGTGCCGAGACGCTCGGAATGGTTGCGGGAATGGCGAACGGAATTGTGGTACGTGATGCGAGAATGCTCGTCCGAATTCACCACTTCTCCCAGACCTATGCGAGAAGCTGTGGCATTTTGCCTGGGAGCTTATCAGGACGCATTTTGCCTCAGGAAGCGGTCGTGGCAAAAGCACCCTCCCTTCTCCGCAGCATGGGGAGGCGCTCCTTTATGCCTGCTAGTACTCGCCACTGGCCTTTTCGCGAGCTGGGGCATCGCCCTTCTGTCTCCCGGCGTTCGCGCGGAACGTGAAATGTCAAGGATCCGTATTTATCCATGGCAGTTATTACAAAAGCACTCAGGCCCCGATGACCGTGCGCTGAACGTCATCGCCGAGGAGGGGGTTAAGGCATCTCTGGGACGCGTGCAGCGATATTTCGATGGCTTCGCGTATTACTGGGTCACTCACGAACCGATATCAAGCAAGGCGGCGCCCAAAACTCAATGGATCGTAGCGCACGCCAGTTCTGATTTGTTCGCTGTGCTCCAATTCCCCATACGCTTTACGCTGCGCGTCCCTGAGGGTCCCGACCAATTGCCGAGGCTCGTTCTGAGTGACGAGACCTGGAAAAGAGACTTCGGTGGGGATCCCAGGATAGCGGGTACTGAAGTACATGTTGGTTCCGTTAACGCCAAAGTGGGGGGTGTCGCATGCGCCGATTCACGGAACCTTCCGGGCCACGTGAACGCCTGGCTTGTCGACGGCAACTCCGAAATCGGGACCGATAACGCGGGATTTGTCGTTGGGCATCTGACGCCATACGGTTATTTCCAGATGGGGCCGCGATGGGTAGTTTCTCTGCTCGGAATTGTGCTCGCCTTCCTCGCATTGCCCGGCATCACCTGCGTGGCCATAGGCGAGTACGGCAGCGATTCCCGGAAACCTCCGCTGACAAGAAGGCTGCGGTTTTGGGCATTTCTCACAGCTAAAGTCTCCCTCCTATTACCGTTTGTTTATCTGGCATCTCTCGACCTCGATTGCTCGTTTGTGCAGCCCTCGTCGCACTTCACGGGTTATGTCCAGTTCAGTTCTTCGCTTCTTCTCAGCCTCTTTGGCCTGCGTTGGATCCTTCGTGATCAGCAGCGGCGTTGCCCGGTTTGTCTCAGGCGCATGGCGCATCCCGCCGAAATTGGACAGCCAGCGAGAACCTTACTTGCCTGGAAAGGGACTGAACTGGTCTGCGCACGGGGACACGCATTACTTCATATTCCTGAGATTCCGACCAGCTGGTTCGGCGAGCAGCGCTGGGTGTGCCTCGACCCGTCGTGGCAATTCCTCTTCGCCCGACCAGGCGGTACGTCAAGTTTGTTGTGATCGCACGCCGGGGCCAGATTTGTCCTGAGAAGCCGGCGAGTGTTCACCGATGTATCCGCTCACGTGTTCACATAACGGGCTCCTCGGACATGTGGTGTTCCGAATCCCCGAATCCATAGAGGATTTTGTCTCGCTGGTGACGACAGGACTGTTCCTGGACCGTCTGACGAAATGCTAAAGACTCCGGATTACTTCCGCATTGCCCACCACGAACGGAGTGGCGGCGAATCCTGCCGAACGCGGAGCTAAGCGATCACTACATGTTTTACTTCACCGAGCCAGTCTTCTGGAGCATGGCCTGGTAGATCTGCGCGAGATGGCTTTCCGAAACGCCGGTGAGAGTTCCGCCGACCGATGGCAACGGAACGCTCTGCGGACCGTTATTCATGTTGGTGCTATCCAGCGTGAGGGCGTCGGCGAGGCTAGGAGCGTTCTGGTCGCGCGCAGTCAGCTTGGCGGCTCCATTCTCGATGTTGAAGCATTCCACAATTGTGCGGATCACCGAAGTGTGGTCGAAGGGCGTCACGCCATTTGTCGTCGAGGTGCCGTCTCCCTGCACATAGGAAAATCCGGCAGGACGCACGATGGAGCCGGCCGGTATGTAGGGCGACACGAAGATGGCAGGAACTCGAGGACCATACCGATTGAAGCCGAACGATGACGCATTGGGCAACACGGTTGAACTCGGGCCCGGAGCCACCGCGGCCGGCGGAATGACGTGATCGTAGCAGCCGCCGTGCTCATCGTAGGTAATGATCAGCAGAGTGCGGGGCCAATAATAAGAGCTGCCGCGTAGCAAGTTGTAGATTGTTCCGACCAGGATTTCACCATAAAGAACGTCGAACGGGGGGTGATTGTCGTTCGGCGGCAGAGTGTCAAACCCTCCGTAGCGCGGCTCAATGAAGGAGTATTTGGGCAGCGACTGGCTTTGCACGTCCTCAAGGAAGGTGGGGTGCTTGGTATTGTCGCCATAATCGCTGGTATCGAAATTGCGAACCTGCGACGGCGAATTCAGAACATAGTTAATCCATGTAGCGACGGCGAAATCATGAAAGTAGACCTTCCAGTTCGGAGGGTTGCTCGGTCCGCTGCCATCCAGCAATTGAAAGATGTTGGGGAGTTTGGGCCACGCCTCAAGGTTGCAGGGGTAGTCCACGTCTTCGACATACCCTCCTGAAGTCGCGCAATTGACAAAGAAGCGGTTGGGGTAAGTCTGCGTGGGGCACGAACCAAACCACGCGTCGGACAAGCCGAAGGACTGCGCCAGCGTGGAAGTCACGGGCAGTGGGACGGCGTGAAGTAAAACATGATGTCTCCCGCGGACGGCGTGGGAGTTCTAGGAAGTGCCGGCCAGGAAGGAACGAAAGAGCATTCCTTATCGGTGGGAATTTCAGGATATTCCGACTGGCTTATCACCCTTGCCATCCAGTCGTTCACAAATCCCGCCATGTTCGCAACGTCGCCAGTGGCGGGATCGGTGGTGTTGAAGATCTGGAGATTCATGTCAGGGAAGGATTCGCCGGGGTCCGGCGTTGGCGTTACGAAAGGGCTGGTGCTCGAAGTGTTGGTCACCGAGTACTTCGTTCCGTTGTAGGTGTTGAACATGCTCCCATCGAACTTCAAACCCTCGAACTGAGCGCTGTTTGGGTAAAGCGAGCCCAGAATGTTGTCGAATGACCGGTTTTCCAACATGACGACCACGATGTTTTCGATGAGATTGAGTGAATTGCCCATTCGTCCTCCGCCGGCGAGATTTAAATCGTTAAGGCATCAGTGTCCCAAAACCAGAACACAATACACTTCATGAACACGGAAGACAAGGCGCGCACGAAATGGGGATGGCGCCAATCTGGGCCGTTGATCGTGCTGGTGTTTCTGGCCCTCGATGGCGCCGTGTGCAGGGGCGGCAAAGCACGTTGCCATGGCACAACCGGCTCACTCGATGGCTGAAGCCAGACGGTTCCTATCATCGCTTGAAAGTGAAGTGGATGGGGAAAGCCTGCAGTTACAGGTACGCTAGGGTTACTGCGCCGACACAAGTGAGAGCAAGGAATAGAAGCTGTGCCTTGGATGCATGGCTTCCTATGCTAGAGCTGCGCGTATTCTTTCTTTGCCTCGGCGACGACAGGCAGGTTGGAGTCGGCGTTCTTCCACTCGGTGAAGAAGACGTCGTAGGCTTTCTTCGCGTTTACCTTGTCGCCGGCCATGGCGTAGGCGCGGCCGAGTCCGAGCATGGACAGCGCATAGGGGCTGCTGGCGTTGTACGCCTGACCTTTCAGACGGGTTGCCTGCTGGAAGGAGGCGATAGCGTTCGCGGAATCTTTGAGCTGAAGGTAAGCGAGACCGCGCATGTAGGGCGCGAACGACACTGCATCGTGAGCGCGCACGGGTTCCAGCAGAGTGAGAGCCTGCCTGGCATCGCCGGCCTTGAGCGCCAGCCACGCATGCGACTGCGGCACGACGAGCTCCTGGATGAGGGTGTCTCCCGGGTAGCGTTTTTCGAGAGAGGAGATCAGCGGGGAGGCCTGCTTCTCGGCATTGCATAAGGCCAGCGTGTTGGCTGCGGCACTTTCGGTCGCCTTGCCCTTATCCAACTGCAGCGCCTGTTTGACGGCACCCGCAGGATCGAAACACTCATCGATCATCCAGCGCACGGACGCGGCGTTGAGCAGGGCGCCGGCGGCAGCGTCATTTGCCTTGGCGTTTGTCGCCTGGTCCACCGCGTGGAGAAGAGTGGTTCTGGCAAGTTGAAACTGACCGAGTTGCGGAAGCAGATTGCCCCAGAGGCTATTGATCACGAACTGGTCGGGACGACCGGCGGTCTCGGCCAGGATTTTGTTCACGTTGCCCCAGTCGCCCTGAACAGCATAGAACTGCAGCTCAACTCCCAGCAGGCCGGTTCCGTTCAAGCCGATGCGCTTTGCCTCCGCGATGTATTTCTCGGCCTCGGCAACATGGTTCAGATACGCAGATACTCCGACCCCGTTTTCCAGCGCGATCGCGTCATCGGGCTGCAGTTCAAGGGCCCTGGAATTCGCTGTCTCAGCCTTCTCAATATCGCCGTTGGTAAGGTAGCCAACGCCGAGATTGATGAAGTTGTCGAGCTGCAGGAGATACTCCTGTGTTGCGACCTGGAGCGTCTCGATACTCTTGTTCGTATCGCCAACAACCGTGGAGTAATAGTGACCGGCGATGTAGAGCTTTTCCCGCTCGCTGACATTGCTGCTGAGCTGCCAGGCGCGAGTGAAGTATTCCGTTGCCTTGCTGGTCTGGCCGCTATTGAGGGCAAGGACACCCAGGCGGGCCCAGGCCATCGCCAGTTTCGGATCGAGTTCGAGGGCGCGCTTGTAGTGGTCGCGCGCCTCAGGGATGTCGTTGCCTTTCTGATGCGCCTCATCACCGAGAGCGTAGGCGCGGAAGGCCTCCAGTGACGGAGTGGTGGCCTGGCCGAAGGGAGCATTGAGTTTCTGGATACTGGAGAGGCTTTCGCCCAGCTTGGCGCGCATGCCCGTCGCGACCTGGTTGAGCGCAGTGAGCACGTGCTCCTTGTCAGGCGCGGTCGCTTCCTCGCTGGCGATGTCATCGCCGGTGGCGGTGTTCTGCGCCGTGAGCGTGATGAGGTAGTCCTTGCCCAATAGCGCAATGGTGCCGGTGAGGATGGCCTTGACGCCCTCGCGCTCGCCGATCTCCCGGGCAATCTGCGGGGTGATGGGATCATCCTGCTTGCGATCGAGATACTGGAGGCTCTGCCGCAGGTGTTGCTGGCTGACGATATCCAGCACCGGAGACTGGCCGAGCTGTACGCGGAGTGCTTGGTTCAGGGTGGTGTCAAAGACAGGATCGCCGGTTTTGTTGATGAAGTCGGCGACGATGATGGCATCTTTTAGAGGCTTTGCCGCAGAAGTTGCAGTGGCGCCTGTTGCCGGGCCCGCTGCGGTGCTGCCTGCAGGATTGGGCTTGCTGCCCAGACGGCCGCGCGTCAGAAGAAGTCCGGCTACGAGGGCGACTGCAACCAACACCGCCACGAAAATCGAGCGGCTGCGTGGTGCAGAGGCGGCCTCGGGTGCAGGGATCGTGGCGGATGCCGGGGGAAGCGGAGGCTGAATCGGTGCAGCAGCCGCCGGGCGCGCCGCTGAGGACGAGCCCGAGGCAGGAATGGCTTCGAGATCGGAAAGAAGCTCCTCGGCGCTGCGGTAGCGGTCATTCCGATCCTTGGCTAGCAGCTTTTGGATGATGGGATCGAGAGCCGTGGGCATGGCGGGGTTAAGGCTGCCGACCGGGGGCGGAGTCTTCGTGAGAAGTCCGGCAAAGACTTCTGCGGTGCTGCGGCCGCCGAACGGCGGCTGGCCAGTGGCCATCTCGAACAGGACGCTGCCCAGACTGAAGAGGTCGGTGCGGGCGTCGAGCGGCTCGCCCTTGGCCTGCTCGGGAGACATGTACGCAGCGGTGCCGACAGTCGAGCCGGGGATGGTCAGATCCAGGTTACCGTTGCCGGTGGCGGTTTCGTTGCGCAGGTCGAAGTAGCGGGAGTCGGGCGAGGCCTCGAGGCCCTGCTTCTTGGCCAGGCCGAAGTCGAGAATCTTAAGCTGCCTGCGATCGCGGCCGCTATCGACGACGAAGAGATTGGCCGGCTTAATGTCTCGATGAACGATGCCCTTGACGTGCGCGGCGGCGAGAGCGCTGGCGGCCTGCTGGCCGAGCGCGACCACCTCGGAGGCCGTGAAGATGTGGTTGCCGAGATATGACTTTCAGAGTCTCGCCGCGGAGCAGTTCCATGACCAGGTAGGGACGTCCGTCCTGCTCGCCGACATCGTGGATGGCGCAAATATTCGGATGGTTCAGTGTTGCGGCGGCGCGAGCTTCGCGCAGGAAGCGCTCATGGGAGAGATGAGCACGGGAGTGCGGCGTGCCGGCGGGCGTGGGACTGCCTGAGCCGAGCTCTGAGGCGAGAAAGCTGTCGGAGACCAGCTTGAGGGCGACTTCGCGTTCGAGGCGCGTGTCGAGGGCGCGATACACATCACCCATGCCGCCCGCGCCGATTTTTTCCAAGACTCTATAGGGCCCGAAGTCAGTTCCTGTAGCGATCGCCATGACTTTCCGAAATGTTGGATTTACAACTTCCCTTGAGGGATCTGCTATGCAAGCGGGGGTGGTGAGTCTGAGTGTACACGGGATGAGTGACAGTTACGAGGTTATGCACCTACCTGGAAACGGGTTGCGCGCTGGTCCGCGTGCGATTTCGAAACACACGCAGCCCCTGCTATACTTCGTGGTTGCGGGAGTTGCTCCAAAGCAGCATCGTTTTCCAGCATTTCGCCGCAAAATTCACCGAACAGGCTCCCGAGGTTCTTTATGTCCGGCCATTCCAAATGGGCGACAATCAAACACAAGAAGGGCGCACTCGACGCCAAGCGCGGCAAGATTTTTACGCGCCTCATCAAGGAAATCACCATTGCGGCCCGCCACGGAGGCGGCGATCCGGACGGCAATCCACGTCTGCGTAGCGCCATCGCCGCGGCGAAGGCTGAAAACATGCCCGCCGAGAACATCAAGCGCGCCATCCAGCGCGGGACCGGTGAGATACCCGGCCTCCAGTACGAGGAGATCTCCTTCGAGGGCTACGGCCCTGGCGGCGTGGCCGTGATTGTCGATTGCACCACGGATAATCGCAACCGCGCGGTCAGCGAGATCCGCCACACCTTCGCGAAAAACGGCGGAAACCTGGGCGAGCCCAACTCCGTCCGCTTCATGTTTGCCAAAAAGGGCTTGATCGCCGTCTCAAAAGATGCGGCTGACGAAGACAAGCTCATGGGCATTGTGCTCGAAGCCGGCGGCGAAGACCTGAACGACGAAGGCGAGACGTGGGAGATCCTCACCGAACCGAATGCCTGGGAAGCGGTGGCCAAGGCAGTGAAGGATGCCGGGGTTGAGACGGTGCTGTCGGAGGTGACGATGGTCGCGTCGACCTATACAAAACTTGAAGGCGCTCCCGCGGCGCAGTGCATCCGGCTGCTCGAAGCTCTGGAAGACAACGACGACGTGCAGAACGTCTACTCGAACTTCGACATGGACGCGAAGCAGCTTGAAGAAGTCGCCGGTTAAGACTGCCTCAAGGATTCAACGGGGCCGCCAGGCTGGCGGCCTTTCTTTTGCGGAGAAAGACTAGATCGCATGCGGATGAAAACTCTTTGCCTCCTTGGCGCCGCTTTCTGGGCGTTGACGCTGAACGCTCCGGCACAGGTCAAAATCTCTCCTTACGATTCGCCCGCCAAAGCCGAGCTGGCCCGCGATCCCTGGGAGATCGGCGCGTTCTTGCAGGGCGGTTTCGGCACAAACAGCCGTGACGACTTCGACTTTCTCTCGGCTGGAGTCCGGCTCGGCAAGGTCATCACCGACGAGCATTTGCCCGGCATCCTGCGCGGGCAGTTTGAGTACGCGGGCGAGTTGATGCCTTACTGGCAGTCGTTCACGCCGGCGCCGCACATCGCGCTGACCAAATACATCTATGACGGCCAGGTCGGGTATGCCTATTTCCCGTATGGCGGAGGAACTTTCACCGGCGTCAGCATTACGCCGATCATTCTCCGCTGGAACCTGAAGCCCAGTCGTCACGTCGTCCCGTGGCTTCAGGCCGCAGGCGGATTGATCTATACAACGCACAAGTATCCGCCGGATATCCTGGTTCCGCACGGTGAGCCGGGCGGCACCAGCGTCTGGAATTTTTCGCCCCAGTTCGGCATTGGGTTTCACTACTTCGTAAAGCCGCGCCGTTCTATCGACTTTGCCGCCAATGCGATCCATATTTCCAGCGCATCGCTGGGAGACAGAAACCCCGGCGTCAACGCGAGCGTACAATTCCAGATCGGCTACACCTGGTGGAAGTAGGAGAGGCAGGAAACAGGGATTAGCGAGCAGAGGCGAGCGTGCAGCATGCAATGCCAACAAAATGTGACCCTAAGTTCAGTCTATTTGTAAAACGACTCAGCCGAGCCCCTCATGGCGTTTGCTAATCCCTGTTCCCTAATCCCTATTCCCTAAGCTCTGATCATGTCCTCGCCACTCATCGAATGCGTTCCCAACTTCTCCGAGGGCCGCGATCCGGCCATCGTTGAGGCGATTGTTGCCGCGATGGCCGTGGATGGCGTGTCACTGCTTGATTTCTCCCGCGACCCCGACCACAACCGATCTGTAGTGACGATTGTTGGACCGCCGGGTGCGGTGGTCGAATCTGCCGTCCGGGGAGCGGGTTGCGCAGCCGAGCTCATCAACCTCACTGCACAGCGCGGGGTCCATCCGCGGATTGGCGCCGCTGACGTCATCCCTTTCGTTCCCGTTCGCGACATTTCTCTCGAACAGTGTGTTCTCTTCGCGCGTCAGGCGGGGGCCGCGATATGGAACCGGCACAGCATCCCCGTCTATTTTTACGAAGCTGCCGCAGCCCGTCCCGACCGGGCTCTTCTTGAACAAGTCCGCCAGGGCCAGTTCGAAGGCTTGAGCAAGGCCGTGAAGAACGAAGTCGCCCGCCGTCCCGATGTGGGCGGACCTGAGCTTCATCCCACTGCCGGAGCGGCTGCCGTTGGTGCACGCCGATTCCTGATCGCTTGGAATCTTTATCTGAATACCGCCGACGTGGCCACTGCGCGCTCCATCGCCCGCGAAATTCGTGCATCCGGAGGAGGCCTTTTCGGCGTTAAAGCTATGGGGGTGCTCGCGCATGGCGAGGCGCAAATCTCGATGAACATTACCGACTTCCGGCAGACGCCGCTTAGCCAGGTATACGCGGCGGTGAAGGAAAAGGCCGCTCGCCACGGAGTTGCCCCGGTGCGTGGAGAGCTCATTGGTCTCGTGCCGGAAGCCGCGGCTGAGCGCGCGAGCGAGTGGCTGCGTCTTTTCCATGAATTCGACCCGGAGGAGAAGATTCTCGAACGCAAGTTGCAACATCCACTTGCGTGGCCAACACCTTCTCAACCCGGTTCGCGTCTAAAATAGAAAGATACGCATAGAGTGATAGGGGTTAGCGCCTAAACGCTTCCCGGAGGCAGAGAAACAAAGTGAAGTTCCATACACGATTTGCAAGGCTCGCAGTGAGCTCCGTTTTAACCGCGGCCTGCGCGACGCTGGCCCCCATGGCCCTGGCTGCGCAGCTCGATAGTGACGCGCGCACCGCGATTCCTCACGACGTCCAGCAGATCATCGTCGTCGATTACCGGGCGATGCAGAATTCGCCTGCGGCCATGGATTTGAAGTCCCGCATCCTGCCGCCTGAGCTTAAGCAGCTCGAGCAGGCGCTCAAGATCTCCGGCTTCAATGAGAATCACGACGTCGAAGAGCTAGCTTTCGCCGCTTATCGCACGAGTGGCGGAGGAGACGCGGTCAAGATTGTCGGCATCGCCCAAGGGCAGTTCTCTCTACAGGACATCCTCGCCACCTTCAAGAAAAACAAGGTCAAGGCGACTCTCTACCGCACAAATAAGCTCTATCCCATGGGAGCGAGCGGCATGGTGGTGACGTTCCTTAACCCCACGACAATGGTGTTTGGATCGAGCGACGCGATCAAGCCTGCTCTCGATGCGCGCGATGGCATTGCGCCGAACCTCCTTACTAATCAAGAGATGCTGGGGCAGATGGGCGGCGTCGATTCCGAGCCGCTGTGGAGCATTCTCGACCAGAAGGGCACTCAGTATATGATGCGCGGCCTGCTCGGAGAAGCCTCGCAACTCACCGACTACGAGCAGGTCAAGAAGCGCCTGCTCGGCTCACGCTACACCATGAATTTCCAGAACGGCGTCAAATTCTCGCTCGACGTGGCCACGCCGGACACCTTTACCGCCGCAACCCTGTCGTCCGTGCTCAACGCGGCCGCGATGTATAAGAAGGTCAGCGGTTCGGCAACGGAGAAACAGGCCGTCGACTCAACCACGATCGACTCCAGTGCCGGGGAGCTGGAAGTGCGCTTCGCCGCCTCCGACAGCCAGTTCTCCAGCCTGCTGCAATCCCCGCTGTTCCAATCAGTGGTCAGGTAAGCTCCTCGCGATAATCATCGAGGGCCATCCTTTCGCGCAACCAGCGAGAGGATGGCAGGCCGTTTCAGCGAAAGCACTCCAGCATTTGTGACCGGCAGCATTGACTTTCTATCTCCCTTGACTTTCTATCCATAGATAAGCTATGGATAAAGCCAATGGCCAGAAAAACCGATCTGCTCCCCGGCACGCTCGACATGCTCATCCTCAAGACCCTCACCCGTGGCGCTCTGCACGGCTACGGCATCGCGGCGTCCATCAAGAATCTGTCCGAAGACGTGCTGACGGTCGAAGAAGGCTCGCTCTATCCGGCCCTGCAACGGCTGCTCCTTCAAGGCTGGGTGAGGGCCGAGTGGAAGATAACGGAGACCAATCGGCGAGCGCGCTTCTACACCCTGACGGCGGCCGGCCGCAAGCAACTTGGCCATGAACTCTCGCAGTTCGATCAGATGATCGCGGCCATCGGCCGTGTGCTGCAGGACGCATAGGGGGTCATGTGGACTCGATTCTCCGGATATTCAGGAAGCTCGGATTTCTTCTGCGCCGTGAAAAGTTCAACAGCGAACTGGAGGAGGAGATGGCTTTCCATCGCGAGCAGCGGGAGAAGGAGTTGCAGTCGGACGGCGTAACGCCGGATGCGGCGCAGCACGCGGCGCGCAGGCAGTTCGGCAATGAGACGCGGCTCAGAGAGCAGAGCAGGGAAGTCGTCGCTTTCAGCGCCGAGGGTTTGGTGCAGGACTCGCGCTTCGCCTTGCGCCAGTTGCGCAAGAATCCCGGTTTTGCAGTGACGGCTGTTCTGATGCTCACGCTCGGCATCGCTGCGTGCCTTGCGCTCTTCGCCTTCATCGACGCAGCCTTGATCAAGCCGCTGCCTTACAAGGATCCCAACCGGCTGGTGGGCGTATATGAGAGCGTCAAGCTCTTCCCGCGCTCGAATCTTTCCTGGGTAGACTACCTCGACTGGAAGAGGCTTCAGAAGGTATACAGCTCCTTTGATGTATACAGGGGAGCCGCTTTTCTGCTCAACACGCCTTCCGGCGCCCAACCCGCCATGGGGGCGCTCGTCTCGGCGGGGTTTTTCAGCACGCTTGGGGTCACACCCGTACTTGGGCGTGATTTCCGGCCTGGAGAAGACTCGCCCAGCGCACCTCGCACGGTGTTGATCACATATGCGACCTGGCAGAATCTTTATGGCGGACGCAGCGACATCGTCGGCCAGGTGGCCACGCTCGACGGCACGCCTACGACCATCGTCGGGGTGCTGCCCCGCGAGTTCCATTTTGCGCCACGCGGGCGCGCCGACTTCTGGGCCCCCATCCAGGAATTGAATAGCTGCGAGAAGCGCCGCAGCTGCCACAACCTTTACGGAGTTGCGCGACTCAAGGACGGCGTCTCGGTGGCGACCGCACTGGCCGACATGAAGCCCATCGCCGCGCAGCTTGAGCAGCAGTATCCCGACTCGAACAAGGGGCAGGGTGCAGCCGTTATTTCGCTGAGCGAAGCCATCGTCGGCGATGTTCGTCCTGTTTTTCTCGTGCTCTTCTGCGGAGCCGCGCTGTTGCTGCTCATTGCCTGCGTGAATGTCTCCAACCTGCTGCTCGTCCGCGCGGAAAACCGCCGCCGGGAGATGGCCGTGCGCGGCGCACTTGGTGCATCTCGAGGCCGGCTTGTGCTGCAGTTCGTGACTGAATCGCTGATGCTGGTGCTGGCAGGGAGTTTTCTCGGTTTGGCCGCTGCGTACGGAACGATGCACCTGCTTCTGCGGCTTATCCCTACGGATCTCCGCGACTATGTGCCTTACCTGCAAGGCATGGGACTCAATCCCCGCGTGCTCGGTTTTGCCGGGCTCGTCGCGCTGGTTGCGGTGGTGATCTTCTCGCTGGCGCCTTCTCTGCGGCTCTCTCCTTCGAGCCTGAGATCGGATCTCGCCGAGGGCGGCCGTGGCTCGGCGGGAACCGTGTGGCGCCGTTTCGGGTCGAACCTGGTGGTGCTTGAGCTGGCGATCGCCGTCGTGCTGCTCGCCGGGGCGGGCCTGATCACTCGCAGCTTCTATCGCCTGCTCCACGTCGAGCTTGGATTCTCGCCCGACCATCTTGCCACCGTCGAGGTAGAAGCGCCCGACAAGACCTACGCGAAGCCCGAGCAGCAGGTTCGGCTTGCCCGCCAGATCGTCTCCAGCATCGAAGCTCTTCCCGGCGTGGAATCGGTAGCTACCACCGACCGTCTGCCCATCAGCGGCAATGGAGATACGGATTGGATCAGAATCCTGGGCCACCCTTATAACGGGGAGCATAACGAGGTGAACGAACGCGAAGTGAGCGCTGAATACTTCGCCACCCTGAAGGCTCGCCTCATCCGTGGGCGATTCTTTTCTGACTCGGAAGACTCGACCAAGCCGAAGGTCCTTCTCATCAACCAGGCGCTGGCGAAAAAATACTTTCCCGGCGAAGATCCAATCGGCAAGAAGATCGGCGATACGAGCCTCTCACCGGATTCCATGCGTGAGGTGATCGGTATTGTCGATGACATTCGCGAAGGCGGGCTGGATGAGGAGACCTGGCCAGCGGCCTACCATCCTTACAATCAGGACCCGGACAGCTATTTCTACCTCGCCGTGCGCACTTCTCAGGCTGAACAATCCGTGCTGCCCGGCATGGTCGCAGCCGTCCGCAAGATCGATCCGAATATCGGCGTGCGCGATCCGCTCACCATGGTTCAGATCATCAATAATTCGCCGACAGCGTATATTCATCGCTCAGCCGCGTGGCTCGTGGGAGGATTCGCCGTTCTTGCGCTGATACTGGGCGTGGTTGGACTGTACGGGGTGATTGCGTACTCGGTCAGCCAGCGTACGCGTGAGATCGGCGTGCGCATGGCGCTTGGCGCACAGCGCAGCTCTGTTTACCAGCTGATCCTGAAAGAAGCGGGATTGCTCACCGTTATTGGCATTGTCGCAGGACTGGTTTGCGCAGTCGGAGCGGCGGCTTTTATGGGCAAGCTGCTCTTCGGCGTCCGCTCGTGGGATATTCCAACGCTCGTTTCGGTTGCGATGCTTCTCGGTTTGTCGGCGCTTCTGGCCAGCTTCTTTCCGGCGCGGCGCGCGGCCTCGGTTAATCCTGTGGAGGCCCTGCGCGCAGAGTAGTCGCGTCTTGAAACGAATCTCGCCCCCCAGTCACTACTCGGCAGACCGAGTGGACGGGAATAAGCCCCGCCCTCGGCAGGAGGCGATATGTCGTGCTGGCCATTGCAAAGGTTTGAGACGGTCTGCGTGCTCATGCTCGCGCTGCTCTTCATCCTGGGATGTGATCGCGGCTATCGTCCGAAGATGAGGCAGCCAATTCAGGGCATTCGCGCAGAGGCTCTGCACAGTCCGATTGTCACGGGGCTTCCAAGGACGACAACCGCGCGTGTGTTTCGCGGCTCGGTTTCTTCACTGTCGATTCAGGACGAGCTGATTGAGCGCTGAGAGCGCCGATGGGACTCCTCAGCGCTTGAAGACCTGCACCATCATCTCGGCTTCCACCTGGTCCAGCTGCTTCAGAGTTGATTCCAGCGTGGGACGGTCATCGAGCGAAACCCCCATCATCAGTTCCTTGAGTTCATAGGCGGTGTGACGCATGAGAATCTCCGCGTTCTTCAGCTTCTTCGCGTCATCGGCAACGCCCATGTGGATTTTCTCTGCATATCGTTGAACCGCTTTGAGCGACGCGGAAGCCTTCGCGGTGTCGCCGGCGCTCAATTGCTGGCTGGCCAGTTGCGCCATGGAATGGGCAAGTTCGGCATACAGGAAACACTGTTCCTTGGGAGCAGCCTGGGCCGCCTTGGTCTCGAGAGCAGCGATCTCCTGTGTGTCCAGTACTTTACCGGATGCCGCGGGGATAATGGTAAGCGTAGCGAGTGCGAAAGCAAGAACGAACCGCATGATGCACCTCCTTGGGGTGCCACGGGAACGTCAAACGCTAACTACTTTTCGAGGATTGCCAGCCGCTGCTTGGCCTGCCACTCCTCGTCTGGGAACTTCCCCAGGGCCGACTTCAGGAACAATTGATAATACTCCACAGATTGCTTCTTTTGATGAAGATTATCGTATGCTGTTGCCCATAAAAAGTAAGTAGCGGGTGTTTCCGAAGCTAATTTTGATCGCATCGTAAGCGCCTCGACCACCAGAGAGTACTGGTGGGTGTTGGAAGCCGCCAATGCGATCCCACCCCATGCATCGGAATCATCCTGCTTGATCTTCACCGCCCGCTGGAATAATTCCAGCGCCTGGGCATACTTTTGTTCCCGGATCAGAACCACCCCTCGCGCCGATGCCAATGCGGCATCGTTCGGCGCTGAAACCAGCAGGTCTGCATAGACAGAATCTGCCTTTTCGTAGTTCTCGGTCTGCATGTAGGCATCAGCCAGCATGACCCCGATTGACCGGTCCTGCGGTTGGAGGCGGTGCAGCTTTTCGAGAGCCGCCACCGCCTCGTCCATCTTGCCCTCGGCACCGAGCAGCGCGGCGTACTGGGTGTTGAGCGCCGGATCGTCCGGGTCCCGCGTCAACGCCGCCTTCAAGAGCGGCTCCGCGTCGGAATACCTCTTCTCTTCCATCAGCAAGTGCACCAGCCCGGCCGTCGCCGCGGAAGATTGCGGATCGACCTTCAGCACACGCCGATAGGCCTGCTCAGCTATGTCCTTATCTCCTTCTGCTTCAGCAATTTCTGCAGTGAGCAGGGTGTCGCTTGCGGTTTCCGGGGAAAGCTTCAGGGCTTCGAGCAACGCCTGCTTCGCCGCGTCCGGGTCAGATTCCCGGACCAATTTCGCCAGTGTCCGATATGCCTGGGCTTTGGCTGCCGGACTGGGCGGATTCGGCTCCAGTGTGACGGCCATCTCGATTTGCGTCTGCGCCTCCTCTGAACCCGCCTGCGCCAACAGCAACCCGAGCGCCAGGCGCGCCTCAAACAGCTTGGGATCGGCCACAATCGCCCGGCGGTAATAGTTTTCAGCGGTCTGTGTTTTTCCCTGTGCGTCGTCGCAGTATCCGCGGTCGAAGAGCGCCCGGGCATCTCCGGGATTGGTCGAAAGATAAGCGTCGAGCAGACCGCGAGCCTTATCGTAATTCTTCGCATCGATTGCCGCCTCGGGCTGGGCCAGCGGCGAGGCCTGTGCCTGGATCGTCGGCTGATCTGGCGCGCTGGTTCCGGGCGGCAACGGCGCCGACTGCGCCTGGAGATCGACGGGCAGAAAAAGAGCAGGGAAGACCAGGGCCAGGATCAGAACAGAGAATAGCAACTGCATTACGCCACCACTTCATTCACGGCCTCGCGCCGCGTTGTAAGAACTTTGTTCAACCAGTAGCCGGTGTGCGAAAACTCGTTCTGAGCAATCTGCTCCGGACTACCGGCCGCCACAATCTGGCCGCCCGCCGCACCGCCTTCGGGACCCATATCGATTACCCAATCCGCCGATTTGATCACGTCAAGATTGTGCTCGATCACCACCAGGGAACCGCCGCCATCGATCAGCTTTCGCAATGCCGTCAGCAGCTTGCTCACATCGTCGAAGTGCAGCCCGGTCGTCGGCTCGTCCAGAATGTAGAGGACACGGCTTTGTTTCCTGCGGCCATCGACGTGCGAAGCCGCCCGCACAGTGGCCAGGTGCGATGCAAGCTTCACGCGCTGCGCCTCTCCACCGGAGAGCGTCGTCGCCGACTGCCCGAGGCGCACGTAGCCCAGGCCAACTTCGTCGAGCACCGCAAGCTTTTCAACAATCTTGTGCTGCCCGGCGAAGAAGCGCAGCGCCTCTTTCACTGTCATCGCCAGCACTTCGTGGATATTTTTGCCCTTGTATCGGATCTCCAGCACGCTTGCCTTGTAGCGTGTGCCGCCGCACTCCTCGCAGGGCAGTTCCACGTCGGCGAGGAACTGCATTTCGACGGTCACCGTGCCGTCGCCATCGCACACATCGCAGCGTCCGCCCGGCACGTTGAAGGAGAAGTGTCCCGCAGTGTAGCCGCGCCGATGCGCCTCGGGCTGCGCGGCAAAGAGCTCGCGAATCGCGTCGAAGGCCTTGATGTATGTCACCGGGTTCGACCGCGGCGTTCGCCCAATCGGCGCCTGGTCGACCAGGACAATGTCGTTCAGCCGCTCCACGCCCTTGATATCGCGATAGACGTTCGCGGGATCGCCGCCCTCCGTCTTGCCGAGCTGATGAGCGATCACGCGATAGAGCACTTCGTGAACCAGCGTCGATTTGCCCGAGCCCGACACACCTGTGATGCAGACGAGGAGCCCGAGCGGAATCTCAATGTCGAGACCGCGCAGGTTGTTGGCGCGCGCGCCGCGCAGCCTGATCCAGTCTTTCGCCGGGCCTACTTCGCGCCGGCGCGAAGGGACCGGGATA
>JABCZC010000083.1 GCA_013289875.1 Acidobacteriota bacterium | reverse complement strand
GGCCACACGGCTCAGGTCGGCCGCCTTCTTGCGCTCGGCGGCGGCTCCGGTGGTGTCTCCCTGCTCGGCGAGGATGGACGCGAGGACAATGTGGGCGCTGGGTTGATCGGGTAGAAGTTCAATGGCACGACGAAGAGCGGGAACCGCCTTGTCTGGTTCGTCCATTTGCTTATAGACGCTCCCGAGAATGGACCAGGCGTCGCCGTTATCCGGACGCATGGCGAGGTTTTTCTCGAGCTCGCGGGCGGCGTCAGGAAAGCGGCCCATCTGCATATAAATGATACCCAGCGTAAAGGGCGGATCGGCCAGCGTGGGGTCTTCCCGGGCAGCTTTTTCGAGGGCGGGCATAGCTTCCGCAATCTTGTCCTGGAGTTTGAGGGCGAGGCCGAGGTCGTAGTTGAGCTGGGGATTGTCAGGCTCGATCGCGAGTCCGGCGCGGAATTCCGCGATGGCGTGGTCGAGATCGGCCTGCTGGAGCCAGGCCACGCCTGTGTCTTCGTGGAGGATAGCGTTCTTCGGGTCGAGCGTGAGGGCGCGCTGGTAGTAGGTGAGCCCGGTTTTGGCGTCACCGGTCTGGACGAGGGCGAGGCCGAAATTGGTGAGGGCGGCGGAATCAGTGGGACGCGCGGCAACTGTGTCCTGAAAGAGCGGGATGGCTTCTTTCATCTGGCCGGCGCCCTGGAGGGCGAGAGCGAGAGCGTACTTGGCGTCGGTTGAGTTCGGATCGAGTTCGCGGGCGTGGCGGAGAGCGCCAACGGCTGCGTCGTCCTGACCAGCGGCGGCGAGTGCCTTGCCTAGTTGCAGGTTGGACTGCAAGTCGTTGGGGGCGAGACTAACGGCCTTCTGGAGCTCGGCGATGGCTTCCGGAAAACTCTGCTGGACCAGGAGAAGAGAGCCGAGGTGAAGGTGAGCAGAGGCGAGGTTTGGGTCGATCTGGAGGGCATGGTCAAACTCGGGGTGGGCATCGGAGAGCCTGTTCTGCTCCGCAAGGACGGTGCCGAGGCCGTCGTGCAGAGCAGCGTTATTCGGGTCCTGATTCAGTGCCTGGACGAGTTTCGATCGAGCCGATTCGGGATCTCCGGTCGCGTCAAGCGTCCGCGCGTAAGCGGTGAGATCGCTGGGCGAGAACTGAGCCTGAGCGGTATCGAGCTGACGGAAGAGAAGCAACGCCTTGCTATAGGAACCGAGCTGCGCATAGGACAGAGCGAGATTGAGGGTTGCGGTGTCGTCTTTGGGGTCAAGGGTGTGGGCCTGCTCGAGTTCGGCGACGGCGGCAGCGGGGTTTCCTTCGGCGTAAAGGACGGCTCCGAGAGCGCTATGGCCGGCGGCAACCTGTGGAACGAGCTGCACGACCTTGGCGAACTCTGAGTGGGCCAGCACCAGGTTGTTCTGCTGCAGGGCGGCATGGCCGGCGCGAAAGGCGGCATCAGCCGATTGCACTACATCCTGATTTGGCGTTGACGGCGATGTGTTCGCCTGAGAGCTCGCGATAATGCCAGAACAGCCAAGCAGGAGCCCGATGCACAGCAGACGCTTCATTAACAGCGATTGTAATTCGTGGGAAAGCCGCGGGATGCTCGTCGGCGATTGGCTTGAATCCCAAAGAGTGCGAGGACGTTCGAATACAAATCAGCGATACAAACCTAGAAATAAAGGGCGAGGATGAGCCCCAGCTGATTCAGTTGCTGATTGGGAGGCTTTCCCGTCTCGTTCTGGTGCTCATAGTAGGGGTTGAACACTGCGTGTTTGCGGATCGGAAAGCGACAGCCGGCATAAAGTGCGGTATCGCTCCACTTGCTGTATTGGCTTTCATAGAAGAACTCGGCGCTGGCGTACGGCGTCATGTGATACGAGCGAATCGCTATTTCCCTCTCCAACTGGACCCGGTTGCGATAGCGCCAGGTGAAGCCGCCGCTCTTCCAGTCCAGGTCGCCACGGTTTCTGTCGGTCAATATAAGCTTGGCTGTCAGGGGAAGGCGGAAGGTCACAACCGGCTCTAACCGGTTTGTCGCCGGCCCGCCGTTAGCCTGAGGCAGATAGCGGTATCCAATGGATAAAGCCAGCGGCCGAGAGGTCTCGTCGTCGAGAGCAAACGTCGAGTCCTTGGCCAGCCTGAGCAATGGCTTCGTGTAGAAATCCAGGCTTGGTCCGATCTCAGCCTGGGTCGGCTCACCTCCTTCACGGGTTTGCTTGACTTGAAAGGTGAAACGGAAATTCGATGGCAGCTGGTGATACACATCTATTTCGGGCAGAAGCTGGTTGGTGGCCTGAGCGCTAGCCGGCACGGCCGAGAAAGCGAGTCCAAGTGCCGCCAGGAAGCAACAGCTTCTCACTCCACGCATTGCACCCTTACCTTGCGCACGATGAGGCGCGCACTTTGTCTTTCTGTGGAAATGATCGGTCAACAGACTACGGGCTGGAAACTGGCAATACTACCAGCGGTAAAGAAAACTTGTTTCAGATAAGGCGGCTTTGCCTACTACTAATTTTTTTGTGCTCATCCCGTAGTTTTGAGAGTAGAATTCCGCCGAGTCAAGGTCTAAAGTCCTTTTCTGATGTAAGAAACGGCACAGTCGTGATTGCTGGAGGAATGGAGAAAAGATATGCCAATCAGTCCGAGAATTTCAAAGATCGCCATCAAGGGCCTGGTGCTCGCGGGCGCGCTGATGATCGGGACCCATCCCGGTTATGCGAGAGACAAGTATGAGACGATTGACGCCCAGGCCTTCGGCACGGGCACTCAACTGGGCCAGAATATCGGCGTGACCCTGAACATCTACGAGTTCTCAACTCCAGCGGACAGGGTGACTCTCGTACAGGCCTTCGAGAAGGGGCAGAACAAAGGACTGGTAACCGCGCTCCAGAAAATGAAGGCGGTGGGCCACGTCGAGATCACCGGCACACTCGGCTACGATTGCGCCTATATCAAAATGACCCCAACGCCGACTGGCCGGAAGATCGTCTTTGCGACGAATCGCCAGATTCGCATGGGTGAGGCCTGGACGGACAGTCAAACGATGTCTTTTGATCTAACCGCCGGCGTACTCGAAATCAACGATCAGGATAAAAGCAAAAGCACGGGGCAGCTCTATCCCGCGGCGCAACTGATCATCGACAAAGAAGGCCAACTGCAGTTGGAACTCAACCAGAACGCCTGGAGACTCGTTGACCTTATTGATTGGAAGGGTACGGCTGGCGTCAATTAATCCAGCGCCTGACTTTTGTCTGCTGCTGCTGTCAACTCTGCGAATTAGCACCAACGCGCCCCAATTGCGGGTGACGTAAATGTCTTACTGTGAGGGGTGTATGACTATGGATCGATTCTTTGCAATTAGAAGTACTTTGGTAGCGCTACCGCTCGTGTTGCTGGCCAGCCTTGCGCCCGCGCAAAAAGCCAGCAAATATGCATGCTCTGAGCCAAATCCAGCGCAGCTTTGCAATGCGAGCAACACATGCGGGTCCGCTTCCACTCCGTGTGAGGTCGACGTAAAGCGGACCGCCAATGGGGCTTCCTCGACTCCCGGCATCCCGGGCGCCAAGAGTAACTCCCTCTTCTGCGTGAAGGCCGGCACGACGGTGACGTGGAAGAGCACGAGCAAGAACATCGGCTTCGTTGTCGACCCGGGCACCACCTCGCCGTTCGAGCCGGGGGGAGCCATTATTGGCGGCGCGGACAAGCCCGCTTCCGTTGTGGCGAAAACACCGGGGTGCTACAAGTATGACGCGGGCGCCTGCGCGTCAGGGGCGATCTACGGCATGTGCAAGGATACGACTGCGGAGCTGGTGATCGTCGGAGCCAATTAAGCGTCCTACAGGAACCCCGTCAGAGCGATCTCTGCTGCTCTCCGACGGCCACATGCGACCCGGTGCCGGCCGCGTGGTGTTGCGTCCATTGGGCTGTGTTGAGAATGCCTATTCATCGGAGACAGACGAGACGAATCGCGTTCCCGACGAGACCGAGCGGAGAGTCTTCAGAAGATCCCGTGAAATCTGGGACTTGAAGATATAGCCAGACGCACCCATAGAGTGCGCTGCGTTAACAAAGCTTGGAGTTTCGTGCACGGAGACGAAGACGATTCTGGCCGCACATCCCGTCTTCTGCAAGTGCTCCGCCACGGCGAAACCGGACATATCGCCGAGAGAAACATCCAGGAGAATGATGTCCGGATTCAGAGTTGAGATTTCTCTCAGAACTGCGCGCCCCTTCGAAAGAGTGCCGACAATAGAAAAGTCTGCGTGGAGCATATCGACGAGCGTTTCCATCATCTGTGGATTGTCGTCAACTATTACGAGGCTTTTCATGGGCTAACTATCCCCTCCGTTCGGAGTGGTCGATGCGCGGGGATCAAACTTGAAATGAGCTTAGTCCCACAACTGCTCCAAGCCCACTAGCAAAAGTGCTGGGACTTCAATGTGAAAGTGCGAGTCAAAAAGCCAGAGGACTCGACGACTCGAATGTGCGCCATGTATCGCTTGTTCCCTACCCGACGCGGACCGCGGCTCCCCGGAAGAGTGAGAGGGGTCCTTGCTTTATCAGGACCCCATGGATCCTGCCACCGACCAGGGTTCTGCTGGTGGTAATTTGCACGGCTGGGATACCATTGGGTTCGGCAACAGAAATTGCCGGCCGCCGATCTCTTAGAAGCAGGCGGCTAACCAGAGCTCTACAGCCAATTCAAAAAGGAGATTCTTCATGCACCTAAGCATCATGCGAACCGGCCGCGCAGCTACGGCCCTGCGTGCCGTAAGCGGAGCGATCGCGTTGACGTTGTGTTGTGGGGCAGCAGCCCTCGGACAAAACGCTGACCTGCAGCAGAAGGTGGCGGCCCTGAAACAGTCAACGGCCGAGAATCAACAGCGGCTGCATCAGTATCAGTGGACCGAGACGGTGCAGATCACGTTGAAAGGCGATCCCAAATCTACAAAACAAAATCTCTGCCAGTACGGTCCCGATGGCCAGGTGCAGAAAACCCCGATCGGAGACCAGCAGCCACAGCAACCGAGCGGCGGCCGCATCAAGCAACGCGTCGTCGAGAAGAAGAAAGCAGAGATGCAGGACTACATGGGGAACGTAAAGGGTGTTCTGAGTATGTACGTCCCCCCGAACCCGCAGAAGTTACAGGCCGCATTCCAGGCGGGCAATGCATCGATCAGTCCCGCAAACGGAGCGGTCAACCTGGTGTTCAAGAATTATGCTCAACCCGGCGACCAGATGACGATCACGTTCAATCCCCAAGCAAAGAAGATTACTGCGCTGAACGTGAACACATACACTGACACGCCGAACCAGGTGGTAACGCTGGCCGTCCAGTTTGCCAGCCTGCCCGACGGAACCAATTATGCGCAGCAAAGTGTACTGAACGCGACAGCCAAGCAGCTGGTCGTTACTACTACGAATTCGGGATACCAGAAACTCGGACAGTAAGCGACTGAATATCTCAGGGGGTTTGATTTACTGTCAGACCCATCCTCCATCGATCACATAGCTTTGGCTGGTGATGGCGCTGCTGTCGTCGGCAGCCAGAAAGAGCACCAGGCGAGCTACTTCTTCGGGCAAAATCATCCTCTTCAATGCCTGGTTGTTGAGAATCTCCGCTCTGTAGGCGTCTGTAAACCAGAGTTTTTTCTGGCGCTCGGTCAGGATCGCTCCTGGCAATATGGCATTTACGCGAATATTGTCCGGTCCGAGTTCATGCGCCAGCGTGCGGGTAAGTCCTACAACTGCGGCCTTTGCTGCGACATACACGGGCAGCCCGGTGGTTGGGATGATCCAGCTGATGGAGCTCATATGGATGATTGAGCCTCTACCCGCTCGTTTCATGACTGGAATCACGGCCTGCGCTGCAAAGAACTGATGTTTGAGATTGACCGCCATGGCACGATCCCAATAATCGGATGTGACTTCTTCGACGGCATGACGAGTGTCATTGCCCGCGTTATTGACCAGCACGTCCACTGTCTTGAATTCCGCAACGATCTTTTGCATGCAATCGGCCAGGGCGGTTGTGTCTGTGAGATCGCAGGATAGAAACAGAGGCAGCGCGTGGCCATCAGAGGCGAGCGTCCGCGCCAGCTGTGTGCCTGCTTCTTCCTGAATGTCCAGAAACGCTACTCTTGCGCCCTGTCTGGCGAAGTGCTCGACAATCTTTTCGCCGATGCCGCTGGCCCCGCCGGTTACGACGACTACGCGGCCGCGCAGGCTGGGGTAAGTCGCAAATACTGCCGCGCTGCCGACGCTGGTGTGCGCGTTATCGGTCATGGAGAATTCTCTTCGGCGGTGCTAGTCGGGACACGCGACCACTTGCTGGGTCTGCTGACCAAGGCCTTCGATGCCGAGCTTGATGGTGTTGCCGGGCCGCAGATAAACCGGGGGCTTTTGTCCCAGACCTACGCCAGGAGGCGTGCCAGTCGAAATGATATCTCCGGGCTGGAGACTCATGAAGCGGCTGAGATAACTGACAAGGTACGCGACGCCGAAGACCATCGTACGCGTATTGCCGTTTTGATAGCGATGCCCATCGACCTCCAGCCACATGTCGAGGTTCTGGGGATCAGGGACCTCATCGGGAGTGACAAGCCACGGACCGATCGGGCCGAAGGTATCCGCGCTCTTTCCTTTCACCCACTGGCCTGTTCCCTCAAGCTGAAATGCGCGCTCGGAGAGATCGTTGACGACGCAGTATCCAGCCACATGGGAGAGCGCATCGTGCAAGGCAACATATTTCGCCTCCTTTC
This sequence comes from Acidobacteriota bacterium, assembly GCA_013289875.1. Taxonomy (GTDB): domain Bacteria; phylum Acidobacteriota; class Terriglobia; order Terriglobales; family Acidobacteriaceae; genus Silvibacterium. The sequence goes on along the minus strand of JABCZC010000083.1, from coordinate 12,616 downwards.
CAATCACCACGCCGAGTTCAACCTCCCAGTCGGACTTGGTCGAGCCACGCGGGATGATGACGTCGTCGTTGGGTCCGCAGATGGCCGATGTGGCCTTCATGAACAAAACCGGCTCCGCAGGGACTGCCATCCCCGACTCAGCGGCGTGGTCGGAGTAGTTCAGGCCAATGCAGACGAACTTTCCTACCTTCCCAACACAGGGGCCTACGCGGGGTGTTCCGTCAATAAGGGGAAGGCTGGCGGGGTCGAGTTGCCGCAACCGGTCGAGCGAGTCGGCCGACAAGTATTCGCTGGAGAGGTCGGGAAGAATTCCAGAGAGGTCATGGATTTCTCCGCTCGAATCGATCATGCCCGGCCGTTCTTGCCCGGATTCGCCGTAGCGAAGTAGTTTCATCTTTGCTCCCGCGGGTGAAGGTCTTCTGGCCTTCCGCAAACTACATCGCTTCCTAAGCGTTGAATCGAACTGCCAAAAGCGTAAGGTCGTCCTCGGCTTCCCGTCCTGTGGACCACGTCGACAATTCGTCGAGCAAACTGACGATGAACTTCTCTGCCGGAAGTTCTCCGTTGTTTTCGAGGAATTGCCTCAGGCGGTCGCCGCCGAACTCCTCCTCCTGTGCGCTGTTCATTTCAACGATGCCATCGGTGTAGAGAAGCACCACGTCACCTTCGTGGAAAGGCCTCTCCAACGCGGAGTAGGCGGCATGGGGGAACGCGCCGAGAAACAAGCCGTTCTCCAATACCTCACTTCCCTTCCCGGATGCGTGGTCTCTCAGAAGCAGAGGGGGATGTCCTGCGCCGGCATAGGTGATGGTCTTTTTTTCAGTGTCGATGAATATGTAGGCTGCTGTGACGAAATGGCCTTTGAACTTTCCACACAGGGCCTCGTTCAATCCGGACAAGACGCGGGCCGGATCGGATGCGCATTCCGATTGTGCGGCCAGCGCAATCTTAAGCATGGAAGAAATGAGCGCAGCGGGCATGCCGTGTCCGGAGACGTCTGCAACGAGCGCGCCGAGGCGCTTGTCATCGACAACGATGAAGTCGTAGAAGTCTCCAGCCACCGAAGTCATGGGCATATAGCGGGCCGCAATCTCCAGGTCATTCGATTTGGGAGCTTCGCGAGGCAGAATGGACAGCTGGATTTGCCTCGCGGTTTCCATTTCATTCCGGATGACCTTTAGCTGCTGGGCCAACTGATCGCGTATGCCGCGAAGCATAAGATGAGTTTGCACACGTGCTTTCACAACGGCCTGCGAAAACGGCTTGTGGATATAGTCCACGCCTCCAACTTCGAACCCTCTTGTTTCATCCTCTACTTCGGTCTGGCCGGTAACAAATATCACCGGGATCTCACGTGTCGCCGGGTCGGCCTTCAGACGGGTGCATACTTCAAAGCCGTCCATACCGGGCATCATTACGTCGAGCAGAATCAGGTCGGGGACCGGTTCACTGGCGGCCAATTCCAACGCCTTGGTTCCGTTCGTCGCGATGCGAATCCGGTAGTGGTCCTTGAGGATGGCATTCATGATCTGAATGTTTGCCGGAGTATCGTCGACCAACAACAGCACTTTCTTTTCTTCAACACTCATCGCGTCGCTTGCCCCTCGTTCAGTTTATTTTCTCTGCTGATTTCATCTAATTTCGTGAGCGCTGCATCAAATTCGAAATCGCGGATGGCAGCACCGAGAGAACTCAAGGCTGCCTTATCGCCTTGTCCGGCGATGGCGTGTTGCAGGCTCTCAAAGGCCTCTTCCGCACCGCCGTCGCTTGCTTCGAGCATAACCTTGAGCCGAGCCGCCGCGGTCGAAGCCGCTTCGGGATCGAACTTTGCGTTGGAGTTACCATCGGACGGCGCCGGTTCAGTCTGGTGCAAGCCTTCCCCGATTGCCTCAACCTGCTCTCGCAGCAGCAGGGCAAACTGCGCCAGCTGGGCGGGGGTCGCCGGATCCTTTTCGCGAACAGCCTTCTCCAGCCCGGCAGCCGCAAATTGTATTTTCGTAATCCCGATGTTGCCCGCAACGCCTTTTACCGTATGAGCGATGCGCTCGGCGAAAGCATGGTCTCCACTTTCAAGGGCGTTCGATACCTGCTCTGCGGCATCGCCTTGTTTTTCCACGAACTGTGCGAGTAGATCCCGATATAGCCGCTTGTTGCCTGCGACGCGCTTGAGACCAGAGCCCGAGTCGATGCCCTCGATCTCGGGGATTATCACCTCGTCGTGCGCCTTCTTTTGCTTCTCCGGCACTTTTGCCGCATCCGTGTGCGGCTTCACCCAGCGAGCGAGTGTCGCAAAGAGCGCATCGGGATCGATGGGCTTGCTGACGTGGTCGTTCATTCCCGCGTCCAGGCAGCGCTCGCGTTCCTCCACAAGCGCATGCGCCGTCATCGCGATGATCGGCAGCTTCTGCAGGCGAGGGTCAGCCCGCAGAACCTTCGTGGCGGCGAAGCCGTCCATTACCGGCATCTGCAAGTCCATGAAAACGACCTCGTATGGCGGAGGCTGATCGCCCGTCGTCAGGATTCTCACGGCTTCGCCGCCATGATTCGCAACCGTCACAATGCCTCCTGCGCTCTCAAGCAGCTCGGTGGCAACCTGCTGGTTCATTTCATTATCTTCGACCAGCAGAATGCGGACACCTCCGGCGTCGTGAGCGTGCGCATCCACTTTCGGTAGACGCGAGCGGTTCTCTTCATTGCTCTGAACGCCGAACATATCGAGTAACGTGTCGTACAGCATGGAATGACTGACAGGCTTGAGAAGGTAGTGCTCAATGCCGATCTCGTCTGCCTGAGCGCGGATTTCCTCTCGCCCAAATGCGGTGACCATGGCGATTTTGGGGATATGCTCCAGGCGACTGCTGAGCTTGATTACGCGGCTTGTCTGCAGGCCATCCATGCCGGGCATGTGCCAGTCCATCAATACGAGTCGATAGGGATCCTGCGAGTCCGTTGCGACCAATTCCCGAATTGCATCTTCGCCCGACGGCACAGACTCCACTCTGAGAGCAAATGTCCGAAGGGCCTCGGTGAGAATCTCTCGCGCCTGCGCGTTGTCATCGACGACCAGCGCGCGGAGGCCTGCAAGATCGGGGATAAAGCGCTTGCGTTGCTCCTTCCCCGCCCCTATTCCGAACCACGCAGTGAAATGGAAGGTGCTTCCCGATCCATATACGCTCTCAACCCAGATCGTGCCCTCCATCATTTCCACGAGACGCTTGGAGATAGAGAGCCCGAGGCCGGTTCCACCATATTTGCGTGTCGTGGATGTATCGGCCTGGGCGAACGCCTGGAACATGCGGGCACTCTGTTCCGGAGTCATGCCGATGCCGCTGTCGCATACCGAGAATTTAAGCTTGACCCGATCCGAGGCGCGCTCCTCGAGCGCTACGCTGACGACGATCTGACCCTGTTCCGTAAACTTCACGGCGTTGTTCACCAGATTGATCAGAATCTGCCCAAGGCGCAACGGGTCGCCGATCAGGTCGGCGGGAAGATCGTGTTGCGAGGAGATGAGGAACTCGAGATTCTTTTCCTGTGCCTTTTGACCGACGATGGAGGACAGATTCTCCAGTACTTCTTCCAGGTGGAACTCCGTCTTCTCCATGTCCATTTTTCCGGCTTCGATCTTGGAGAAATCCAGAATGTCGTTGATGATGCCGAGGAGCGCCTGAGCGGCAGACTTGATCTTGGTCAGGTAGTCTCGCTGCTTGACGGTCAGATCGGTTTTCAAAGCCAGATGCGTCATCCCGATCACTGCGTTCATCGGAGTGCGAATCTCATGGCTCATGTTGGCCAGAAAGTCTGATTTGGTGCGCGTGGCCGCTTCGGCTATCTCCTTTGCACGGCGCATTTCCTCCTCAGCCCACTTGCGCTCGGTAATGTCCTTGACGTTTACGACCAGCATCTGGCGGTCGAGATATTCCGCGAGAAAGACCGTCACCTCGACGTCGACGGTTCGCCCATCATGAGCAAGGTGTCGGCTTTCCCAGGTCAGCACGCCCTTTTCATGGAGTTGCGTCAACAAATCTGCCAGCCTCTCGGGGCCGAAGTCGGGGTTGACTTGGGCAATGTTCATGTTGAGCAGGTCCGCCCGACAGTAACCCAGGGTGCGGCAGGCTGATTCGTTCACATATTCAATGCCGCCGTCCGCCGGCCTGACCCAGAAGACAGTGTCGGCGGCGTTGTCCACGGCATACTGGGTAAATTGAAGGCGCTTCTCTGCTTCACGGCGCTTCGTTATGTCGCGGAATGCAACCACGCTGCCGACGACCTCGCCATTGCGCATGATGGGCGTGGTGGAGTACTCGACCGGAAAGCTGGTGCCGTCGTTGCGCCACAGAATCTCGTCGGAGACGAGCCTGGACTTGCCGTCTTTCGCAGTCAGATACATGAAGCACTCTTCGTGCGGGATCTTGGTACCGTCGGCGCGCGCGTAGTGGACGCGGTCGTGCATCGACTGTCCGACCATATCCTCCGGCGCAAAGCCGATCATTGCCGCGGCAGCCGGGTTTACGAAGGAGACCATGCCGTCGACCGTCAATCCGAAGATGCCTTCATTGACGGAGCCGAGGATCAGGCGAGACCTTTCCTCAGCAGCCGCCACAGTGGCAGCCTGCACCCGAGTCTGCTCCAGCAACTTCCTGGTTTCGATGTTGCCCACCAGAATCTCAGCGTTCAGCGCCGCTGCCGGCAGCAGCGCAGCCAGCAATGATTTCTGACGCTCCGACAAGGGAGCAGTCGGTGCCAACTCGAGCACCGCAGAGACGACTCCGTGGTTCATCAGCGGCGTGAACAGAAGGTGCCCAGGGGTCACGGTGCCCATGCCGGCCGATATCTGAAGACGGCTTTCGGGAGTTGGAGTCACCTCCAGCGGACGCTGCTCGAGGGCAGCTTGTCCGACCATGCCTTCTCCAAGAGAGAAAGTCTGCGATTCTGTAGCCGGACCGATCGCGAATCCACCCACCCGCCTGAGGCGCTTGCGATCCGGATCAACAAGATAAAAGGCTCCGTAGAGCAACTCGATTGATTCCGAGATACGAGACAGCAGGATTCGCGCGAATGCCGGAAAATCCTCGGCCGACTGCAAGCGCAATGTTGTGGCCGCGACCTCGGCCTTGACCCAGGCCTGAAGCTGCCGCTCCCGGGCTGAGCCTTGCAGCGTGCTCAGCGCGCGACTCATTTCGCCAACTTCGTCTTTGCGGTCAAGGTTGGATATGGATTGATCGAGCCGGTCGTCCGCCACATTGAGGATGTGGCCGCGGAAGCCTTCGAGGCGATCGACAACCTCACGTTGTACGATCCAATGCCCGAATGCGAAAGATGCCACCAGGCCGAATCCGATGACGATCCAGGTGATCAGGATTGTGCGGCGCGTTTTGGCGGAGAGAGCTTTGGATTGCTGATCGACCGACCTGTGCAGCTTTTCTATGAGCACGATCATGCCCTGCCGGGCGCGCTGCAATTCGGCTTCTTCGGATCCGCGCATCCCCTTCATGGCTGGGACGGTATCGTCCCTCATAGCTTCCGCGCGTATGCCACTCGAGTCGGTGACGGCTTGGTCAAACAGAGTGGCGGAAGCCTCGATCTCCGAAGCCAGAGCCGGGCTCTCCTGCTTAGCCTCCTCCACAAGTGCGTTATATTCCGCCACGACCCTGTCGAGCTCGGCGTCGATTTCTCTCGATTTTTCAATATCCGGCTCAGCTATCTCCTTATAGAGGCCCTGGCCAAACTGAGTGGTCATTGCCCGTGCGTCGGTCAGGCTTTGGAGCGCCTTAACATCCCTGGCAATCAGCATGCTGTACCGCTTGTCGATCCTCGACATCTCGATCGACGAGTACAGAGTGGCTGCAAGCACCATCAGCGCCAAAGGCAGCAGGGCGATCAGCAGTTTGCTCCGAATCCTGAACTTCGCTAACACGCGATGTTTCTCCTGTACCCAGACCTTTTCTTTGGCTGACGCCGCCTGCGCCATCCCATTTTAGGACTCCCACAGCGCCGTGCGCGCCATCTTTCATACAGAATCCAGAAACGCCACAAAAAAGCGGCGGCCCGCGATTGGGGTCGCCGCTGTTGACACGCGCAGGCCAGATTTCAGCTTGTCCCAGGCCTGCTCTATTTCGCGGCCGTTTTCTCCAGGTGCCCACCGAATGCAAAACGCATTGCGGAGAGCACCTTGTTGGCGTAATCGGCCTCGCCACGAGAGCTGAATCGCTCGTAGAGTGCAGCCGTAAGAACGTGTGCCGGCACAGCCTCGTCGATGCTGGCCTTGATGGTCCAGCGGCCTTCGCCAGAGTCTGAAACGCGGCCACCAAACTTCGATAGCGCGGGGTCCTGAGCCAGGGCTGAGGCGGTCAGATCGAGCAACCAGGAAGAGATCACGCTGCCCCGCCGCCATACCTCGGTCACATCCGCAAGATTGAAGTCGTACTGGTAGTGCTCAGGATCGCGCAAGGGAGTTGTTTCGGCGTCGATCTCGTGGGTTCCTTTGCCGACGTTTGCAGAACGGAGTATGCCAAGCCCTTCGGCATAGGCGGCCATGATTCCGTATTCGATGCCGTTGTGAACCATCTTGACGAAGTGGCCGCCGCCATTGGGTCCGCAATGCAAATAGCCCAACTCGGAGGTTCCACCAAGCTTGTCGCGTCCGGGAGTGCGCGGAACGTCGCCGATTCCCGGCGCGATGGTCTTGAAGATGGGATCGAGATGCTTCACGATCTTGTCCTCTCCCCCGATCATCATGCAATAACCGCGCTCGAGACCCCACACCCCACCGCTTGTCCCCACGTCGACAAAGTGAATTCCCTTTTCTGCGAGTTGCTTGGCGTGCCGGATATCATCGATGTAATACGAGTTGCCACCATCGATCAGGATGTCGTCCTTTTCGAGATGAGGAACAATGTCGGCGATGGTTGAATCCACCGCGGCGGCGGGAATCATCAGCCAGATGGCGCGCGGCTTCTTGAGCTTGCTCACCATGTCGGCGAGAGCCGACGCACCGACAGCTTTGTCCTTGACCAGATCGGCGACAGATTGCGGCGATCTGTCGAAAACCACGCATTCGTGGCCGCCGTTAATGAGCCGCTTGACCATGTTGGCTCCCATACGACCAAGACCCACCATTCCGAGTTGCATAGATGAACCTCTTTCAAAGAAATTTGTTAGAGCGCATTGGGAAAACTCAATTTACAGGCTGAAGGAATTGCAGCCTCGAAAGCCGCAGACAGTATATGAGATTCCGAACAAAGGCGTGTTCACGCCGCCAGACTATTCTGCTCCTTCGCCCGGCTTTGTTGGCTCGATTTGCAGTGCGTTGTTAAATCGGTTGAAGTAGTTGAACATGCCGATTGCCGCCATCAGCTCCACGATCTCGCCTTCGTCGTAGAACTCGTGCAACCGATCAAAAAATTCATCCGGAATGTGGTTTGAATCCAGCGTCATCTGCTCGGCGAGCGACAGCGCGGCTTTCTCCGCTGGCGTAAAGTCATCGCGGAATTGATAGTTGGCCAGATCGTCGAGCTGCTCCCTCGACCAGCCGAGCTTCATGGCGATCTGTGTATGCGACCCGAGGCAATACTCGCAGCGATTGAGCTGCGAAGTGCGCACGATCACCAGTTCCTTAAGCTTGGTCGGGAGGGTTCCCGTCGTGAGAATCGCCTCGAAGTGGGCGATCATGGTCGCAAATATCTCCGGCCGATGCGCCATGGTGCGGAACATATTCGGGACGTTGCCGCGTGTCTGCATATAGCGGTCGTAGATCGCAGCGACGGCTTCGGTCGCCTCTCTGCGCGGAACCCGGGAGATGCGCGGTTGTGTCTTAAGCATTGAGTCCTCCAGACGCCTTCAGCTTACCGCGTTTTCCGCCGATGAAACAGCGCCGTTCCTACTGGAGAACGGCGACCTGATAGCGACCGGATTCCGATAGCGGTTTCTTTGACGCACGGAGCCCCATTTGATATAAACACAGAGGAAACACGTATATCCCGCCACATACTCCTCAGTAGCTCAATGGCAGAGCATTCGGCTGTTAACCGAAGGGTTGTAGGTTCGAGTCCTACCTGAGGAGCCAAATCTTCTCAAAGACTTACTGCACAACCACAATTTGATCCTCCGCGGACTTTGGGGACTTTTTGAGGGACCCCGCTTCAATTTCTCTGCTGCCAAGAACGTCCATGGCATCCCGGAGCGCCCTATGCCCAATGTGACCGTAACGCTTCGCCATACGGATTGCTGTCGCTGCTGACCAGCCCATAATGCTAGCAACTACTGGGTAGGAAATGCCGCCTTCAAGCAGGCGTGTAACGGCGCTGTGGCGTAAATCGTGGAAGCGACAATTGAGTGGCTCAGGTTTCGTTCCCTCATCCGTCCCATTCTCAAGCTTTCCGAGCTTAGTTGCGTCCCTTCTCTTTTTTCGGGAGCGCTCAAATTTGGCTCGTTGAGGCTCATCGGGTTCACCTCGCAGGGTGGCGCCAGCGCGCTCCTTTGCCTTCTCCCAGGCCTCTTTCCAGTCACCAATGGGTCGGGGTCGGGTCCGTGTCGTACGCGACTACGGCCGCAGTAAAACCGAAGTCGCCTGCTTCGCCTTTAGCGCCAAAGGCCTCGCAGTTCTTGTCCTGTCGCAGCTTGCGCGCGCCGATCGAGCAAATGCGAATCGCCAGCCGACGATGAGTGATCTGCGTGAGAGTTCGCAGCTTGAAAACGACGCTCAACAAACCGCTGATTCAGAATCTAATCGCCAACTGCACACCGACAGCAAAACTCAGCCAGCCAGGCGAACTCCCCGCAATTCCGCCAACAGATACCGCACAGCCTGAGAAAAGCGGTCGTTTTACGTCGTTTTGCGGGAAAAATTCGCTCGAAGACGCGGGAAAGTGGTGTGGTTTGGGGCCCAAGGCGGCTGCGGCGCAATTGGTGGCCGAACTGGAGAAGGTTAGCTCGCTGCCAGGAGATCGGCGACAGATTACGAGCCCTGTCAACTTGGCAAAGGCACGGGCGGTGGCGCTGGCGAAGTTGATGCCGGAGGAGAGGAGTGCCAAGGCGAGGGCTGCGGCACTCGCCAGGTATAGCAAGTCTCAGAAGGCGCACGGAAGTACTGGGAATGCCTAAATACCCAAGGTGCCGATTACGAAACCAAAGCTTGCGGAACAGCGAAACGCGGCAGCACTATTTTGACTTCGCGACATGCTTTTCACGGCGCTTGATATTTCCTCCGCCGGCCTTTATTCCTCATCGCCTGATCGACTGCCTTGAGTGCACAGGCAAGAAAGGAACGCATCGAGCAAGCACTTTTCTGTCAGCTCCAGCGTTGGCTAACATGGCAAAATTGCCAGGAAGTGTCCCAAACACCATAGGGATGATGAATCCAGGCACCTCCGGATGGCTTGCGACAGTGACAGGGAGCTCTCGTTTTTGCCTACGCCCGTGCGCCAGCCATAAGGTCGCGGATCGTGCGCACTGGTGGAGACCATCCATCGCGCGAATGGGCTTCCGCCACTCTGCATGATCGTGAAGCGGGATTCCGTCAGAAGCCGCAATTCGCTCGGAAACCAAAGACCGGTACTGACAAAACTGACAGAAATAGGTTTTGGCAGTTTTGTCAGTTCACATCCGGGTGTGTCTCTGTCTGTAGAGCCGCGCCTCTGAAAATCTATTTTGAAACGATCCACGCCTTTTCCCAACTATCTAGAGGAATGGGAGACATCGCACAGTGCCGCGACGAACTCGAAATTCAAGGAGAAGACACCAATGAAATTCCGTGCAATTGTTCTCGCAACAACGTTGATACTGACGGGCAGCTTCGCTACGCTGGCGGGCGCACAGGCCGCCTCAAGAGAGGTGAGAGGTCCGATCTGGATCTCCGTACCCACCTCTGCCAAACCCTTGCAGTCGATCCAGGTCAAGGCGCCTGAGACAGGCAATTTAACCATCACCGTCACCGGTACGGTGGTTTATGAACACACGCTCGGGACCGAGGGAAATTATTGCCTGCAACTGTCGACTGCGTCCGGCAATGTCGGGGGATGCGTACCCGACGCGGGATCGGATTCAGCGATTCGCTCCTACGTTGCCGCCGAATTTGCGACGACGGTGCCCGGCTTCGGCGCCAGCGCGCAATATTCGATCGTCAGAACCTGGCCCGTCACCGCCGGCACCACCTACACCTTCTATCTGAACGGATATGAGACGGGTTTCAATAGTGCCTGGCTCTTCCAGCCCGCTATCACGGCGGTCTACGTTCCGGACACGCTGGCTCCCTAACGCAACGGGGAAATTGTTCGGCACAACCACTGACGGCTGCCCAGGTCTCGACCTTGAGACCTCGGGCAGCTTCCTTCGTGCGCGGCACGAACCCAAAGGTAGGCCGGGGTCTTCACCCCAAGATTGCATCCCAACAGGTCAACGCGCCTTCAGGCCCTGACGCACGCTTTCCACCCGAAAAGATAGGGGCCGGCGCCCCATTTTTGGGTGCCGCTTTTCTGTTCTCAACAATCCAGCGCTGCCGGAGCGGTGAAACGCCACAAATTAGCCCATACATTGCACGATTGATGAACCCGTTGTGCCAGCCTTCAATCGTTTCACCACTAGAGCACACGGCCGTGACGCGGGCTGCCAAGAGAACATGAGGCTCGTCTGTGATCTCGTTCATCAGCGATGCGCCGCTGTTCGTTGGCCAGAGCTATTTGGCGCCCAAGAGGCACTCGACGAAATGAGTGCGGTGCATCCTATCGGCCGGATTGGACGCCCGGAAGAGATCGCCGATGCAGTTGCATGGCTATTTTCGGATAGATCATCCTATTACACAGGACAATCCTTGATCCTTGATGGCGGTCTCACAGCGCAGCGCCCGTACGTGACGCAACCCCCCGCCAGCGACAAGCGCCTTCAGAATGTCCGCGATGAGAGGCCCTTTCAGGGCATACATCTCGATTGAGGTAATGAATCGCCCGCATAATCTCGGCGTCAGTCAGGCGTTCGTTGAAGTTCCCAGTTCTTTTGCATGGCAAGTCCCTCTGAACGAAGCTGCGCCTGATTTTCATTTGTTGTTTCTCCTGCTCCCGGAAGGTTGATTTTTGCGGGAATCTTCTTTTTCCATGACTGCCCCCTCGCGCCCTCGATTGAATTGGTTGGTAGTGTTGCAAGTTTCAAGGGCAGACAAGTTTGTTGCCGAGCGCCTGTCGTGTGTTCTTAGGCTGCCAAGTCAAAAAGGCTGTCGATGAACTGAATCTGACGAAGAAGATCATCTCCTGCCACCCATCGAACTTGCCCCTTGCGGATCATGTGGACTGCTTCGTAGCCTTGAATCGTTCGCTGGGCCGCCCGGAATTCTCGGAAGCCCTGTTTGGCGTTCACGCGATGTTTGATGGCTCGATGATCCTGCTCGAGGATGTTATTCAAGTACTGCACGGGTCGGTGTCGACAGCGATCGCGCAGGGTCCCTTCCTTCTTACTGTCAGGGATCGCGGAGCTGTAGATCGGCGCCAGGTCGGTGTTGATCACTCGAGGTTGTGGATGGGATCATCGCTGCAGCGCCTTGCGAAACAGGCGCTTGGCAGCATCTGCGTCACGCAATGCTGACAGTAGGAAATCGATGGTGGCACCCGTGGAATCGATGGCCCGGTACAAGTAGCACCAGCGAGCCTTCACCCGAATGTAGGTTTCGTCCACTCGCCAGGACTTGTTGGTCGGCTTGAGATGCCTTCGCAGTCGCTGCTCCAACTCCGGGCCGTAATCCTGCACCCAGCGCCAGATTGTTGTGTGATCGACATGGAGACCGCGCTCTTCCAGCAGTTCCTCAACATTGCGCAGCGACAGAGAATAGCGAAGATACCACCGGACCGCACAAAGTATGAGGCCGGGTTCGGTCTGCCGCCATTTGAAGATCGCGGGTCGGGTTATCATTTCGCGATTCTTTCACGTCACCAGCCAGCAGCTCTGAAAGTTGCAACACATCCACAGTTCTCGACCAAACCAGTCAGCTGGTTGCTGGCGTGACAGGCCTGGTCCTACGCCCCCGCCTTTTTCTCGATCTTAGCCCACGTGTCCTTCAGCGGCAGGGTCCGGTTGAACACCAGCTTCTCCGCAGTAGAATCCGGGTCGAGGCAGAAGTATCCCACGCGTTCGAACTGGTACGGCGCGCCCACCTTCGCCTCGGCCAGCGAAAGCTCCAGCTTCGCATCCGCCACTATTTCCAGAGAGTTGGGATTCACATTGTCCAGAAAGCTCCCGCCATCCGGCACGTCCTGCGGATTTGGATTCGAAAACAGCTTGTCGTAAAGCCGCACCTCGGCGGAAATTACATGCGCCGCCGACACCCAGTGCATCGTCGACTTCACCTTCCTCCCATCCGGAGAATTCCCGCCGCGGCTGGCAGGATCGTACGTGCAATGCACTTCCACCACATTCCCGTCCGCATCCTTCGCCACGCTGTGCGCGACGACAAAATACGCATTGCGCAGCCGCACTTCCTTGCCTGGCGACAGCCGATAATACTTCGGCGGGGGCACCTCGCGAAAATCTTCCCGTTCGATGTAGAGCTCACGCGAAAACGGCACCTGCCGCGTCCCGGCCATCGAATCCTCCGGGTTATTCGCCACCTCCACGTACTCCGTCTGTCCCTCCG